>JAKLKS010000015.1 GCA_023150535.1 Planctomycetota bacterium
GACACCCGCTTCTTCCCCAAGGACCTCTCCGACGCGCTGACCGCCCTCGACGACCCCGCCGGCGACGAGGACTCCCGCTTCGACGCCCTCTTCGCCATCGCCCGCATGCGCGGCCTCGAGGGCGCCGCCGACCCCCTCAAGGCCACCGCCTTCGACCCCGTCCTCCGCCGCGCCCTCGAACCCGCCCCCGACGCCTTCGCCGACGTCGCCGGCGCCTTCCTCGCCGCGCTGGACCCCGACCGCCTCGCGATGGAGGTCCGCAGGGCCGCCGAGGAGGACCGCGACCCCGCGCGCCTCCGCGCCCTCACCTTCCTCGCCGAGGCCCTCGGCCCGGAGAAGGGCGCCCCCCTCCTCGCCGGCCCCCTCGCCACCGCCCCCGCGAAGGAGGTCCGCGTCCGCGTCCTCGAGGCCCTGGGCATGATCCGCGCGAAGGAGGGCGTCTCCATCGCGCTGGCCCAGATGAAGGACGCCGAGCCCGCCATCCGCAACGCCGCCGCCGTCGCCCTCGGCCGCATCGGCGACCCCGCCGCCGTCCCCGCCCTCCTCGGGGGCCTCGCCGACGGGAAGGGATTCCACGGCTGGTTCTGCGCCGAGGCCCTCGGGCTCGTCGAGGAGGAGGGCCTCTTCGCCGCCGCCGTCGCCCGCGCCTCGGGGTCCGGGTCCCTCGGCCCCCGCGCCCGCGCCATCGAGAACTGCGCCCGGTTGACCCACGTCCCCGACCTCCTCGGCCTCCTCCTCCGCTCCCCCTCGGCCGAGGTGCGCTGCGCCGCGGCCAACGCGCTCGGGTTCCTCTCCGGCGGGAACCCCGCGGAGCGGTTCGGGAAGGAGAACCACGAGGCCGTCGCCGACGCCCTCCTCGAGAGGATGTGCTCCGACGGGGACGGCTCCGTGCGCTCCGCCTGCCTCTCGGCGCTGCTCCGCTGCGCCACCGAGTCCACGGGCCCGAAGGCCCTCAAGCGCCTCTCCACCGTGAGCGGCGAGAACAAGCACATCCTCCTCGTCACCGTGGTGGGGGAGCGGAAGGTGAAGGAGGCGGGGCCGATCCTGCTCCGCACCGGCATCCTCGGCGCCAAGGACAAGGTCCTCGCGCGGGCCTCCGGCGTCGCCTTCTGGCAGGTCAACGACCCCGACTCCGTGAAGGAGTTCAGGGAGCGCCTGCTGGCCGCCAAGGAGTACGACAACGTGCAACGCCTCTGCGAGGCGCTGGGCTCCTGGCGCTCGAAGGAGGGCTTCGACCTCGCCCTCCAGATGCTCCGGTCCACCCGGGAGGGGAGCCGGGAGCAGTTCGAGGTGATGCTCGCGCTGGAGAAGATGACCGGCCACTACTTCGGCCCCTTCCCCGGCATCTGGAACAAGTGGTTCGAGGGGAGCCCCCACTTCTTCTCCCCGAAGCAGGAGCGCATCGAGCGGGAGAAGTGGAGGGCCGACTTCGACAAGGAGAACAAGGGGTTCCGCCAGACGAAGGATACCGAGAAGTCGGTCCAGATGGGGCTCTCCTGGCTCGCCCGCCACCAGGGGCTCGACGGGATCTGGGACGCCTCGGGGTTCCTCGACCGGTGCGACCCGAAGGCCCCCTGCTCCCGCAACGGCGGGGCCCGCGTCCAGTTCGCCCCCGCGGGCATGACCGGGGTCTCCTGCCTCGCCTTCCTCGGGGCCGGCTACTCCCCCGCGGCGGGGAAGTACCGCCACGCCCTCTCCCGCGGCATCGAGTCCCTGCTCGCCACCATGACGGTGCAGGGGGACTACGACCAGGGGGACTGGCTGCGGAACCGCTCCTACGCGCGGCCGGTCGCCCTGCAGGCCCTGGCCGAGGCCTACGCCGCCACGGGCGACGAGCGCTGCCGCCGCGGCGCGGAGCGGATCCTCTCGCGGCAGGTGGAGCTCATGAACATCCGGGGCGGCTGGCGCTACGCCATGGTGCGGGAGAACGGGGACCTCGATTCCTCGGTCACCGCCTGGGTGGTGCTCGCCTGCAAGGCCGCGGAGAAGGCCGGCATCCCGGTGCCGAAGCTCCTCTGGGAGGGCTCCTACCTCGCCTTCAACCAGCTCTCCCAGCGGGTCCCCCAGGCGGGCCCCTACGAGGAGCTGGTGAAGGACGCCGGGGACTACGGGACCGAGGTGGGGAAGGGGGCGACCTACGTCTTCCAGACCGGCTACCAGGACCCCTCGGGGGGACCGGGCCGGGCGACGACGCCGCTCGGGCTCATGTCGCGGATCTTCCTCGGGTGGCGGCGGACCCATCCCTTCTGCATCGGGAGCGCCAACTACATCCGGAAGGTCTACCTGCCGGAGTTCGACGTCTTCGGCGAGCCGGGCAAGGAGGACTGGGGCCGCGGCGGCCGCTTCGCGCCCCAGGGGCTCTGGCCCATGTACAACTACTACTACTGCACGCTGGCCATGCACCAGATGGGGGGGAAGTACTTCTACGACTGGAACCGGCGGGTGAGCCGGGTGCTCCCGTACTTCCAGAAGAAGAGCGGCTGCGAGCGGGGCTCCTGGCCCTCGACCTGGAACCAGGACACGGTGGAGGGGTGGGTCTACACGACCTGCATGGGGACGCTCACCATGGAGACCTACTACCGCTACCTCCCCCTGCTGTCGGACTGAGGCCGGACCGTGCGCTACGAGGGGGACGTCTACCGGCCGCCCAGCGAGGCGGATTCCTGGATCCTCCAGGCCACCGTCGGCTGCTCCTGGAACTCCTGCACCTACTGCGACATGTACCGGGCGAAGAGGTTCCGGGTCCGCCCCCTCGCGGAGCTGCTGGAGGAGGTGGCCCTGGCCCGCCGCGCGCTCGGGCCCTCCGTGGACAAGGTCTTCGTCGCCGACGGGGACGCGCTGGTCATGGACATGGGGACCTGGGAGCCGCTGCTCGCGGCGCTCCGGGACGCCTTCCCGCGCCTCAGGCGGGTCTCCTGCTACGCCATGGCGCGGAACCTGCTCGCGAAGAGCCCGGAGGAGCTGGCGCGGCTGCGGGCCCTGGGGCTGGCGCAGGTCTACGTGGGGCCCGAGAGCGGGGACCCGGCGACGCTCAAGCGCATCGCCAAGGGGGGGACCTTCGAGGAGCACGCGGAGGCGGCGCGCCGGGCGCGGGAGGCGGGGATGAAGGTGTCGGCCATCTTCCTCCTGGGGGCGGGGGGGGTGGAGCGGAGCGAGGAGCACGCGCTCGGGTCGGCGCGCCTCGCCACCGCCATGGACCCGCGCTTCCTCTCCCTCCTCACGCTCACGGTGATCCCGGGGACCCCGCAGGCCCTCCTCGAGGAGCGGGGGCGGTTCGTCCTGCCCGGGGTGGAGGGGCTGCTGCGGGAGCTGCGGACCTTCGTGGCGGAGGCGGCGCCGACGGACGCCGTCTTCCGCACGAACCACGCGAGCAACTACCTCCCCCTCGGGGGCCGCCTCCCGAGGGACCGGGATCGCATCCTCGGCGTCGTGGACGCGGCCCTGTCGGGCGAGGTACCCCTGCGCCCCGAGTGGACGCGCGGACTCTAGGCCGATAGGATCGGGGGGCCATGGACCTCCGGCGCCGGATCCCGATCGCCCTCCTCCTCGCCGCCCTCGGGGCCGCGGCGGCGGCGTCTCCCGCCTGCACCGCCCGCGCCGAGGAGCCCGCCCCCTCCGCCGAGGACTCGAAGGAGAAGTCCTTCCGCTTCCACCTCGCCCGGGCCCGGGGGCTCGCGGCCGACGCGGCCCGCACGGGGGACGGATCCGCCGCCTCCGAATCGGTGGACGCCTACCTCGCCGCCTCCCGCTTCCGGCCGAAGGACCCGGTGCCGCTGGCGGAGGCGGCGCTCCTGGCGCTGGACTTCGGCGACGGCGCCACGACCGCGCGCCTGCTGGCGGCGATCCACGAGGTCGCCCCGGGGAGCGGGGCCTTCCGGTTCGTGAAGGGGGCCCTCAACATCAGCCGGGGGGAGTGGCGGGACGCCATGGCGGAGTTCGAGGCGGCCAAGGGGATGGACTTCAAGACCGAGCAGGCGGCCGACCGCCACTACGAGGCCATGGTCGGCTACGGCTTCGAGCTCGTGGACTTCAACCGGTACGACGAGGCCGTCGAGGTGCTGGACCGGGTGATCGCCATGCGGCCCACCCACAACATGGTGCCCCGGGCCTTCTACCACATCGCCCTCGCCCACCGCCGCCTGCAGCAGACCGGCGAGGCGGAGAAGGCGCTCCGGCTCTGCATGGAGCGCTTCCCCTCCTTCGCCGTCGCCTACGGGGAGCTGGCCGACCTCCTCACCGAGCTCTCCCGCTTCGACGAGGCGCTGGCGATCCTCGACCGCGCGGTCCGCATGGACCCCTCCTACGCCCAGGGCTACCTCCTGCGGGCGGTCGCCTACACCGGGAAGCAGATGTGGAAGGAGGCGGACGCGGCCTTCGCGGAGTTCGAGAAGCGCTTCCCCCCCACGGGGAACTCGGAGCTGCAGCGGGGGATCTTCTACCAGGCCTCGGGACAGCCGGAGAAGGGCATCGAGCGGCTGCGGAAGTGCCTGGCCCTCGACCCGACCCAGATCCGGGGCCACCTCCTCCTGTCCATGTGCTTCCACGACCTCGGCATGGACGAGGAGGCCGCGGCGGCCAAGGCGCGGTGGAAGGCGGCCGACGAGGAGCTGAAGAGCCGGTCCCACGAGAAGCGGCAGGAGGCGAAGCGGCGCTTCGGCCCCGAGAAGGGGGCCGAGGGGGCCGGCGGCGAGGGGGAGGGGGCGGAGGAGGACGGCGCCCCTCCCGCGGGTGACGGCGGTCACGGGGAGGGCGCGCGGTAGTCGCCCGCCGCGGGGAGCGCGCGGGGCAGAATGGCGGGAACGAGGCAGGACCCCCGGCGAGGGGTGCGGCCGTCCCGCGGGTGGACGACCCTGGATTCCAGCGTTGGGCGCGGGCGCCGCCAGCGGCGCCGCCGTCCGGAAAGGAAGAGGCAGCCATGGCGAAGGTCGCGGTGATCGGGGCGGGGAACGTGGGGGCCACCTGCGCCCACGTGCTGGCGCAGAAGGACATCGCGTCCACGGTCGCGCTCGTGGACATCGTGGAGGGGATGCCCCAGGGCAAGGCCCTCGACATGCGGCAGGCGGGGCCGCTCCAGGACTACGACAGCTCGGTCGTCGGCTACAACGACGTGGCCGAGGGGGTGGCGGGGGCGGACGTGGTCGTCATGACCGCGGGCCTCGCGCGCAAGCCGGGCATGGACCGGATGGACCTCCTCAAGAAGAACCTCGAGATCGTCGCGGGCGCCATGAAGGCCGTGAAGGCGAAGGCCCCCGGCGCGGTCGTCGTCATGGTGACGAACCCGCTCGACGTGATGACCTGGGTGGCCCTCAAGGTGACCGGCTTCCCGCGGGAGCGGGTGCTGGGGATGGCGGGGGTGCTCGACTCCACCCGCCTGCGCACCTTCATCGCCATGGAGCTCGGCGTCTCCGTGGTGGACGTGTCGGCCATGGTGCTGGGCGGCCACGGGGACACGATGGTGCCGCTCCCCCGCTACTCCACGGTGAACGGCGTCCCCATCACCGAGCTGCTGGCCGCCGACGTCATCGAGAAGCTCTCCGACCGCACCCGCAAGGGGGGCGGCGAGATCGTCGCCCTGCTCAAGACCGGGTCGGCCTACTACGCCCCGGCCACCTCCGCCGTCCAGATGGTCGAGGCGGTCCTCAAGGACCGCGGCCACCTGCTCCCCGCCTGCGTGGCGCTGGAGGGGGAGTACGGCGAGAAGGGGATCTGCCTCGGCGTCCCCGTCATCATCGGCGCCCGGGGGCTCCGCAGGGTCGTCGAACTGCGCCTGACCGAGGCGGAGAAGGCGATGCTCAAGAAGTCGGCCGACTCCGTCCGCAAGGGCATCGACGAGGTCGCCGGCCTCATCGGGTAGGGGACGGGCTCCGGTTCCTCGGTTTCCGCCCCGCCGGGCCCGCGAGGGCCCGGCGGGGCGGCTCGATTCCCGGGGGGGCGGTCGCGCCCATCCCCGCCTTCATGACCTACTCGCATGGCGGAACAGCGCCTCCTTCGTCGGCGCGGGGCTCCCGTCTCGCGTCGGCCCGAGCGTCGGGAGTCGACGGAGGGGGTGGGGGCCCTTCAGGGGACCGGCGGAGGGGAGAGACCCTCGGGGGGAGGGGGGAATCTCCCGGCGGGGGGGTGGGATCCGGGAGTGGGCGAATCCCCGGGGTGGGAGCCCCGTCGGCTTCCCATGGGAAGGGAGAACGTGGCCCACTTCCCCCTATCAGGGGGAGGGCGTGGCCCCTGGGGGATCCCGTATCGGGAAGATCGTTCGCTCCGGATCCTCCCCCTCCCGGGACCCCGAAAGGGGTTCCACATCCCCGGCCTCTGGAAAGCTCCCGGCAGGGGATCGTCCCGGCCGTTCGGGACGATCCCCTGGCGGGAGCCACGCGCCGGTAGACGCGTCACTCCATCGGGGCAGCCCCACGACCCCTCGGGCAGTCATGGAGGCTCGATCCACCCCCTCCGGTTGGCAGCGGGGGCGAGGAGAGGTAGGATCGGGTGCGAGCGGACGCAGCAGGAGCACGGCATGGAGGCTTCCCGCCCTTGAGGCTCCCCCCCCTCCCGTCGGCCCTCCTCCTCGGGACCCTCCTCGCGCTCCCCGCGGGCCCCCTCCCCGGCGCCGAGGACCCCGACGCCGGGCCCCCCTTCAAGGTCACCGGCACCTACCCGGGCGACGGGCGGGAGGGCGTCCTCACCGACCCCGTGGCGGTGCGGTTCAACAGGCCCCTCGACCTCTCCTCCGCCACCGCGACGTCCCTCGTCCTGCGCAACGGGGCCCAGAAGCTGGCCGGCGCCTTCTCGACGGGCGCGGGGAAGGGGGGGGAGCCCGACCCCCGGATCCTCGTCTGGACCCCCGCCGCCCCCCTCCCCCCGGGCGCGCGGATCTCCCTGGAGGGCACCCTCGACCTCCGCAGCGACCTCGGGCGGGGGCTCGACGACGTCCTCGAGATCTCCTTCACCGTCGACCCGGCGAAGCCCGCCTTCACCCAGACCCCCCTCCCGGGGAAGGTGAAGTTCGCCCGCCGCCCGAAGGTCGGGCCCCCTCCCGTGGTGCGGTGGACCGACCCCCTGGCCGGCTTCGGCTCCGTCTTCTCCGACCGCATCCGCATCCGGTTCAACCGGCCCATGAACGGGGGCACCCTCAACCCCTCCACGGTGCGCATCCTCACGGGGGGGGCCGACGTCCCCGGCATCCTCCACTACCCCTCCTCCGGGGACCCGCGCGAGGTGGAGTTCCTGCCCGAGTCCCCCCTCTTCCCCGGCACCTCCTACCAGATGCTCGTCACCCGGGAGGTCCGCACCGAGCGGGGCGCCAACCTCCGCGAGGAGTACCGCGCGGGGTTCAGCACCTCCCCCTTCAAGGAGGGGGTGCGGCCGGTCCGGCCCGAGGACTTCACGCCGGGCCCGGACCTCGCCCTCGGCCGGGCCTTCCACACCGCCAGCCCCCTCTCCGGGGGGGACGTGCTGGTCGCCGGCGGGGAGGGGGTGCCCGGCGCCCCCACGGCCGTCTGCGAGGTCTTCCGCCGGGGATCCGCCACCTTCGAGAGGGCGGGGGACCTCGGGGACTCCCGGCGCAAGCACGCGGCGGTGACCCTCAAGAGCGGCAAGGTCCTCGTCTGCGGGGGCTTCGGCGCCGCGGGGCAGACCCTGGCCTCGGCGGAGCTCTTCGATCCCCTCTCCGGGACCTGGTCGCCGGCCTCCTCCATGGCCTCCTCGCGGGCCCACCACACCGCCACCCTCCTCCAGGACGGGCGCGTGCTGGTGGCGGGGGGCTTCACCACCGCCGGAGGGACCTTCGACTACGAGGGGACGGCGGAGGTCTACCACCCCACCACCGACGCCTGGGTCCCGGCGGGCCCCCTCGCCTGGAGGCGGGGCGGGCACACCGCGACCCTGCTCAACGACGGGAAGGTCCTCCTCGCCGGGGGGGCCCGCTCCCAGGCCGCCGTGGCGGAGCTCTACGACCCCGCCGTGAACGCCTGCCGGCGGACCGCGGGCGACCCGGCGGAGCACCGGATCTTCCACGCCGCGGCGTTGGTGCGCCTCGGCTCCGTCCTCCTCGCGGGCGGAGGCCCCGCCCAGGCGGAGCGGTACGAGCCGGAGACCGAGACCTTCTACCCCTCCGGCTCCTGCCCCCCCTTCGGCCTGCCGGTGTCGGAATCCCCCTGGTACCCCACGCTCACCCCCATCCCCGGGGGGAGGGCGGCCTTCCTCGGCGGGCTCTCCCTCGGCGGGGGGGGCGGGGGGAGCGACCTCGTGCTCGCCCAGATCCAGCTCTGGGACACCCGGGGCGGGAACGGCACGGGGGCCTTCTTCCCCATGCTCTTCTTCCTGCCCGTGCCGAGGGCGGCCCACACGGTCACCCCGCTGGGGGACGGAAGATTCCTCGTCGTCGGGGGCCTCGGGACCGAGACCTCCTTCAACGAGCGGCGGACGACCCTCTTCTTCCCCTCGAACTGAGGCCGGACCCGGCCCCCCGGCCCCGGGCGAAGCGCCGGATCCGGGCGATCTCCCGCCGGACGCGCCCGGGCGCCGTCCCCCCGACGTGGTCGCGGCGGGCGACGGCGGTCCGCGGCTCCAGCAGGGGGAGGAGGTCCGGCCCGAAGGCGGCGTGGAGCCCGCGCCAGTCGGAGGGCGCGAGGTCGGGGAGCCGGCAGCCCCGCTCCTCGGCCAGGAGCACGGCCCGCCCCGCCGCCTCGTGGGCGTCCCGGAAGGGCACCCCCCTGACCACGAGGTAGTCGGCCGCCTCCGTGGCCTCCGGGAACCCGGCCAGCAGCGCCCGGGCGCAGGCCCCGCGGTCGAAGGAGAGCCCCCGGACCAGGGCCGCCGCCGCCCGCAGGGAGGCCCCCCAGGTGTCCAGGGCGTCGAAGACCGCCTCCTTGTCCTCCTGCAGGTCCCGGTTGTAGGCGAGGGGCAGCCCCTTGAGGATCACCAGGAGCGCCACCAGGTGGCCCGCCACGCGCCCGGTCTTCCCGCGGAGGAGCTCCGCCGGGTCGGGGTTGCGCTTCTGGGGCATGATGCTCGATCCCGTGGAGACGGAATCGTCGAGGCGGGCGAAGCCGAACTCGGCCGTGGTCCACAGGACGGCGTCCTCGGCGAGGCGGGAGAGGTGGACCATGCCGAGGGCGGCGGCGGCGAGGACCTCCACGGCGAAGTCGCGGTCGGAGACGGCGTCCACGCTGTTGCGGCAGGGGGAGGCGAAGCCGAGGTCGCGGGCGGTCCCCGCGCGGTCCACGGGGAAGGTGGTACCCGTGGCGGCGCCGCTGCCGAGGGGGCACTCGTCCATGCGCCGCAGCGCGTCGGCGAGCCGGCCGTCGTCCCGCGTCAGGGGCTCCGCGTGGGCGAGGAGCACGTGGGAGAGGAGGACCGGCTGGCCGCGCTGGAGGTGGGTGTAGGCCGGCGCCAGGACCCCGAGGTGGCGCGCCGCGAGGTCGGCCAGGGCGCCGGCGAGCGCGCGCAGCCCCCCCCGGATCCCCTCGGCCTCGCCCCGGATCCAGAGCCGGAGATCGGTGGCGACCTGGTCGTTGCGGCTCCGGGCGGTGTGGAGGCGGCGGCCCGCGGGGCCGATCCGCTCCGTGAGGACCCGCTCGACGAAGGAGTGGACGTCCTCGTCGGGGGCGCCGGCGGCGGAGAGCCGGCCGGCGTCGATGTCGCGGAGCATCCCGCGGAGGCCGCGGAGGATCCGGTCGGCCTCGCGGCGGGGGAGGATCCCGGTGCGCCCGAGCATCCGGGCGTGGGCGGCGGAGGCCTCGACGTCCACGCGCAGGAGCCGCCCGTCGAAGCGGAGCGAATCCCCGATCTCCCGCAGCTCCGGCCCCGGGCCCCCGCGGAACCGCCCCCCCCAGAGGGCGGCGCCCCGCGGCCCCCCCTCCGGCCTCCCCGCCCCCTTCGGCCTCCCCCCGCGGCTCATGGACCGCCTCCCTTCGCGGCGAACCAGCGGAGCGCGAGGTCCCTGTAGACCTCCGCCGCCCGAAGGACCTGGTCCAGCGGCACGGACTCGTCGGCCTGGTGGCTCTGCTCCGGGTCCCCGGGGCCGAGCACGATCCCGGGGACGTCCCTCACGTGGAAGAGGTCGGAGACCCCGCCGAACCCCACGGGGTCGGCGGTGCCCGTGGCCGCCAGCGCCGCCGCCACGAGCGGGTCCGACCGGGGGGTCTCCACCGGCGTCATGCGGTCGCGGAGCGTCGCGATGCGGCTGCGGATGAGGCCGCGCAGCCGCGGCACGAGGACGTCGTTGCCGTGGTCCGGCGTGGGCCGCGCGTCCACGGTGAAGACGCACTCCGCCGGCACGACGTTGCGGGCGGCGCCGCCCCGGATCGTGGTGACCGTCACCGTGGGGTGGCCGAGGAGCGGGTGGGGGGGGCCGTCGAACCTCAGGGACCGGAGGCGCTCCACGTCCTCCAGGGCGAGGAGGATCGCGTTCACCCCCTGGTGGGGGCGGGCGGCGTGGGCGGCGCGCCCCTCGGCGACGGCCTCGATGCGGACGAGGCCGCGCTGGGCGGTGGCCACCCGCAGCCCCGTGGGCTCGCCCACCACCGCCGCGTCGGGGGCTGGGAACTCCCCCCGGCAGACCTCCAGGCCCTGGCCCCCGGTCTCCTCGTCGCAGGTGAAGGCCGCCACGAGGCGGCCGGGGATCCCCTCCCGCGCCATCCGGGCGAAGGCCGCGGCCATGGCGGCGACCGACGCCTTGTCGTCCCCGGCGCCGAGCCCGTGGAGCCGCCCTCCCTCGACGGAGGGGGCGAAGGGGTCCCGCGTCCACCGCTCCGTGGGCGGCACGGTGTCGAGGTGGGCGTTGAGGAGGAGGACCGGGCCGCCGGAGCCCGCGGCGCACCAGACGTTCCGCCCCGAGACGACGGGGGAGAGTCCCTCCCCGCGCAGGGCCTCCGCCGCGCGGGCCGCCGCCGCGGCCTCGTTCCCCGAGACCGAGGGGATGGCGACGAGGTCCCGCAGCAGGGCGACGGGGTCGATCACTAGTACTGGTCCTCGCCCTGGGGGACCCGCTCCAGCGAGATCATGGTCCCGGTCCCCTTCACCGTGAACAGCTCGAGCAGGATGGAGTGGGGCTCGAGCCCGTTGAGGATGTGGGCCCTGGGGATCCCGCGCCGCACCGCCGACACGCAGGTCCGGACCTTGGGGATCATCCCGCCGCGCACCACCCCCTCCGCCATGAGCCGGTCCGCCTCGTCGGCGGTGAGGTCGGTCAGGAGGGAATCCTCGTCCCCGAGGTCCCTCATGACGCCGGGGACCTGGGTCAGGTTGAGGAACTTGTCCGCCTTGAGGTCCACGGCCATCTCCAGGGAGACGTTGTCGGCGTTGATGTTGAGGACGTTCCCCTTCCCGTCCGCCCCGAGGGAGGCGACCACGGGGACGTAGCCGGCGTCCATGAGGGTCCGGAGCACGCGGGAGTCCACGTTCTCGATGTCCCCCACGTGCCCGAAGTCCACGGAGCGGACCTCCCCCGTGGCCGGGTCGGTCATGGGGAGGGCCTCGCGCCGCCGGGCCGTGATGAGGCCGCCGGAGAGCCCGTTGAGGCCGACCGCGTGGAGCCCCTCGGCGCGGAGCGCCGACAGCATCTCGATGTTGATCTTCCCGGCGAAGACCATCTTGGCGACCTCCAGCGTCGCGTCGTCGGTGATGCGCCGCCCCTCGACGAACTGGGGCTCGACCCCGAGGCGCTCCTGGAGCTCCGTCGCCTGGGGGCCGCCGCCGTGCACGACGCAGATGCGCATCCCCACGTGGTGGAGGAGCGCGATGTCGCTGGAGAGGTTCTCCAGGGCGTCGCGGTCCTTCACGAGGTGCCCGCCCAGCTTCACCACCAGGGTCTTCCCCCGGTGCTGGCGCATGTAGGGGAGGGCCTGGCGGAGGAGCTTCACGTCGAAGTCCTCGGCGCCGCCGTCGCCGGCGGCCGGAAGCGGTTCGCTCATGGACGGAGGGTCTCCAGGAAGACGGCCTTCTGGACGAGGAGGCGGTTGCGGGCCTGGTTCAGGACGAGGGAGCCCGGCCCCTCGACGACGTCGTCGGCGGCGACCACGTTGCGCCGCACCGGGAGGCAGTGGAGGAACCGCGCCCTCGGCGCGGCGGCGGCCATCCGCTCCCGGGTGACGGTCCACCCGGCGGCGGCGGCGCGCGGCGTCCTCTCCTCCTCCCAGCGGCCGTAGAAGGAGGGGGCGCCCCAGGACTTGGCGTAGACCGCGGCCGCCCCGGAGAGCCCCTCGGCCTGGTCGTGGTGGACGGAGACCGACCCGCCCCGCTCCTCCGCCGCCCTGCGGACGGAACCGAGGAACGCGCCGTCGGGCTCGAACCCCTCGGGGCAGCAGACCCGCACCGCCATGCCGGCCCGGGAGGCCATGCGGAGGACCGCGTGGGGCACCGCCATGGGCAGGGGCTTCGGGTGGGGGGCCCAGGTGAGGGCGAGCGGCTTCCCCCGCAGGTCGGCGCCGAGGGCGTCGCGCAGCGCCAGGAGGTCGGCCAGGGACTGGAGGGGGTGGTCCTGGGCGCTCTCGAGGTTGTAGACCGGGCAGCGGGCCGCCTCGGCCACGGCGCGGAGCACCGGCTCGGCGGCGTCCTCCTTCCAGGACCTCATCCCCGCGAAGCAGCGGAGCCCGAGGCCCCGCACCATGGTGGAGAGGGTGCCGATGGCGTCCCGCACGTGCTCCACGGCGTCGCCGTCCATGACCGCGCCGCGGCGGAACTCCCACTTCCAGGCGTCGTTGCCGGGGGAGAGGACCGCCGCGTGGCCGCCGAGGTCGGCCATGGCCACCTCCGCCGCCACCCGCGTGCGCAGGGAGGGGTTGAGGAAGACCAGGGCCACGGAGACCCCGCGGAGGGGGCCGCTGGAGATCGGCTCCTGGAGGGCGCGGGCGGTGGCGAGGAGGTGGTCGACCTCGGCGTCGGAGAGGTCGTCGAGGGAGAGCAGCGACCGCCCGCGGAGGTCGACGGGGCGGGCGGGGGCGGGGGGCGGGGAGGCGGGGGCGGACTGGGTCATGGCTGGTCGGGCCTCGCGGCGGCGAGCGCTTCCAGGAACTCCTCCACCTCCGCGGGACCGGCGGTCAGCGGGGGGAGGAGGCGGACGGCGGAGGGATCGGAGGAGACGGAGGAGGCGAGCACGCGCCGCTCCCGGAGGCGGGCCAGCACCGCCTTCGCGGGGGCCTCGCAGGAGATCGCGAGCAGGAGGCCGAGGCCGCGGACCTCGCGGACGCCGGGGAGGGCGAGGGCCCCCTCGCGGATCGCCGCGCCGGAGGCGGCGGCCCTCGCGACCAGGCCCTCCTCCCGGATCACGGCCAGCGTCGCCTCCAGCGCGGCGCAGGCGAGCGGGCCGCCGCCGAAGGTGGAGCCGTGGTCCCCCTCCTTCACCCCCGCGGCGATCCGCTCCGAGAAGAGGACCGCGCCGCAGGGGACGCCGGAGGCCACCCCCTTGGCCATGGTGTGCATGTCGGGGCGCACGCCCCAGTGATCCCCCGCCCAGGCGCGCCCCGTGCGGCCGAGCCCCGTCTGGACCTCGTCGAAGAGGAGCAGCGCGCCCCGCTCGTCGCAGAGGCGGCGGAGGCCGCGGTAGTACTCCGGGGAGGCGACCCGCACGCCCCCCAGGGAGGGGACGGGCTCCAGCAGGACCGCCGCCGTGTCCGGCCCCACGGCCGCCTCCGCCGCCGCGAGGTCCCCGAAGGGCACGAAGGCCGAGCCGGGGACGAGGGGTCCGCCGTAGTCGCGGTACTTCCCGAGCCCCGTGGCGGAGAGGGCCCCCAGGGTCCTCCCGTGGAACCCGTCGGACATGGCGACGACCCCGGGCCGGCCCGTCGCCGTGCGGGCGGTCTTGAGCGCGGCCTCGTTGGCCTCCGCGCCGGAGTTGCAGAGGAAGACCTTCCCCGCCCCCCCGGGGCCGAACTCCACGAGCGCCTTCGCGGCCCGGGCGCGGGCGTCGTTGTAGACGATGTTGGAGTAGAAGAGGAGGCGCCCCGCCTGCTCGCGGACGGCCGCCACCACCCGCGGGTGGGAGTGGCCCGTCAGCGCCACGGCGTGGCCGCCGTAGAAGTCGAGCCAGGGGTTCCCCTCGCTGTCGAACACGCGGCAGCCCTCGCCCCGCACCACGGCGAGCGGGAGGTGGGCGTAGGTCGGCACCTGGAAGCGGTCCTCCATCTCCCGGATCGCGTCGAAGGAGGAGGGGCCGGTCACGGCCGGGTCCCCGGGTGGAGGAGGCCCGCGGTCTCGGGGAGCCCGAAGAGGAGGTTCAGGTTCTGGACGGCCTGGGAGGCCATGCCCTTGCCGAGGTTGTCGATGGCGCAGAGGACCACGGCGCGGCGGCCCTTCGCGTGGACGGCGACGTCCGCGAAGTTCGTCCCCGCCACGACCCCGACCCGCGGGGTCCCCCGGCGGATCCGCACGAAGGGCTCCCCCCCGTAGACATCCCGGAAGATCCCCTCCAGCGCCTGCGGGTCGGCGGGCGCGTCGAGCAGGACCGCGGCGGTGGCGAAGATGCCGCGCACGAAGGGGCCGGAGTGGGGGACGAGGGAGACGGAGGCGGATTCCGCCCCCGATTCCCGGAGCTGCCTCTCGATCTCCGGGACGTGCTGGTGCTCGAGCACCTTGTAGGCGCGGAGGTCGGCCGCCCTCTCGGGATGGTGGGTCCCGGCCCCGGGCTCGACGCCCGAGCCGGAGGACCCGGTGACGGCGAAGACCACGGATTCCCCGCGGAGCATCCCGCGGCAGGCCAGGGGGTGGAGGGCCGCGACGACGGCCGTGGCGAAGCAGCCGGGGTTGGCCACGCACCGCGCGGCCCGGACGGCCGCCCGGTTCGCCTCCGGGAAGCCGTAGACGAACCGCGACGCGAGCCCCGGCGCGGGGTGGGGCATGCCGTAGGCCCGCTCCCACTCCCCGGCGTCGTCGAGGCGGAAGTCCCCGGAGAGGTCCACGATGCGCAGGCCGGGGTTCGCCCCGAGCGCCGCGGGGACGAGGCGGGCCGCCTCGCCGTGGGGGAGCGCGAAGACCAGCGCCTCCACCCGCCTCGCCAGGGACTCCGGGACCTCGTCGGTGACGACGAGCTCGGTCGTCCCCTCGAGGAACTCGTGGACCTCGGCGAGGCGCTTCCCGGCGGCCCGGCGGGCGGTCGCGGCGACGAGTTCGAAGCCGGGGTGCCCGAGGAGCAGGCGGGCGGTCTCGGCGCCTCCGTACCCGCTCGCGCCGACGATGCCGACGGGGATCCGGGCCGGGCCGGTCAACCGAGGAGCCCCTCGACGATGTCGGCCAGGCGGTGGCCGTCGGTCCGGGCGTTGGCGGCGGGGACCTTGAGCTCCCGCTGGATGTAGCCGGAGCCCACGGTGTTGTCCGTGGCCGGCCCCGCGAAGACGTCGATGCGGAGGTCCATCTCCTTCATCACCGCCACGGCCCCCCAGGCGGCCACGAGGTCGTTGGCGCACATGACGTGGGCCCGCGCGGCGGCGCGGATCTCGGGGTCCTTCAGGATCCCGGCCACGCCGTAGCCGCCGATGATCCCGTCCCCGAGCTCCACGACGATGACGTCGGGCTTCCTCGCCGCCAGCGCCGCCAGGAGCCCCTTCATCACCGAGGGGAGGTCCGGCGTGTCCACGGTGGAGGGGAGCCCCGCGTCCTGGAAGGAGAGCCCGTCCCGCGCGCCGTGGTCGATCATGTTCAGGAGGTCGCGCATGCAGGCGACCCCCGTGGCCTTGAGGGCCGCGCAGCGCCAGCCCCTCTGGGCGAGCTTCTGGATGATCTCGCAGGCGGCCTGGGTCTTGCCCGCCGCCATGCAGGTCCCCTCGACGATGACGAGGGGGGGGAAGTCGGGGATGCCGGCCAGGGAGGCGCGGGGCGGGATCGCCCCCTCCTCGATGTTGAGCGGCCTCCCATCCCTGACCGCCATGCCCAGCACCTCGACCTGGAGCGGCGTGCCGAGGTCCTTGTTCCCGGAGACGCAGACGCCGATGACGCCGCCGAGGTTGAGGATCTGGAGGCGGTCCCCGACCGCGATGGTCTCGGGGAGGTCGCCCACGAACCCCTTGAGGGCCCTCCGCTTCCCGAGCACCCCGGCGATGACGTCCTCGCGCCCGATGTGGGCCATGCGGCCGGTGTCGAGCTCCAGCTTGTCGTAGACGGACTTCTCCTGGAGCGCCTTCACGACGATCACGTTCCCCGCCCGGACCTCGATGCGGTCGGAGATCTCGATCTCCTTCCCGAGCTTCAGCGTGGCCGTGGACGACGCGACCTTGTCGACGCGGACGATCACCGGACCTGTCCCTCCCCGGCCTCCCGGGCGCGACGCGCCCGGAGCCGCTCGGCCAGCACCCCCTGGAACCCGTGGAGCCGGGAGAAGCCCGCGGCCTCCGCACCGGTCCAGGCCTTCGCGCCCTCGCCGTAGGTCGCGCCCGCGGAGGCGAGCAGCGAATCGGGGCTCCGCACGCCGACGACCTGCGAGGAGCCGCGGTGCAACCGCACCCGCACCTCGCCGTTCACCCGCTCCTGGGAGGAATCGAGGAAGGCCTCGCAGTCCCGCAGGACGGGGTCGAACCAGAGGCCCTCGTGGAGGGCCCCGCCGTAGTACTCCCCGACGGCCCCCTTCCACTCCTGCTGGGCCTTCGTGAGGACGAGCTTCTCGAGCTCCCGGTGGGCGCCGATGATCACGATCGGGGCGGGGGCCTCGAAGGCGATGCGGCCCTTGATGCCGAGGATGGTGTCGCCGAGGTGGATCCCGCGGCCGACGCCGTGGGCCCCCGCCCTCCTCCCGAGCTCCGCGAGGAGGTCGAGGGGGTCCAGCGCCCTCCCGTCCAGCGAGACGGGGAGGCCCTTCGCGAACCCGAGGACGATCTCCTCCGCCTCCGCGGGGGCCTTCTCCGGGTCGACGGTGGTCGGCCATGCCTCGGGGGGGAGCGTCCTCCAGGGGTCGTGGGTCTCGCCGCCTCCGATGGTGACGCCCCAGAGGCCGGCGTTCACGGAGTACCTCCGGGTGGAGCGGTCCACGGCCTGGCCCCGCTTCTCGAGCCAGTCGGCCTCCTGGTCCCTCGACCAGCCGAGGTCCCGGATGGGGGTGAGGACCCGCACGCCGGGGGGCAGGAGGGCCAGGAGCGCGGTGTCGAACCGGACCTGGTCGTTGCCGGCCCCGGTGGACCCGTGGCAGACGGCGGCGGCCCCCTCCTCGACGGCGACGCGGGCGACCTCCTCCGCCTGGACGATGCGCTCCGCCCCGACCGACAGGGGGTAGACGCCGCCGCGGAGGCAGTTGCCCTTGACGATGTAGGTGCAGAAGCGGTCCCAGACGCGGCGGCGGCCGTCGACGAACTCGTGGCGGACGGCGCCGACGGCCGCCGCGCGGGCGGCGATGCGCTCCCTCTCGGCGGGGGTGAAGCCGCCGGTGTCCACCGTCACGGTGATCACGTCGGCGCCCTCGGTCTCGCGGAGCCAGAGGGCGCAGAAGGTGGTGTCGAGCCCGCCGGAGAAGGCGAGGACGATGCGTGGGCGCTGGTTCAACTTCGGAATCCCCGGCGGCGGTGGCCGCCCTGCGGGTCCGGGCCCGCGTTCCGACGGGCGCGGCCCGGAAGCCCGCGCCCTTCCCCCCCTCCCGTGCGCCGCGATTCGGGGAAAGGATCCAGAATGCGATTCGCCGGAGTCGGGCGCAAGGATTCCTCCGGGGATCGGGGGGCGGAGGCGCCGGGGGGCGGCGGAGGGGGCGCGGGGTCCCGCCCGGGCAACCCGTTGACCCGCCGGGGGGCCCGGGGTAGCGTGAAGGGGTTCCGCCCCTGGAGGGCTCCGCCATCCGCATCGTCTGCGCCGGGAAGACGGACGTCGGCCGGAAGCGCCAGCTGAACGAGGACTCCTTCTACCACTCGGAGAAGGACGGGTTCTGCGTCCTCGCCGACGGGATGGGGGGGCGGGACTTCGGGGAGGTGGCGTCCTCGCTCTGCGTCTCCTCCTTCAACACCCACTTCAAGAAGCACTTCCCCGAGACCTTCCGCGGGCGGAAGCGGGGGGCCGACGGGCTCCTCGAGGACCTCCTCCGGGTGCTCTTCGACGGCTGGGTGCGGGAGGTCAACAACCAGGTCTACCACTTCGGGATGGTGGACGCCCGCTACCGGGAGATGGGGACGACGCTCGCCTTCCTCTACCACCAGGAGGACCTGGCGGCGACGGTGCACGTGGGGGACTCGCGCATCTACCGCTGGCGGCGCGGGGAGATGCGGCAGATCACCGAGGACCACTCCTTCATCAACAGCCAGCTCAAGGCGAAGCTCATCACGCCCGAGGAGGCGGCCCGCTCGTCGCACAAGAACATCATCACGCGGGCCATCGGGACCCGGCAGGCGGTGAAGCCGGAGGTGCGGTTCCACGAGGCGCAGGCGGGGGACGTCTACCTCCTCTGCTCCGACGGGCTGTCCGACCTCGTCTCCTCCGACGACATGGGGCAGGCGGTGGCCCGCAACGGGGGGGACCTCGCGAGGACGGTCGAGGAGCTCATCGACCTCGCCAACGAGCGCGGCGGGAAGGACAACATCACCGTCGTGCTCGCGCGGGTGGAGGCCGGCGAGCCGCCGCGGAACGGCTCCCCGTCGAACGGGAACGGCCACGGGAACGGCCACATCGGCGACGCCCCCGCCCCCGGCGCGAAGTAGGGGAGGGGCTCCGGCTCCGCGGTCCCCGCCGCGCGGCCACCCGCCCCTAGTCGTCCACGGCCCCCCCGGCGAACCGCCTCCCGGCCGCCTCCGGATCGCGGAGGTCGCGCGCGACGGCGACGAGGGCGAGGAGGAAGGCCGCCGCCCCCCCGAGTAGGAGCGCGAGGGGCGCGTCGAGGAACCAGAGCACGACCCAGGCCGCGGAGAATCCCAGGGTGGCCTTTCCGCCGGCGGTGGAGGAGTCCTTGTTGAGCCAGGGGACGGCGGGTCCCTGGCGGCAGGCGAGGAAGGCGGTGAGTGCGAGCAGTCCTCCGGTCCGTGCCTCCAGGGGGACCCCCTCCCAGGGAAGGAGAAGGAGGACGGAGCCGCCGAGGGCCGCTGGGAGAACGGCCAGGAACAGTCCCCAGCGGAGGTTGTATCGGGCGAGGTCCGCGTAGTCGGCACCGAGCAGGTGCAGCCGGCGGCTCGCCGGGAGGGCGAGGGGGGAGGGGACGACCATGGCGAAGACCCCGGCCATCCAGAGGGCGGGCAGTCCGTAGTACCACTCCATCCCGCCGGCCGCCGAGGCCGCCCCGACCGCGATGAAACCGCAGGCGACGCCGCGGAACTCCCAGAGGAGTTTCGGGAGGAAGACGAGCCGGGGGTGCTGGAGGAGCCGCCAGCGGCCCCGGTAGAGGGACCACGCGGTGCGGAGGAGGCCGCCGCCGGGGTAGACGGGAAGGAGGGGGGACCGTTTCGCTCCGCCGGAGGAGGCTGCGCGGGCGGGGGTTTCCGCGAGGGTGGGCTCCGCCCCGAGATCGATCGAGGGAAGGAGATGGAGCGTGTGCAGGGCGGCGACCACCGTCCCGGACACGAGGAGGATGAGGGGGCCGACCTCGAACACCCAATGGCGGGGGGTCTCGCCGCGAAGGACCACGAATCGCGCGCCCATGATGAGGGCCGCCTGCGCGGCCACGGCGGCGATAGGGAGGAGGCCGACGAGGAGGGAGCCGAGGCGCCCGAGCCTCCGGCGCAGGGTGGACTTTCCCCCGGGGAGGTGGAGGAGGCGGCGGAGGGAGGGGAGTCCCAGGAGGAGAATGACCGATCCGAACGCGGCGAGAAGGCCGGAGGCGAGGAGCGCCTCGGAGGTGCGTCTGTAGAGGAGGAGGGCCCCGGCGCCCGCGAAGAACGCCGCCGCCACGGAGAGTGCGATCAGGGGGACCAGGGGGCTCACCCCCCCGAAGGCGCGGGAGGCGACCGAGATCCACCCCACGAGCGCTGTCAGCAGGAAGGGGGAGAGAAGGAAGGAGAGAGCCACGGGCCAACAGAGCGACTCTGGCCGCGGGGTCTCGCGAAGGCCGAGCAGGAGGGCGTAGAGGACCGTGCAGATCCCGAGCCAGAGGAGGGCGGGGAACCGCAGGGACCAGCGCCCCACCATCCAGGATCTTCGTGAGGGGAGGAGAAGTGCTTCCCACTCCGTGGGGATCCCCGGGGCGAAGAGTCTTCCTCCGGTCATGAGCCACCACCATGGGAGGAGGGCCGCCCAGATCTCCAGGGAGTCCCTGAACTCCGTGGCCAGCGCGATACCCGCGTAGAGCGGCAACAGCAGGGGGAGGACCACCTCCCACCACCCCGGCAGCGCCGCCTCCGCCCGGGTCTGCGGCGAGCCCGCGTCGAGCCGCCGGATCCACGCCCGGCACTCCGCGACCTCCGACCGGAAGACGGCGAGGCTCACGACGCCCCGCCCCCCGCCGCCGCCGCGTCCGCCGCCTCCTCCTCGCCCGTCTCCCCCGTCAACTCCACGAAGGCCGCCTCCAGGTTCATCGCCTCCGCCTCCACCCGCCCGCACCGCGCCGCCAGCGCCTCCTCGAGCCCCGCCGACCAGGCCTGCGTCACCACCGTCACCGTCCGCCCCTCCACCGTCCGCGACACCTCCCCCGGCACCACCACCGCCCCCGGATCCACCCCCGGCCGCAGTTCCACCGCCACCCGCCGCATCCGCCCCTTCAGCGCGTCGATGTCGTCCATCACCCGGGCCTCCCCCCGCACCAGGATCGCCACCCGGTCCGCCACCCGCTCCACGTCCGTCAGGATGTGGCTCGTGAAGAGCACCGTCCGCCCCCGCTCCCGCGCCTCCTCGAGGAGCGCCAGCAGGAACTCCCGCCGCACCCGCGCGTCCACCCCGAGCCAGGGGTCGTCCAGCACCAGCACCTCCGGGTCGGGCGCCAGCACCAGGAACAGCTCCGCCCGCCGCCGCTCCCCGAAGGACATCCCGTCGAGCGGCCGGTCGAGCGCCACCTTCATCCGCCGCGCCAGCGCCTCCACCCGCGGACCGTCCCACCGCTCGTGGAGCGACGCGATCATCCGCAGGAGGTCCGGCACCGCGAGGTCCCCCCAGGGGAAGGGGGCCTCGGAGAGGTAGCCGATGCGCCGCCGGACCTCCCGCGGGAGCGAGCGGGAATCCCCGCCCAGCACCCGGCACTCCCCCTCGTCGGGGACGAGGAGCCCGAGCAGGCACTTGAGCGTCGTCGTCTTCCCCGACCCGTTGGGCCCCACGAGCCCGAGCACCGAGCCCCTCTCCAGGGAGAAGGAGAGCCCGCGCACCGCCTCCGTCCCCCCGAGGGACTTCCGGAGCCCCCGCACCTCCACCACCGGTTCCCCGCCGCTCAAGGTCGCACCCTCCGGGCGCCGAGCGCCCTCCGCCACTCCTCGAGGAGCACCGCCTCCGCCCGCTCCGCGTCCACCCCCGAGCCCGCCAGGTCCTCGGCCAGCCGCTCGAGGTGGGCCCGCACCAGGGCCCGGAACTCCGCGGGGGAGAGCAGGCGGACCCGCTCCGTCACGAAGGTCCCGACCCCGTGGCGCGTCTCCAGGATCCCCGCCGCCTCCAGCTCCGCCAGCGCCCGCCGCACCGTGTGGAAGTTCACCCCGAGGGAGGCCGCCAGCTCGCGGGAGCCGGGGAGCCGCTCGCCGGGGGAGAGCCTCCCGGAGGAGACGGCGAGCCGGAGCCCGCGGGCGATCTGGACCGCCAGGGGGACGCCGCTGTTGGGGTCGATGCGCAGGTGCACGGGGGTAGTGTTATAGAACAGTAGAACTCTGTCCAGGGAATCCCGGGGGCCGATCCCCCGCGCCTCCCGCGCCTCCCCCGCGCCCCCCTCCGCCCGGCCCTTTCGGGGCCGCGATCCCGGCCGGGGCTACACTCCCGCCCATGGTCCGCGTCGAGGGGCTGACGAAGATCTACAGGGAAGGCCGGCCGGGCGAGGTCCGGGCGGTGGACGGCGTCTCCTTCGAGGCCCGCCCCGGGGAGGTCTTCGGCCTGCTCGGCCCCAACGGGGCCGGCAAGACCACCACCCTCCGCATGCTCTCCACGGTGCTCCGCCCCTCGGGCGGGACCATCCTCGTGGACGGCGTGGACGCCGCCGCCCGACCCGACGAGGTGCGCCGCCGCATCGGCTTCCTCTCCGGCGCCACCGGCGTCTACGACCGCCTCACCCCCCGCGAGCAGGCCCGCTACTACGCGGAGCTCCACGGCCTCGCCGGGGAGGAGCTGGAGAGGCGGGTCGCGGAGACCCTGAGGGTCCTGAGGGCGGAGGAGTTCGCCGACCGCCCCTGCGGCACCCTCTCCAGCGGCCAGAAGCAGAAGGCGTCGCTGGCCCGCACCGTCGTCCACGACCCCCCGGTCCTCGTGCTGGACGAGCCCACCGCCAACCTCGACGTGCTCGTCGCCCGCTCCGTCACCGAGTTCATCCGCCAGGCGAAGGGGGCCGGCCGCACCGTGCTCCTCTCCACCCACGACATGGGCGAGGCGGAGCGCCTCTGCGACCGGCTGGCCGTCGTCCACCGGGGGCGCGTGCGGGCCATGGGGACCGTCCCCGAGGTGCTCGCCGCCGCGGGCGGCGCCCCCGACCTCGAGGCCGCCTTCTTCGCGCTCGTGGGGGAGGAGGGGGGGGCGTGAACGGGCGGCGGGTCCTGCTCGTCCTCCAGAAGGAGGTGCGCGAGGCGCTCCGCGACCGGCGGACGCTCTTCGTCACCCTCGTGCTCCCGATCCTCCTCTACCCCGCCCTCATGATCGGCCTCGGCACCGTCACCGCCCGCCAGCAGGGGAAGCTCCGGGACGCGATGCAGACGCTCGCCCTGGAGGGCCCGGTGCCGGCGGCGCTCCGCGAGGCGCTGGAGAAGACGAAGGGGCTCCGCCTCTCCGCCGAGAAGGACCCCGCCGCGGCCCTCAAGGCGGGGCGCATCCACCTCGTCGTGCGGGCGGCGCCGGACTTCCCCGAGGTCCTGGCCGCCGGCGGCACCGCGCGCCTGGAGCTCCTCCACGACTCCGCCAACGAGCCCTCGGCCGAGGCGCGCCGGAAGGCGCTGGAGGTGGTGGCGGCCTGGAGGGACGGGATCCTGAAGGAGCGCCTGGCGGGGCGGGGGATCGACCCGGCCTTCATCCTCCCCGTGGACGTCCCCCCGGCCTCGGCCACGGACGTGGCCAGCGCCACCCGCCGCGGCGCCCACGTCTTCGGGCGGCTCCTCTCCTTCATGCTCGTGGTGATGGTCGTGACCGGCGCCTTCACGCCGGCGGTGGACGCGGTGGCGGGGGAGAAGGAGCGGGGGACCATGGAGACCCTGCTCATCAGCCCCGCGACGCGCCTGGAGATCGTCCTCGGGAAGTTCCTCTCCGTCTTCGCCGTGTCCGTGGCCACGGCGCTCGGGAACCTCGCCTCCATGGGGGTCACCTTCGGGCAGTTCGCCTCCTCGCTCGGGGTGCGGGGGAAGGTGGACTTCACGCTCGACGCGGGGACGGCGGCGACCATCTTCGTGATCCTCCTCCCGCTGGCGGCGCTGTTCTCGGCCCTGGCGCTCGCCCTCTCGACGCTCGCCCGCTCCACGAAGGAGGCGCAGACCTACCTCACCCCGCTCATGCTCCTCGCCATGCCGCTCTCCATGGTGGCCGTCGTCCCCAACATCGACCTCGGCTTCGGCCTCGCCGCGGTCCCGGTGGCCGGTGCGGTGCTCCTCTTCCGCGACCTGATGCTCGCCCAGGGGGAGCCGGCGCTGCTGGCGAAGGTGATCCCCATGGTCCCGGTGGTGCTCGGGGCCACGGCGCTGGCGGCGGGGCTCGCGGTGCGCTGGGCGGTCTGGATGTTCGGCCGGGAGGAGGTCCTCTTCCGCGACGCCGGCGAGGCCTTCTCCTGGAAGGACCTGCGTGCGTCGCGGCGGGAGGGCTCCGTGCCCGGGCCCGGCGGCGCCTTCCTCCTCCCCGCGGCGGCGCTGGCGGCGACCTTCCTCGTCGGGCAGGCGGTGCTGAGGCCGGAGTGGGCCCTCTCCCCCTGGACGCTCGTGGGGCAGCAGGCGCTGCTGCTCGCGGCGGTCGCGGCCGGGATCTCGCTCGCGGGTCTCGATCCGGGGGCGACGCTCGGGCTGCGCTCCTTCCCGCCGGCCGCCCTCGCCGGGGCGGTGCTCCTCGGGTGCGGGAGCGCCGTCGCCACGCCCTGGCTCGTCCGCGTGACGGGGCTCGAGCCGGACGCGGGGGGGCCCATGGCCGGGTTCCTCGAGAGCCTCCTCCGGGGGCACTCCCTGCCGGTCCTCCTCCTCCTGACGGCGGCGCTCCCGGCCCTGGCCGAGGAGACGCTCTTCCGCGGCTGGGTGCTCCGGGGGCTCCGCTCCGAGATGAGCGGCGTCGCGGCCATCCTCCTCTCCTCGGTGATCTTCGGGGTCTTCCACATGGAGCCGGAGCGCATCGCCTTCACGGCGGCGCTGGGGGCGGGCCTCGGCTTCCTCGCCCTGCGGACCGGGTCCCTCTGGCCCGGCGTGGTGGCCCACGCGCTCCACAACGGGGTGACGGTGGGGGCGGCGAAGGTCTGGATGGAGGCGCCCGAGACGGCGACCGCGGTCCGGGTCTTCGGGGGGCAGGCGCCGATCGCGGGGATCGCGGGGCTCGCGGCGGCGGGGGCGGGGCTCCTGCTGGTGCACCTCTCCACGCGATCGGCCCCGGGCGCGCGGGATTCCTTGGGAGCGCCGCCGCCCTCCGGCTAACTAGGTCGTTTCGCCGCGCCGCGCGCCCGTAGCTCAATTGGATAGAGCATCAGACTACGGATCTGAGGGTTGGGGGTTCGACTCCTCCCGGGCGCGCCACCCGGACTCCGCCGCCTCGAGGACCGATTCCGGCGTCCTCCCCCGGGCCCGGCCGCGGCCCGGGTCCCTCCAGGACCAGCCCTCCCCCCGCCGCCGCGACTGGACGCTCCTCCAGATCCGCCGCCCCCTCCGGTCGAGGCGCTCCGCCCCGAGGTAGGCGAGGAGGAACCGCAGCCGGTCGGTCCGGGACCACAGGGGGGCGGAGCGCTCCAGGACGCCGAGGTCCTTGGTGCGGGCGTAGCCGGGAAAGAGCGTCCGCTTCGCCCGCTCGAGGTCGAGGAGGCGGAGCTCCGGGACGCCCTCCCCCTCCCGGACCATCAGGTGCCACGCCGTGAAGGCGTTCATCTTCCAGCGGCGGTCGTGGAGGCGCCGCAGGAGGGAGGCGGCGGCGCGCAGGAGCGCCGTCCGCCGGGAGGGGGGAGGCCACCCGCGGTCCCGCCACTCCCGCCCGAGGGCCGTGACGGAGCGGAAGCCGTCCAATTCCCGGGTGGCCAGGAGGGCGCGGTGCTCCCCCTCCACCCGGCGCTCCGCGTAGAGGACCGGGCGGGTCACCGGGAACCCCTCCTCCACCAGGCGGAGGAGGGTCCCGTGCTCCCGCCGGAGGGTGGGGGCGCCGAGGAGGAGGGAGCCGAGACCGCGGGAGACGCGGCCCCGGTGGACCTTCAGGTACCAGGCACTCGCCTCGCCGTCGGCATCGATCCACTCGTGGCGCGCGACCCCGGCCCAGCCGCCGTGGCGCTCGTTGGGGGCCTGGACCCAGCGGTGGTCGAGGTTCCAGACGCACTCGAACCCGTGGATCCCGTTGCGGGCGAGGATCCGGGCGAAGTCTTCGTCCAGGAGGTCGGGGGCGCGCCAGGCCACGCGGGATTCCTAGCGGGGAGTCCACGGGCACGCAAGACCCGATTCAGGAATCCCCGGCGGCTCCGCCCCGGCAAGGTCGCGCGAGGGGCGTCACCCGGCCAGGCGGCGGCCTTTTCCCTCCCGGCGCTCGCGCAGGGTCCGGGTGGTCAGGGTCGTCTCGCACAGCACGCAGGTGACGAGGTAGAGCCTCCAGTCCCTGCGGGGGGACTTCTGGATCCCGATCCGGCGTACGCGGTCGTGGGGGCAGCTCCCCGGGTCCTTCAGCATCCTGGGGTCCGTCATGGTGCAGCCGTCCTTTCTTCCCGGGCCTCAGGGAGGAGCCTATCACAGGGGTGCATGTAGGGTCGGCCTTGGGCTCTACTCCCTTTGGAATCAACGAGTTATGGCGAGAGGATGATCGAAGGATGATGCTTTCTTCAGATTCCCTCGCCGGGGGAACCCTGGGCCCCCCCTGGGGGGGGGAGAGGGGCCTGTCCCCCCCCTCCGGCGCAGCCCCGGCTCCGCCCTCAGCGCCCCCGCAACTCCGTCCTCCGGATCCGGATCCCCCTCCGCCGGAGGTCCGCGAGGTGGGCCTTCCCGTAGCCCAGCCGCTCCGGCGTCCGGGCCCCCGGGGGGAGCCTCCCGAAGGCGAGGTCCGACGCCGTCACCGCCGCCGGGTAGCCGGTCGTCCGCTCCATGGCGGAGAACCCCGTCCGCGGGTCGAACCGCTCCAGCATCTCGTAGCGCACGCCCCGCCCCCGCGCGTCGGTCCCCTCCACCCGGAGGATGGCGAGATCCTCCACCGTCCCCCGGTCGAGGCGGGGCCCCGCGGCGGCGTGGAAGACCGCACGCGGCGCCACCTCCACGCCCCCCGCCCGCACCGGGTCGAGGGAGAGGAGCCCGAGGTCGATCATGGCCCGCACCTTCTCGAAGTGCCCGGGGTAGCGGATCGTCTTGTAGTCGTAGGTCCGGAGCCTGCCGGCGAAGGTCGCCGCCGCCGTGCTCGTCCCCCCGGAGGTGAAGAAGCACTCCAGCGTCCCCAGGCGCCCCGGCCCCTCGAAGGGCTCCACCTCCGTGAAGGCCTCGAAGCGCCGCAGGCGCCCGCCCCGGATCACCTCGGCCTCGCCGGTGTACTCGTTCGTCAGCCCCTCGATGGAGAAGAGGAGCGCGTACCCCAGCGGCCCCGAGGGGCGGCGGGGGAGGCCGCCGCAGCGGATGCGGACGTCGCGGATCCCAGGGACCTCCGCCGCGGCCATGGCCGCCAGCACGTTCCCGAGCCCCGGGGCCAGGCCGCAGTCCGGCACGAGGCCGATGCCGGCCCTCCGGGCGGCCCGGTCGAGGCGGAGCGCCTCCCGCACGAGCCCGGTGTTCCCCCCGAGGTCGCAGAAGGGGACCCGCGCCTCCACCGCCGCCCGGGCGAGGCCGGGGTTGAACCGGTAGGGGAGCGCGCTCACGGCCACCGCGTGGCCGGAGAGGAGGGCGGGGGCGTCCTCCTCCTCCAGGTGCCGGTGGAGGGCGCGGATCGGCGTCCGCGGGAGGAGGCGGCGGAGCCGCGACTTCCCGCGGCGGAGGGCCTCCGGGTCGGACTCGAGGAGCGTGAGCGCGGTCGCCCCGCCGCGGCGGGCGAGGTCGTAGGCGATGGCGAGGCCCTGGCGGCCGGCGCCGAGGACGATGGCCTTCATGGGAGGGGCTCCGGTGGCGGCGGGGAAGGGGGGGAGTGGGTGGGGTGGGGGGAAGGGGTCAGCGCAGGAGCATCAGGGTCGAGAGCGGCAGGCAGTGGATCCGCGGATCGGGGACGGAGACTCCGTCCGCCTGGGTGACCAGGAGCCCGAAGGGGGCGTTGTTCGGCTTCTTCTCCAGGAAGGTGCGGAGCCCCTCCGTCGCCGCGAGGGGGTCGACGCGTCGCTGGTACTTGACCTCGACGGGGATCCTCCGGGTGCCGATGGTCAGGACGAAGTCCACCTCCGGCTCCCCGTCCCGCTCCGGGAGGTGGGACAACTCCACCTGGGGGAGGGAGAGGAGGGTGGCCCCGCAGACACTCTCCGCGATGTGTCCGGCGAGCGTGGTCAGGTGGACGTCCCTGGACAGCTGCTCCGGGTCCAGGGGGACCGCCTCCTGGAGCCATGAGGCCCGGAGCCCGTGGTCCGCGAGGCAGATCTTCGCGTGCCCGCGGCGGCGCTTGAGGCGGATCTCCAGGGGCTCCACCAGGCGGAGGAGTAGGGTGTCGCCGAGGAAGCGGAGGTAGTTCCTCACTCGCTGCTGGCCGACGTTCGCGGCCAGAGACCTCTGGACCTCTCGTGCGAAGGCGAGCGGCCCGGGGGACTGACCCACGTACCGGCAGGCGAGCCGGAAGATCTCCTCGAGGAGCGGGGCATCCCGTTTCCGCCCCCTTTCTCCGACCCGGAGGTCGTGCTGGATGACCCTCCGGATCACCGTCTCGTTCAACTGGCCGGCGAGCAGCCCCCAGTCGGTGTCCGCCTGCTGGTGGACGAGCGGGTATCCCCCCCGGGCGGAGAAGTGACGGAAGGCCTCGTCCCGCATGGCGGAGGAGCTCCTTCCGTGGGCCTCGAGGTCGCGCCAGAACTCCGGGTCGAGGAGGACCTCGATTCCGTTGTCCGGCAGGAAGGGGCCGAGGGGGCCGGAGCCCCGGAACGCGGCGATCTCCGTCAGGGAAAGCACCCCCGCCTCGATGGTGTGGATGCGGCCCGCGAGGCTGTCCCTCCCCTGCTCGATGCGGAGCGCCGAACTCCCGGTGACCAGCAGGCTGGTGGTGGAGGCGTCCACGAGGAACTTCAGCTGGGGCGCCCAATCCCTGAGATTCTGGACCTCGTCGAGGAAGAGGAAGGTCGGCCGGCCGGCCTGGGCGGCCCGGTTGAGGGTGCAGCCGAGAACGGACTCCTCGAACCACTCCACAATCCGGAGGAGCGGCTCCTGGAGTCCGGAGAGGGCGGGGATCTCGTCCGCCTGAACCCTGAGGATGCACTCCGGCGGGACTCCCCCTTCGAGCAGGTCCTGGAGCAGCTGGAGTTGCGCCGTCGTCTTCCCGATCTGTCGGGGGCCCCGGACGACGAGGATGGGGGCGAGGCGGAGGTCGAGCCTGCGGCGAAGGAGCCTCACGAGATGGCGCCGGGTCGGGGGAAGGACGGGCATCGCGCCGCCCTCCCACCAGGGATTGAGGCGGCGGAGGTCCCGGACGAGGACTTCCGGCAGGGTCATCCGGCGGAACAGGACCGGGTCCTTCATGGAGGGTTCAGGATAACCCCGCGGAGGCGGCCGCTCCCAAGGAGCCCGGCCGCCGGCCCCCGCCGGTCAGGGGTCCTGGTGGATGTCCCCGGTCTTCCCGAGGTCGATCATCGGGGTCCCCGGGACGTACTCCTTGAACCGGGGGACCTCCTGGGCGAGGAAGCGGGAGACGACCCGCCGGATGCGCTCGGCGCTCTCCTCCATCCTCGCCAGCGTCTCCAGCGCGCGCTCGGCCTCGCCGGCCAGGATCTGCCCCCGGAGGATGTCCACGAACCCGAGCACCCCGGTGAGGGGGTTGTTCACCTCGTGGCCGAGGGTGACGGCGGTGGCCAGCAGCATGTGCTGGCGCTCGAGGCGGCGGATGCGGACCCCGACGCGGATGCGGGCGAGGAGCTCCATCTCCGAGACCGGCTTGGTGAGGTAGTCGTCGGCGCCGACCAGGAGCCCCGCGACCTTCCTCCCGCGGGCGTCGTGGGCCGTCACGAGGACGCAGTAGGTCCCCTGCAGGGAGGCCGAGGCCCGGACCTCGCGCAGGAGATCGGGCCCGTCCATGCCGGGCATGAGCCAGTCCGCCACGAGCACGTCGGGGGGCCGCCGGACCATCTCCCGCAGTGCCTCCACGGGGTCCCGGTAGGAGCGGACCGCGTGGCCGTCGGAGCGGAGGATCGACTCCAGGATGCGCAGCGCCGTGGGGTCGTCGTCCACGAGGACGACATCCACGGGATTGCCCCCGGGCGCTGCCCCGGCGCCGACCGTGGTGTCCATGCGGACCATCCTATCCCGGGCGCCTCCCCCGCGCGGAGGAGCGGCGCCCCCCCCTCCTCCGCCGGAACCCCCGCCCCCTCGCAAAGTTGGGGCGCCCCGGAGGGGCCCTATTGTAGAACGGCGCGCCGGAAGCGCCCCCGGATCCCGCGTCATGCCCGAGAGCCCCGTCCCCCCGCCCGACGTCTACGTCCCGCTCCTCCTGGTGGTCCTCATCGCCGGGGGGCTGGCGGCGGTCCTGCTCTCGGTCTCCACGGTCGTCACGAAGCTGACCATGCGGCGGCGCCTGCGGAGCCCGACCCGCAACACCCCCTACGAGTGCGGCCTCCCCATCCTCACCGACGCCCGCACGCGGTTCTCGGTGAAGTTCTACATCGTGGCCATGCTCTTCATCCTGTTCGACATCGAGGTGGTCTTCCTCTACCCCTGGGCCGTGATCTACGGCAGGGGGGATTCCGCCCGGGGGGGCCTCGGACTGGGGTTCCTCTTCCTCGAACTCCTGGTCTTCCTCGGCATCCTGTTCCTCGGCTGGCTCTACGTCGTCCGGAAGGGGGTGCTCGAATGGCAGGCGGAATAGCGGGCGGGGGGACGGGGAGCCGGATCACCCCGGTGCACGTCGGGGAGTTCCAGGAGGAGGGGGGGTTCGTCCTCACCTCCGTGGACTCCATCATCAACTGGGCGCGGAAGAACTCCATCTGGCCGCTCCCCCTCGGGCTCTCCTGCTGCGCCATCGAGTTCATGGCGACCGCGGCCTCCCGATTCGACATGGCCCGCTTCGGAGCGGAGGTCGCCCGCTTCAGCCCGCGCCAGGCCGACCTCATGCTGGTGGCGGGGACCCTCACCTACAAGATGGGGGAGGCCTGCCGGCGGCTCTACGACCAGATGGCGGAGCCCCGCTGGGTCATCGCCATGGGGGCCTGCGCCGCCTCGGGGGGGATGTTCCGCTCCTACCCGGTCATGCAGGGCATCGACCACATCGTCCCCGTGGACTTCTACATCCCCGGCTGCCCCCCGAGGCCGGAGATGGTCATCAACGCCCTCATCCAGCTCCAGGGGAAGATCGAGAAGGAGAGCCCGGTGCGCCAGATCCTGCGGCGGCCGGCGCCGGTCGCGGCGGCGGGAGCGGGAGCGGGAGCGGAGTAGCGGCGCGGCGGCGGCTCGGGTCGGACCCGGCGGGCGGGCCGGGCGGCGGACGGGCATCCAGGGCATCCGGGAAGGAAGGCGGCGGAGCGGGTCTTGACGGAGACGACAACCCCGGTCGCGGTGCGGCGGCTCCTCGACGCCTTCCCCGGTGAGGGGAAGGCGGCGGAGTTCCGCGGCCAGTGGCGCGTGGACCTCCCCCGGGAGAGGGTCCTCGACGCCCTGCGCCTCCTCCGGGACGACCCCGACCTCGCCTTCGACTTCCTCAACGACGTCACCTGCACCGACCACCCCGACGAGGAGCCCCGCTTCCGGGTCGTCTGGACGCTCACCTCCCTCTCCCGCGGCGATCGCATCCGGCTCGCCGCCCGCTGCCCCGAGGAGGACCCCGTCGTCCCCTCCGCGGTGCCGCTCTGGGCGGGGGCCAACTGGCTCGAGCGCGAGGCCTACGACATGTTCGGCGTCCGGTTCGCGGGCCACCCCGACCTCAGGCGGATCCTCATGCCCGGGGACTTCCCCTCCTTCCCGCTCCGCAAGGAGTTCCCCATGGAGGGGGAGCGCAGCGACCGGGAGTGGGCCCGCTGGGTCATCGAGCGGGCGCGGCGGCCCGAGGAGGCGGCGGGCCCCGCCTCCGCCCCCGCCCCCGCCCCCGGGGAGCGTGCGCCGTGAGCGCGGGAACCCCCCTCTCCACCCCCCTGGCCGTCCGGACCGAGCGCTCCGTCGAGGAGGGGGGGCGCGTCTTCCTCAACATGGGCCCCTCCCACCCCTCGACCCACGGGGTGCTGCGCATCGTCCTGGAGATGGACGGCGAGGTGGTGGTGCGGGCCGACCCCGACATCGGCTACCTCCACCGGGGCATGGAGAAGATCGCGGAGACCTACGGCTTCACGAAGTTCATCCCCTACACCGACCGGATGGACTACCTGGCGCCGGTGGCCAACAACATCGCGGTCTGCACCGCCGCCGAGGTCCTCATGGGCCTCGAGATCCCGGAGCGGGCGAAGGCCATCCGCGTGGTCTGCGCCGAGCTCGGCCGGATCTCGAGCCACCTGCTCGGCCTCGGCGCCTTCGCCATGGACATCGGGGCGCTCACGGTCTTCCTCTACACCTTCCGCGAGAGGGAGGCCATCTACAACCACATGGAGCACCTCACGGGGGCGCGGTTCACCGTCTCCTACCCCCGGGTCGGCGGCCTGTCGCGGGACCTGCCGGAGGGCTGGAGGGAGGCGGTGCTCGGCTTCGCCCGGGAGCTCCCCGGGCGCATCGAGCGGGACGTGGAGAAGCTCCTCACCCGGAACCGGATCTGGATGGGGCGCCTCGAGGGGGTGGCCGTCATCCCGAGGGAGGTCGCCGTCTCCTACGGCCTCACGGGGCCGAACCTCCGCGGCTCCGGGGTGAAGTGGGACCTCCGCAAGGAGATGCCCTACTTCGGCTACGAGAACTACGACTTCGACGTCCCCGTGGGCTCGAGGGGGGACGCCTACGACCGCTACCTCTGCCGGGTGGAGGAGATCAAGCAGTCGGCCCGGATCATCACCCAGGCCCTGGAGCGGCTCCCCGGGGGACCCGTGGCCGTCGAGGACGGGAAGCACTTCCTGCCGCCCAAGGCCGGGGTCATGACGCGCATGGAGGAGCTCATCCACCAGTTCATGATCGTCACCGAGGGGCCGAAGGCCCCGGTCGGGGAGATCTACTGGGCCCACGAGAACCCCAAGGGGGAGCTCGGCTTCTACATCGTGGGGGACGGGACCTCGCGGCCCTACAGGCTGCGGATGCGGGCCCCCTCCTTCGTGAACCTGTCCATCCTCCCCTGGCTGCTCCCGGGGAACATGCTGAGCGACGTCGTGGCGACGCTCGCCTCGCTCGACTTCGTGATGGGGGAGTGCGACCGGTGAGCGACCCCGCGGCCCCCCCTCCGCCGCCGGACCCCTCCTCGCCCCCGAACCCCTTCCCGGCCCCCCTCGGCCCGGAGCTGGATCGCATCGTGGCCCGCTACCCGAAGCGGGCGGCGGCCATGCTCCCCGTGCTGACCCGCCTCCAGGCCGCCCGCGGCTTCCTCTCGGAGGAGACCGTGGAGCAGGTGGCGGGCTACCTCGACGTCACCCCGGCCCACGTGCACGGCGTCGTCTCCTTCTACTCCATGTACGACCGGGGGCCCGTGGGGCGGCACAAGCTCTACGTCTGCAGGACCCTCTCCTGCCGCCTGCGCGGGGCCGAGGAGGTGATCCGGTCCCTGGAATCGGAGCTCGGCGTGGCGCGGGGGGGGACCTCCGCCGACGGCCGCGTGACGCTCGTCCCCTTCGAGTGCCTGGGGCTCTGCGACATGGCCC
>JAKLKS010000160.1:0-8403 GCA_023150535.1 Planctomycetota bacterium
GGCAGTGGGGGTTCCAGGGGAGGAGGTCCTGCATGCCGAGGATCCGCCCGCCGGATCGCTCGACGGCGAGGTGGAAGATCCCCCGCGGCTCCGCGGCGAGGATCCAGGCGCGCATCTCCTCGACGGGGACGGGCTCCGTCAGGGCGGTCCAGCGGCGGGCGGCGATGAGGGGTTCGAGGAGGGCCGCGGCCTCCGCGGCGTCGGCGGGGGTGGCGGGGCGGACGAGGAGGTCGAGGGGCGGGGTCACGCGGAGAGGGTAGCAGGCGCCCGGGAGAGGAATCGCGTCCCCCGCCCCGCCACGCGCCGCAGCAGGGTGGTCCTCCCCGCCTGGCGGGGACCCGTGAGGACGAAGGCCGGGAACCGGCGGAGCGCCCTCCTCGGGGTGGCCTCCAGGGTGCGCCGGTAGTGGACGGGGGAGGGCGCGGTCAGGATCTGCAATCTTGCATTCGGAATGCAAAATTGCATGTTCCGGCGCAACGTGCCGCCCGGCAACGGGTTGCGGCGTGCGGGTAAGCGCCGTAGAGTGGGTCCCGTGACGGATCGCGTGAACATCGCCGACGCCCTGGCCGCGGCCGCGGCGCGGGATCCGGGGGCCCCGGCGCTGATCCTCCCGGGGGGCGCCCGGGTCTCCTACCGCGAGCTCGACGGCGACGCCGACCGCATCGCGCGGGGCTTCGCGCGGGCCGGCCTCGAGCCCGGGACCCGCGCGGTCCTCCTCGTCCCGCCCGGCCGCGACTTCTTCCCGCTCGTCTTCGGGCTCCTGCGGGCCGGCGCGGTGCCCGTGGTGGTGGACCCGGGGATGGGGCTCGCGAAGGCGCGCCGATGCCTCCTCGAATCCGCGCCCGGCGCCTTCGTCGGCACGGGGAAGGCCTTCGCCGCCCGCTGGTTGACGGGCCTGGGCGGGCGCATCGAGGGGCCGAAGGTCGGGGTCGGCATGGCGCTGGTCCCGGGCGGGATGACGCTCGACCGGGTCCGCCGCCTCGGCGGGGACGGGGGGGCCGATCCCGCGCCCACGACCGCCGCTTCCCCGGCCGCCATCCTCTTCACGAGCGGCTCCACGGGTCCTCCCCGCGGGGCGATCTACTCCCACGGGAACTTCGCCGCCCAGGTGGAGCTCGTGCGCCGGACCTTCTCCATCGAACCGGGCGAGGTCGACCTCCCGACCTTCCCGCTCTTCGCGCTCTTCGACCCGGCGCTGGGGATGACCACCGTGGTGCCGGAGATGGACCCCTCCCGCCCTGCGCGGGCCGACCCGGCGAAGCTGGCCCGGGCGATCCTCGGGCACGGCGTGACGACGATGTTCGGGTCGCCGGCCCTGCTGGAGCCGCTGGCCCGCTTCTGCGAGGGGACCGGGACGCGGTTCCCGACCCTGCGGCGGGTCGTCTCCGCCGGCGCGCCGGTGCCGGCCCGCACCGTGGAGCGGTTCGCGCGGGCCCTGCCGGAGGGGGCGCTCCTCCACACCCCCTACGGGGCGACGGAGGCGCTGCCGGTCGCCTCCATCGCCCACCCGGAGATCCTCGGGGAGACGGCGGCGCGGACGGCGGCGGGGGAGGGGGTCTGCGTCGGGCGGCCGGTGGAGGGGGTCGAGGTGCGGGTGATCCGCGTGGAGGACGGGGAGATCCCGCGCTTCACGCCCGACCTCGAGGTCCCCGCGGGGACGACGGGGGAGTTCGTCGTCCGGGGGCCGCAGGTGACGCGGGGGTACTTCGGGCGGCCGGAGGCCGACCTCCTGACGAAGATCGGCGACCCGGCGGGGGGCTTCTGGCACCGGATGGGGGACCTCGGGTACCGGGACGCATCGGGGAGGCTCTGGTTCTGCGGGAGGAGGAGCCAGCGGGTGCGGACGGAGGGCGGGGACCTCTGCGCGGACCAGTGCGAGGGGGTGTTCAACGCGCACCCCATGGTGCGGCGGTCGGCGGTGGTGGGGGTGGGGGAGGCGGGGAGGCAGCGGCCGGTGGCCGTCATCGAGAGGGCCCGGGGGGGGGCCGCACCTCCGGGAGGGGGAGCCGGAGGGGCCCCGGGACCCCGTCGACGACGGTCGGCTGGCGGAGGAGGTCCTCGCCCTCGGATCCTCGGCCCCCTGCACGCGGGGGATCCGGGACGTGCTCCTGTACAGGGGCATCCTGCCCGTCGACACCCGCCACAACGCCAAGATCCGGCGCGAGGTCCTCGCCGCCTGGGCGGCGAAGCGGCTCGGGCGCGCGTGACGGGACCGGGGGAATCCGGGGGACGGGGCTTCGCGGCGGCGGGGCGCCGCCCTACCCTGTGGACTTCCGCGGAGGACCCGGGGGAGCCATGACGCCGCCACGAACGCCGCGCCGGATCCTCGTCGTGGAGGACGACCCCCAGGGCGGGGCCGTCATCGAGGCCGTGCTGGCCGGCGGCGGCTACGAGGTGCGGGTCGTCCGGGACGGGACGGAGGCGCTCGGCGCGGCCCGGGACTTCGCCCCCCACCTCATCGTCACGGACGTCTGCATGCCGGGGATGAACGGGATCGACACGATGGTGGCCCTCCAGCCGAGGAAGTCGGGGATCCCGGTCATCATCGTCTCGGGCGCCCCCTTCTCGAGCCCGCTCGAGCCCTACGAGCTGTCCGAGGCGCTGGGGGCCTCCCGCTTCCTGCCCAAGCCCTTCCGGCGGGGGGAGCTCCTGGCGACGGTGCGGGAGCTGCTCCCCTAGATCTCGAACTTCACCCCCTGGGCCAGCGGCAGGTCGGGGGAGAAGTTCACGGTGCAGGTCTGGCGGCGCATGTAGGCCTTCCAGCAGTCGCTCCCCGCCTCCCGGCCGCCGCCGGTCTCCTTCTCGCCGCCGAAGGCCCCGCCGATCTCCGCGCCGCTCGTGCCGATGTTCACGTTGGCGATGCCGCAGTCCGACCCCTCCGCCGAGAGGAACCGCTCCGAGGCGCGCACCGAGTCCGTGAAGATGGACGACGAGAGCCCCTGGGGCACCTCGTTGTGGTGGCGGAGCGCCTGGTCGAGGGAATCCACCTCGAAGACGTAGAGGATGGGCGCGAAGGTCTCCTCGAAGGAGAAGGGGAAGCCGAGGGGTGCGCGCACGACCGTCGGCTCCACGAAGAACCCCGGGCGGTCGAGCACCCTTCCGCCGACGAGGATCTCCCCCCCGTCCCCGCGGATGCGCTCCACCGCCGCCGCGAAGGTGTCCACGGCGTCGCGGTCGACGAGCGGTCCGCAGAGCGTCGCCGGGTCGAGCGGGTCCCCGACCACGATCCTCCCGTAGGCGGCCGCGAGCCGGTCCGTGAACTCCCGCGCGATCCCCCTCTGCAGGAAGAGCCGCCGCGTGCTCGTGCACCGCTGGCCCGCCGTACCGACCGCCCCGAAGAGGACCGCCCGCAGGGCCAGTTCCCGGTCGGCGTCGTCGAGGACGATGATCCCGTTGTTCCCGCCGAGCTCCATGATCGAGCGGCCGAAGCGCGCCGCGATGCGGCCGGCGGCCTTCCTCCCCACGGCGGTGGAGCCGGTGAGGGAGACCAGCGGGATGCGCGGGTCGTCGGCCATGGGGTCGCCCACCTCGGCGCCGCTGCCGACCACGAGGTTGAGGACGCCCCGCCAGCCGTTCTCGGCCAGCACCCGGTCCACGATGCGGGTCACGGCGAGCGCGCAGAGCGGCGTCGGCGAGGCCGGCTTCCAGAGAACCACGTCCCCGCAGGCCGCGGCGAGGAAGGCGTTCCAGGCCCAGACCGCCACGGGGAAGTTGAAGGCGGAGATGACCCCCACGGTGCCGAGCGGGTGCCACTGCTCGAACATCCGGTGGCGGCTCCGCTCGCTCTGCATGACGAGGCCGCAGAGCTGGCGGGACTGGCCGACGGCGAAGTCGGCCATGTCGATCATCTCCTGCACCTCGCCGAGCCCCTCGGTGAGGATCTTCCCGTTCTCCAGGGAGACGAGGGTGCCGAGATCGAGCTTGTGCTTCCGCAGCTCCTCGCCGATCTGGCGGACCACCTCCCCGCGCCGCGGGGCCGGCTCCATGCGCCACCGCTCGAAGGCGGCGAGGCCGGCGCGGACCACCTCCTCGTAGTCCTCCCGGGTGGCGCGGGCCACCCTCCCGAGGACGGCGCCGGTGGCCGGGTTGAGCGACTCGAGCGGCCTCCCGCGCCCGGGGCGGAAGGTCCCGTCGTAGACGCCGGGGTTGAGCCCGTCGGGCCTCCCTTCCCGGCGGGCCCCGGGGGCCCCGGGAACGGGGGAACACCGGGAAACCGGGGCCCGTCCCCTAGGATCCCGGCGATGCGGGTCCTCGTGACGGGCGGGACGGGCTTCCTCGGGCGGGCCGTCGTCGAGCGGTTCGCGGCCCGGGGGGACCGTGTCCGCGTGCTCGCCCGCGGCCACCGGGCCACCGACCTCCCGGCCGGGGTGGAGCTCCACCGCGGGGACGTCGGCGACCTCTCCTCCGTCGGGAACGCCGCCGCCGGCTGCGACCTCGTCGTCCACACCGCGGCCCTGGCCGGCATCGCCGGCCCCCGGGCGGAGTACGAGAGGGTCAACGTCGGCGGGACCCGCAACGTGGTCGAGGCCTGCCGCCGCCACCGGGTCCCGCGCCTCGTGCACACCTCGACCCCGAGCGTGGTCTTCGACGGGACAAGCATGGAGGGGGTGGACGAGCGGGTCCCCCTCGCGACCCGGTTCGAGGCCGCCTACCCGGAGACCAAGGCCGCCGCCGAGCGCATGGCGCTCGGGGCGAACGGGCCGGACCTCGCCGTCGTCGCGCTGCGGCCCCACCTCGTCTGGGGGCCGGGGGACCACCACCTCGTCCCCCGGATCCTCGCCCGGGCCCGGGCCGGGACGCTGGCGCTCGTCGGGGACGGGTCGAACCGGGTGGACGCCACCTTCATCGACAACGCCGCCGACGCCCACGTCGCCGCCGCCGACCGGCTCGCCCCCGGGGCCCCCTGCGCGGGGCGGGCCTACTTCGTCGCCAACGGGGAGCCGATCCCGCTCCGCCGCCTCCTCGACCTCATCCTCGGGGCGGCGGGGCTCCCGCCGGTGGCGCGCAGCGTGTCCCCGCGGGCGGCGCTGGCCGCGGGTTGGGTGCTGGAGGCCGCCCACGCCCTCCTCGGGCTCCACGGGGAGCCCCGCATGACGCGCTTCCTCGCGCGGGAGCTCTCCACCGCGCACTGGTTCGACCTCGGGGCCGCGCGCAGGGACCTCGGCTGGGAGCCCCGCGTGACGACGGAGGAGGGGATGGTCCGGCTCGCTGCCTGGATCCGGGGAGGGGGGGCGTGAGCACCGCGGCGGCCCGGGTGGAGGTCCGCACGGCCCTCCTCGACGCGGACGGGCCGTCGCTCCGCGCGATGGAGGCGCTCCTCTCCCCCGGGGAGCGGGAGCGGGCGGCCCGCTTCGCCTTCGAGGAGCCGCGGCGGGCCTTCGTCGCCTCCCGGGGGAGGCTGCGGCTCCTGCTCGCCGGCTTCGCGGGGGGGAGGCCGGAGGGGCTGCGGATCCTCGAGGACGACCTCGGCAAGCCGCGGCTGGGGGGGGAGTGCGGGCAGGGGCGGTGGCGGTTCAACGTGAGCCACTCGGGCGGCCTCTGGGCCTGCGCCGTGGCCCTGAACCGGGAGGTCGGGCTGGATCTCGAGGAGATCCGCCCGGGCCGGGCGGTGGAGAGTATCATGAATAGATACTTTTCCCCCGCCGAGGCGGCGGCCCTCGCGGCCCTCCCGGGCGGGGAGCGGGAGGCCGCCTTCCACCGGGTCTGGACCCGCAAGGAGGCCTGGCTCAAGGCGCGCGGCCTCGGGATCTCGATCCCGCTCGACTCCTTCGAGGTCTCCCACGGGCCGGGGGAGGCGCGGCTCCTGGCGACGCGGCCCGATCCCGGGGAGGCGGGGCGCTGGACCCTCCGCGACCTCGACCTCGGGCCGGGCTACGCCGCCGCCCTCTGCCTCGAGGGGACCGGCCCCGCGGAGGTCCGGGTCCGGCCGGCCTAGGCCCGCCGCAGCACCCAGACCTGCTCCTTCCCGTAGGCGGGCGGGGACCCCCGGAAGTCGGACCACTCCGCCTCCACCTCGAGGCCCGTCCGCGCGAAGAGGTGGCGCATCTCCCAGCGGAAGGACCAGCGCATGGCCAGCACCTCGGACTCCTCGAGGAGGACCCGGCCCCCGGCGTCGAGTTCCCGGAACCGCCACTCCTCGCGGAAGACCTGGGCGACGGGGTCGAGGTCCCTCGACAGGATCTCCACCCGGACCTCGGTCCCGCGGACCGGGTGGCGGAGGCCGGTCCGCTCCCTCTGGGGAAGGGATCCCGGCAGGAGGAACTCGTAGCGGGGGTCGAAGAGGTCGATCACGAGGCGCCCCCCCGGCGCCAGGTGGTCCCGGAACCGGGCGAGGGCGGCCGCCTGCTCCACCGGGTCGAGCAGGGACTGGAAGGCCCGGAAGGGGACGAGGGCCAGGGGGAAGGTCCGCCGGAGGTCGAAGTCGAGGAACCCGGCCCGGAGGAGGGTGACCCGGGCGGCGACGGCCGGGGGTTCGAGGGCGCGCTTCGCCTCCGCCACCCGGAGCATCCCCTCGGAGCGGTCGAAGCCGACGACCTCGACCCCGGCCCGGGCGATCTCCAGGGCGACCCGCCCCGTTCCCACCCCCCCCTCCAGGACCGGCCCCCCCCATTCCCGGGCCCGGGCGGCGTACCAGGCGGCGTCGCCCGCCACGCTCGACTCCCCGAGGTAGGCCTCGTGCATGGCGTCGTAGAGGGCCGTGTGGAGGCCTTCGCGGGCGTAGAAGGGGGTGGAGGGGGTCACGGGGAGGGGATCCTCGCGGGGAGGCCCCCTCCCGTCAAGCCTGCGTCTTTCGGAACCCCCGTGCCACTCCCCGCGGCACCCGACGATGATCATCAATTCGCCGGGGGGGAATATCCCGCGCTGCGGTGAGAAAGTCACAGGGTTGCGGAGGCCCCGAGGGGGAGAGGGGTTGGCCCGCCGCTTGCGCTCGCACCCTCACGGCTCCGCCGCGGCCAGGGAGCCCTGGAACCTGAAGGGGGTGTGGCATGGCGAGGATCCTGGAGGTCATCGAGAGGCACCCGCTGTTCGAGGGCATCCCCCGGGAGGACCTGGCCGACCTGGTCATCGACTGCCGGTTCCGGACGCCCTTCAAGGGGGACCGGGTCTTCGAGTCGGGGGAGCCCGCGGAGTTCTTCTACCTGGTGGTCGGCGGCGAGGTGAAGCTGTCCAGCGCCACCCCCTCCGGCCGGGAGTGCGTCGTCGAGGTCATCCGGGCGGGGGAGACCTTCGCCCTGGTGTCGGTCCTCGACGGGGAGCCCTACCCGGTCTCCGCCTCGGCCCTCACGGACTGCGCCATGATCCGCATCCCCCGGGCCTCCTTCTTCCGCCTCCTCGCCCGGCGCCCCGAGCTGAGCGCCCGGACCACCCACGAGGTGGCCCAGCGGATGCGCCGGTTCCGGATGCGCCTGGAGGAGATCTCCACGCGCACCGTCCCGGCCCGCGTCGCCTCCTACCTCCTGCGGCAGGCCGAGATCCAGACCGGCGCCGCGGCCCGCGGCTCGGTGGTGGACCTCGGCGCCACCCGCGAGGTGGTGGCCGCCGCCATCGGCACCGTCCGCGAGGTCTTCGTCCGCACGATCCGCGGCTTCGAGAGGCAGGGGCTCGTGGACATCGACGGGCGCCTGGTCTCCCTCCGGGACCCGGAGGAACTGCGGGACCTGTCCGAGGACCGCGGCCGCCGGGCCGGACCCGGGGGCCACATGGTGAGGGCCGCCCTGCGGGAGAAGGTCCTCGAGCGGCGCCGTCCGGCCGTCCTCCCCGTCGGGTAGCGGGCCGCGCGGGGACCGGCGGGCCCCGGGGGCGAAGGCGGGATCGCCCCCGGGCACCCCCCGGGTATAAAGCGGGTCATGGCCCGCATCCAGGACTCGCTCTCCCGCCACCCCCTCTTCGAGGGCCTTTCCCTCGAGGCCCTCGCCCCCCTCGTCGTGGACTGCCGCCTCCGCACGCCCCGCAAGGGGGACCGCGTCTTCTCCGCGAGGGAGCCGGCCGAGGCCTTCTACATCGTGGCCTCCGGGAGGGTGAAGCTCTCCCGCGTCGGGCCCGGCGGGAAGGAGCACGTCGTCGAGGTCATCCGGGCGGGGGAGTCCTTCGCCCTCATGCCGGTCCTGGAGGGGGGGGCCTACCCCGTGGACGCCTCGATGCTCGCCGAGGGCGCCCTGGTGCGGATCCCCCGGGAGGGGTTCCTCCGCTTCCTGTCGAAGCACCCGGAGCTCCACTCCCGGGCCTCGCGCGAGGTGGCGGAGCGCCTGCGGCGGTTCACGTCCCGGCTCGAGGAGGTCTCCACCCGGCCGGTGCAGGCGCGCATCGCGAGCCACCTCCTCGCCCTCGCCCGCCGGGAGGGCGCCGAGCCCGCGGCGGGCGCGGTGGTGGACCTCGGATCGACCCGGGAGGTCGCCGCCGCCA
>JAKLKS010000160.1:8414-9606 GCA_023150535.1 Planctomycetota bacterium
TTCATCCGGACCCTGAAGTCCATCGAGCGCGAGGGGATCGTGGCCCTGCGGGGGCGCAGGGTCGAGATCCTCGACCCGCGGCGCCTGCGGGAGATGGCGGAGGCCTGAACCCGGCGATGCCCCGGGGCCGTGACCCCGGGACGAGGCGGTGACCCTGGGCACAGACCGGGGGCCCGGCCCCGGTAGGATGCCGCCGTCCCGGGCGGACGGGCCGGGCGGCGCGCTCCGCCGCAACCGGGCGCGGACACGGGGGGGGATCATGGCCGACCACGAGGGCGGACCGGAGGCGGCGGCGGGGGGCGGGCCGGAGCCCGACCGCCGCACCTTCCTCGGCGCCGCCGCCGGCCTCACCATGGCCGGCGGCCTCGCGGCGGGCTACGGGGCCTTCGCGGCCGCCGCGGGGCGGTACCTCTACCCGGCGCGGCGCCAGAGGAAGGAGTGGCTCTTCGTCGCCGACCTCGGGTCCCTTCCCGTCGGCGGCTCCATGACCTGGACCGCCCCCGACGGGGCGCGGATCGTCATCGCCCGCCGGGCCGAGGCCGCCGAGCCCGCCTCCTTCTCCGCCCTCTCCAGCACCTGCCCCCACCTCGGCTGCCAGGTCCACTGGGAGTCCGTGAAGGGGCGGTTCTTCTGCCCCTGCCACAACGGGGTCTTCGATCCCGAGGGGCGGGGCACGGAGGGGCCGCCGAAGGGGATGGCCCTGGCCCGGTACCCGCTCCGGGTGGAGAGGCGGCTGCTCTTCATCGAGGTCCCCGTCCAGAGGCTCTCCGCCGACGCCGGCGCCGGGCGGGACGGCTGCCTGCGGGATCGCGGCGGGAGGGCCTGACATGGGAGCCATCGCCGCCTGGCTCCGGGAGCGGCTCCCCGTCTCCGGGGACAGGCTCCGGGAGCTGACCAACGAGCCGGTCCCCTTCCACCTGAAGCGGTGGTGGTTCTGCCTCGGGGGCACGCCGGCCTACCTCTTCGTCGTGCAGATCGTCACGGGGATCCTGCTCGCCTTCTACTACCAGCCCGCGCCCGCGACGGCCTGGGAGTCGGTCCGCTACATCACCGACGAGGCCGCCTTCGGCTGGTACATCCGGGGGGTCCACAAGTGGGCGGCGACGCTCATGATCGCCGCCGTCATCCTCCACCAGATGCGGGTCTTCTTCACGGGCGCCTACCGGAAGCCGCGGGAGATCAACTGGCTCGT
>JAKLKS010000161.1:0-2397 GCA_023150535.1 Planctomycetota bacterium
CCGATCATCCCGAGGCCGTTGGCGGCGGAGCCGAGGGCGAACTGGGACGCCTTCGGATCCTCGAGGACCGCCACGAGGCGCGGGACGGCGCCGCCGTCCCGCAGGAGGCCCGCGGCGACGGCCGCGTCCACCTTGAGGGTCCGGTCCTCCTTCTCCTCGATGGCGGCCCGGACGGCCTCCACGGCCCCCTGCTCCCCGATGAGGCCGAGGGCGACGGCCGCGGCGCCGCGGAGCGAGGGGTCGTTCCCGCGGTCGACGAGCATCCCCATCAGTGCGGCCACGGACTCCCGGTCCCGCAGGAGGCCGAGGGCGAGGACCTGCGCGCCCCTCGTCTCGTAGTCGCCGCTCATCCGGAACAGGAGCTCCCGCAGCGGACGGGCGAACTTGATCCTCTCGGGCTCGGGCAGGCCGCGGCCCACGAGGGCGAGGCCGAGGGCGGCGAAGGAGCCGCTCCCCCCCCGGTCCTCGACGCCCCCGAGCAGGACCTGGACGGCGCGGTCCCGCACGGCGGGGGGGGCGTCCTTCGCCCCCCCGATGCGGCCGAGGGCCGCGAGCGCGAAGTTCACTGCCTGGCGATCGAGCCCGCTCCTGCCGGCTCCCTTCACGATGCTGGCGAGGGCCACCACGCACTCGTCCTGCATCCCCGCCCCGCACCCGGGGGCGAACTGCCCCAGGGCGATGACGGCGGAGTACCGCGTCTGCAGCCCCCGCCCGCGGATGCGATCGAAGAGCGCGTCGAGGACCTCCCTGCGCTCCTCCTCCGCGAGGCCGGAGGGGCCGATGCGCCCGAGGGCCGCTGCGGCGTAGGAGAGGGTGACGTCGGGGAGGACCCGTCCGCCCGCCTTCCCGGTCACGAGCCAGCCGCGGAGGCGGGGCGCGGAGGCGGGGTCGCCGAGGAGACCGAGGGCGATGAGCGCCGAGGAGGGGACGTCGGCCTTCGCCTCGGGGGCCTCGACGAGCGCCTCCAGGGCGAGGCGGGTGGCCGGATCCGGGAGCGCGGGATCGGCCAGGAGGCCGAGGGAGAAGGCCGCGAAGCAGCGGGTGCGTGTCCTCGCCGAGGGGTCGGCGGCCAGTTCACGCAGGAAGGACCGCACCGCCTCGCTCCGATCCTGCAGGACGCCGAGGGAGAGGGCCGCCGTCTCCTCGACCACGTAGTGCACCTGGTCGGGCCCCGCGTTGCGCGCCTGCTTCATCATGAGGCCCGCCGCCTCCCGCCGGCCCATCTTCGCCAGCCCGAGCACGCCGGAGGCCTGGATGTCGAAGTTCACGGAGCCGTCCTCCGCGAGCGCCCGGAGCACGGGGACGATCCTCGTCTCGAGGGCGCGGGCGGTCAGGTCCTCGGGGGGGGCCTCGCCTCCCGCCTCGTAGCCGGCCACGACGCCGAGGTTCCCGCCCGAGACTCCCGCCATGCCGCGCAGGGCTCCCCGGAGGTCGAGGAGTTCGTCCTTGTTGTATCCCCACCAGAACCGCCAGGAGTCGTAGGAGACCGCCCTGCGGGCGGTGGTCCGCCTCGTCGGGGTCGGAGCGCCCCCGGTGGAGGGGGGCTGGGGGACCCCGCCGCCCGGACCCTCGGGACCGTCGGGAGTGCCGCCCCCGCCCGGGGGGGTGTCGGTGCCGCCTCCGCCGCCGCCGGGGGGAGTGGGGGTGGAGCCCCCGGAGTCGGGGGGGGTGGGCGTCTGCCCCCCGGAGTCGGGGGGCGGAGGGTCGTGGGGCTGCCGGCTGTCCGGAGGCACCTCACCGGCGGGGCCGCGGTACTGGCCGCCGTGGGCGAAGGCGGCGGGCGTCAGCGACGGCGCGGACGCGACGAGCGACAGGGAGACGAGTCCCAGGAGAAAGCGCCTCATCGGACCTCCTCTCGAGGCCTGGGACCTCCGGTGGGGAAGGGGAGCGCAAGGTGCGTGCCGCCGCCGGGGCCGGGCGGGCGAGGCCGGGACGCGGGAGGCGTCGTGGAGCGGGGGTGACGGCGGGGGAGCGGGGGGAACGGATCCGCCTGCGGGAGGCGGGGCCGACGGGAGGCGCGCCGCCGGGGCGGGGGAGTCCTCGCGGGTCGCGCTCCCTCCCGCCCCGAATCGAACCGGGCGCCCCCCGGGGGGGGGGCCCCCGGCCGGGGAGTCGGTCCCCTCCCCCCGCGAGCGCGGGGGGAGGGGCAAGGGGGCTAGAGGATGGTCAGCAGCTCGCCGATGGCGTCGTAGTAGGCGCGGTAGTTCACGTCCCTCGAGACGCGGGACAGGACCGAAACGTCGTTCTTGTCGCCGATCTGGCCGAGGGCCACCGCCGCCAGCGCGCGGGTGAGCTCGGGGTACTGCTCGTCGCGGAGGATGGAGATGAGGGGCTCCAGCGCCCGCTCGTCGCCGATCTGCCCGAGGGCCGTGGCGACCGAGCCGAGGATGAACTGGG
>JAKLKS010000161.1:2407-9516 GCA_023150535.1 Planctomycetota bacterium
CCTTCTCCTGCAGCGTCTTGCGGACGACCTCCAGCGCGCCCCGCTCGCCGATGAGGCCGAGGGAGACGGCGGCGGTGCCGCGGAGCTTCTTGTCGAGCCCCTTGTCCTCGAGGAGCGCCTGGAGGACGGGGGCCGACTGGATGTCCTTGAGGAGGCCGAGCGAGATGACCAGGGCGCCGCGGGCCTCGACGTCGCCCGAGGACTTCGCCAGGGTCTCGCGGACGACCTGCGCGACGGGGATCTTCTCCGGCTCGGGGAGCTCGCGGCCGAGGAGGCCGAGGCCGAGCGCCGCGAAGGGCCGGGTCTGGCTCTTGCCGTTGAAGGTGTCCAGCAGCTGGGCCAGCGCGCGGGCGCGGACCGCGGGCGGGCAGCCGCCCCTGCCGTCGTCGCCGGCGGGGACGCCGCCGATGCGGCCGAGGGAGGTGAGGGCGAAGTTCACGGACTGGGTGTCGATGCCCTGCTTGCCCTCGCTCTTGATGAGCTGGACGAGGGTGGAGACGCAGTCGGCCTGGAGCTTCTCGCTGCACTGCGGGCCGACCTGGCCGAGCGCGATGATGGCCGAGTAGCGCGTCATGCGGTTCTTCTTCTTCAGCTGCGCGACGAGGCCGTCGAGCACCTCGCGGGAGTCGGGGCCCGAGACGCCGGGCTGGCCGATCTTGCCGAGGGCGGCCGCGACGTAGGACAGGGTGACGTCGCTCAGCTTCGCCGGGCCGGCCTTCTCCTCGGAGAGCCAGGTGAGGAGGTCGGGGATGGCGGAGGCGTCGCCGAGGAGGCCGATGGCGACCAGGGCGGAGTTGGCGATGTCCTTGTTCGCCTCGTCGGCGGCGACCAGGGACTTGAGGACCTCGAGGGTCTTCGCGTTGGTGCCGGGGGCCGCGTTCTCCTCGCCGAGCAGGCCGAGGGCGAAGGCCGCGAAGGAGCGGGTGCGGACCTTGGCGGCGCGGTCGGTGGCGATCCGCGCGAGGAAGTCGCGGATGGTCGGGTTGCGGTCCTGAAGGACGCCGAGGGACAGGGCGGCGGTCTCCTCGACGACCTTGTGGTACTGCTCGGTGCCGCTGTTCTCGGCCATCTTCATCATGAGGCCGGCGAACTCCTTGCGGCCGACCTTGGCGAGGCCCAGCACGCCCGAGGACTGGATGTCGAAGGCGACCTTGCTGTTCTCCGCGAACTCGCGCAGGACCGGCACCACCTTGCTCTCGACGGCGCGGGCGGTGATGTCCTGGACGGCGGACTCGTTGCCGCCGCCGCCGGTCACGATGCCGATGCCGCCGCTGGTGCGGACGGCGCCGGCGCGGACCGCCTTCTTGATGTTGATGATCTCGTCCTTGTTGTAGTTCCACCAGAAGAGCCAGGACTCGTAGGAGGGGCCCTTCTTGGCCGGCAGCTTGCCGCCGGTCTTGGTGCCGGGGCCGCCGCCCGTGCCCGGCTGGGGAACGCCGCCGCCGGCTCCGGCGGGGGGTTCAGGGGTTCCACCGGAGTCCGGAGGGGTGGGGGTGCCGCCGTCGCCGCCGCCCGGAGGGGTGGGGGTCCCGCCGCCGCCGTCCGGCGGGGTGGGGGTGCCGCCGCCCGAGTCGGGCGGAGGGGGGTCTTCCGGCTGGCGGCTGTCGGGCGGAACCTCGCCCGCGGGGCCGCGATACTGGCCTCCATGGGCGAAGGCCGTCTTCGCCGCCCCCGGGGCCAGCATCATCAAGGCCATCGAGAGCAGACCAAGCAGGAACTTGCGCATCGTGCCTCCTCGTTATGGACCCCCGGACCTCCGGGAGCCGACCCTCCCAGTGCAATGGGTGTGCCAAGGAGGACCGCGTGGCGCGGGAAGCACGGTTGCAACCGTTTCCCCTGCAACACGTTAGGGCGTCGGAAGGGGAATTCGAGGGCGGAAACGGGGTGATCGGCCCGATTCCCGTGGGAGGGGGGTGACCCCCGTTACCGGGGGGTAACGTCAGAGGAGCCTCCACAGCTCCAGCAGCGGACCCGTCCACGCCCCGAGGAGGGCATCGTCGGCGAGGGGCGCCAGCGGGTCGGGCCGCCCCCGGAAGGTGATCCTCCCGAGGGCCTGGAGCGATGCGGCGCGAAGGAGGGGACGGTCCCGGTCCTCCGCGGCGAAGACCAGGTACTCGTATCCGTCGCCGCCGCCGGTCCAGCCCGCGGCCTGGGTGAGGGCGGCCTCCAGGGCGGGGTGGGGGCGGTGCCCCTCGATCGCCCCCGGGAGGAGTTCCGCGCCCTCCCCTGCGCCGAGGAGGCCGAGGGCGAGGGCCGCCTCCCGGCGGTGGCCCCGCTCCGAGCCGTCGCGGAGGGTCCGCAGGAGTTCAGGGACCGAGGCCCGGTCCCCGAGGAGGCCGAGCCCGAGGGCGGCGGCCCCGCGCGTCGCGGTGCCCCTCCCGCGATCCCCCAGGACCTTCCGCAGGAGTTCCGGGGACCCCGCGTCCCCGAGGAGCCCGAGGGCGATGCAGGCCGGCGCCTCCTCCCGGCGGAAGGGGTGGGGGGCGCAGGTCGCGCACTTCCCGGGCCCCGCTCCGAGAAGGACCGCCAGCCTCTCCCGGACCACCCCGGCGAGGAGGGCCCGGTCCGCCGGCGCCGCCCCCCGCCCCGCGAACCCGACGGCCAGCACCGTCCACCCGGGATCGGGCCGTCCCGTCTCGAGCGCCCGGAGGAGGAGGTCCCGCGCCTCCCGCCCCGCCCGCCCCTCGGGCCGGGACCCGATCCGGCCGACCGCGAGGATCCCCTGCCGGGCCGCCCGGGCGTCCGTGCCCGGACCACGGAGGACCTTCTCCAGCCTCTCGAGACAGCCCTCCGCGGCCTCCTCGCCCCCGCCCTCCCCGAGCCGCCCGAGCCCCACCACCGCCCCGAGGAGGGGGAGGCTCCGCCCCGACTTCGCCTCGCGGGAGAGCGCCTCGAGGGCCCGCTCCTGCTCCCCCGCGTCCGCCGCCGCCGCCGCCCGGCCGAGGGCCGCCGCGGCGTGGGCCCGGAGGAGGTCCTCCCGCGCCTCGAGCCCCGGGTGGTCCCGCCGATCCCACCACCGCCACCGGAACGCGAGGCGCCGCCGCAGCAGGGGGGACGCCTCCGGGTCCCCCGATCGGCCGAGCGCGAAGGCGGCCGCCGCCGCCACCTCCACGGGGGCGCCGGGGTCGTCGGTCCCCTCGAGGAGGACGCCCTCCAGCACCGCGAGGGACTCCCGGTCCGGCCGCCCGCGTCCCCGCAGCGCCAGTCCCACGCAGGCGAAGGAGCGCAGGAGCGTCGACATCCCGGCACGGCCCGCGGACTCCCGGAGCAGCGCCGGGGACTCCGGGCCCGGGTCGTCGAGGAGGCCGAGCCCGAGGAGGGCGGCCGACGCGAGCGCCTCCCCCTCCTCCCCGACGGCCCAGCGCGGATGGGCGAACTCCCGCAGGAGCGGGGCGGAGGCCCCGTCCCCGCGGCGGGCGAGGGCGAGGAGGACCGCGGCCCGATCCCGCGGGGCGAGGGCGGGGTCGAGGACCGCCCGGCGGAGGACCGGGAGGATCCGCTCCTCGACGTCCCGGGCGGAGGGGGTGGAGGAGGCCGCGGGGCCGGGGAGCGGGTTCCGGGAGGCCGCCTCCTCCTCGAGGATCCCGTTCTCCATGCAGTGCCAGGCGAAGGGCCAGGAGTCGAGGAGCGGGGGAACTCCGGCGGGGAGGCTCCGCTCCTCCGAGGGGAGGGAGACCCCGGGGCGGGGCTCCCAGGGGGGGATCTCCCCGAGGGGGCCGAGGTACCGCTCCCCGCGGCCCGCGGCGGGGGAGGCGAGGAGGAGGAGCCCGAGCAGGAGACCTCCGGCCGCGCGGGGTGCGGGACCCATGCGCGGAAGGGCGCAAGGAGCGTGCCGGTCCGGGGCGCCGGCGGTGGGGGGCGCCTGCGGTGGGGGGAGGGGCGGGAGCGGGGACCGTGGCGGGGGGGTGACGCCCGTGGCCCCCGCTACCCCGCCTCCCGGCTACCCCTCGGCGAGGAGCTTCCTCACCTCGACCACCGCCTCCCGGGAGCACTTCGGGCAGTAGCCGAACTTCCTCTCCATGTTCGCCAGCGCCCTCCGGACGACCTCCTGCCGGGCCGGCTCCAGGCGGTCGAACTCCGGCGTCCCGAAGGCGAGGATGTGGGTCTCCATCTTCCGCACCTTCTCGCGCATGGTCCGGAAGTAGTCCTCCCGGAGCGCCCGGTGGATCTCCGGGAAGAGCGCGCGGAGATCGGGCTTCGTCCCGGGGTGCTCCACACCGAAGGCGCCGATGCGGGCGACGAGGTTCCGGCGGAAGGCGTCGGGGGATTCCTTCACCGCGAGGAGCCGCTCCACCCCCTCGAGGACCTCCCGGTCCGGCGGCTCCGCCGCGCCGGTGACGGGGTTGCGCACGCGCTCCCCCTGGGTGAAGGCCACGGCGTGGGCCACGTAGCGCTCGAAGCGCCGCTCGTGCTCGCCCGCGGGCACCAGTTCCAGCGCCTCCTGCAGGTCCTCCAGCGTCCGGCGACGGGCGAAGGCCTCCGCCGCGTCGGCGAACTCCGCGGCCCGGTGGTAGCCCTCCTGGGGCTCGATGCGGAGGAAGAGGTAGACCGTCTTCTCCCGGAGGAGCGCCCGGAGGTGCCCGAGGACGAGGCGGGGGGAGAGGCAGTCCGCCGCCCCGGAATCCGCCGCCGCCGCGGCGAGGACGGAGCGGATCTCGCGGGCGCTCGCGCCGTGGCGGCCCTCGTAGTCCACCTCGTCCCTGTACTCGTCCCGGAGGTCGGGGAGGACGGCGAGCAGCGCCCTGCGGGCCTGCTCCCCGAGGGCGTCGGGGGGTTCGCCGGTGGCGTAGAGCCGCGCCTTGTCCACGGGGGCCAGGGAGGCCACCACCTCCCGCACCCCCTCCGGGTAGGCGGAGGGGTCGGGGCGGCGCAGCCGCGTCAGGACGGAGAACAGCGCCAGCGCCTCCACCACGTGGGGGGCCACGTGCCTCCCCGGCGCCATGGCCGCGAGGAAGGTCCGGTAGACCGGCTCCTCCTTGGCGGGCTCGAGCAGGTAGGGGACGGAGACCAGTTCCATGCGGGCCTTGAAGGAGGTCCAGTCCGGGCTCTGCTTGAAGGCGTCGAGGTAGTGCTCGTTGGTGGTGGCGAGCATCACCATGTTGAGGTGGGCGAGGAAGGGGCCCACGGGGACGGTCCCCTTCTCCGTGGTGGAGAGCAGGTACTTCGACAGCTCGATGGGGCGCTTGAGGAAGTCGGAGAACTCGAGGATCCCCCGGTTGGCGTCGACGAGGTCCCCCGAGGGCTCCGCGAGGGAGACGTGCTGGAGGACGGCGGGGAGCCCCGCCGCCGCGCCGCCCGCGGAGACCTCCCGCACCTGGGCGTCCACGCTCTGCTGGGGGGGCACCACCACGGCGCCGGAGCGGAACCGGGGGTGGAGGAACCAGCGCTCCACCTGCACGTGGCGCAGCACCCGCCGCAGGTCCCCGCGGTAGGCCGCGAAGAGCCCGTCGAAGATGGCGCGGCACTTCGGGCAGAGGTCCCCCTCCTCGAGGTGGCGGAGGGTCCTCCTCGGGGGCTTCCGCTTCGCCCCCTCGGCGAGGACCTGGCGGCGCGCGGGCGGCGCGAGGAGGAGGAGGGGGTCGTCCCTCAGCTCGCAGGGGATCCGCGCCCCCAGGGCGTCGGGCTCGAGGAGGGCGTAGGACTCCGGCGGCCCCGCGTTCCCCTCCTCCTTCGGCCGGCCGAGGGCGACGAACCCGAGCGAGCCCTCCTCCCCCTCCGTCCTCTTGGGGAAGATCCAGTGGAAGCGGTAGAGGGCCCCCTCGGGCAGGGTCGAGTAGTGGGCGGCGCCGAGCATCAGGGTCTCGACGAGGGAGGACTTGGCGCTCCCGTTGGGCCCGTGGAGGACGACGAGCCGGTCGAGGCGCCCCTCCTCCGCCGCGGAGCGCAGCACCCGCACGAGCCGCTCCTGGACCGCCTCCTGCCCCGAGACCGCGCCGCGGCCCCCCGACCAGGCCGCGTCCCAGAGGGCGTGGCGGCGGACGGGCCCGCCGATGCCGGGGACCTCGCGGGTGCCGAAGTGGTCGATGGCGTCCACCGCGAACTGGACGGCGCTGCGCCCGAGGGCGTAGGGATCGGCGAGGGCGAGGTCGACGTACTGGTCGAAGGTGAGGAGGCGCCGGTCCCGCTCGAAGGACTCCCGCGCCCGGTTGCCGGCGTCGGAGAGGAACTCCCTGGCGTCCATGGAACGAATGTACCCCCCGGGCGCCGGGCGCCGCCTACAATCGGCCTCCGCCCATGCCCGTGGTCTACTCCCACTCGCGGCTCTCGGTCTTCGAGGCCTGCCGCCTGCGCTACCGGCTGAAGTACATCGACCGGGTGAAGCGCGACGTCGAGGGGATCGAGGCCTTCCTCGGAAGCCGCGTCCACGAGGCGCTGGAGTCGCTCTACCGCGAGGTGATGCTGGGCCGGATCCCCTCCGCGGAGGCCGTGGCGGGGGTGTTCCACCGCCGGTGGGACGAGGAGTGGAGCGACGCGGTGCTCGTCACGAGCGACCGGCTCCGGCCCGCGGACTACCGCGCGGCGGGGGAGGAGTGCCTGCGGCGCTACGCGGCCCGCCACGCCCCCTACCGCGCGGACCAGACCCTGGGGGTCGAGGTGAAGATCGGCGTCGACCTCCCCGGGGGGGCGCGGCTGGAGGGGTTCGCCGATCGCGTGGCGCGGGACCCCGACGGCTGGATCTCCATCCACGACTACAAGACCTCCGCCCGCCTCCCCACCCAGGCCGAGGTCGACCAGGACCGCCAGCTCGCGCTCTACCAGGCCGGGGTCGAGCGGCTCTGGCCGGGCGCGCCGGGCGTGCGCCTGCGCTGGCACTACCTGCGCTTCGACGAGCGCCTCGAATCGGTCCGGAGCCGGGAGCGGATGGAGGCCCTCCTCCAGGACACCGCGGCCCTCGTCGAAGCCGTGGAATCGACCCGGGAGTGGACGGCGACCCCGTCGGCGCTCTGCGCCTGGTGCCCCTACTGGGACCTCTGCCCGGAGAAGCGCCACGACTGGCTGGCGGGACGGGCCCCCCACGGCGGCCCCGCGGAGGCCGGGAGCGGCGAGGGGCTCTTCGACGACCACGAGGAGAAGGACCGGGCCTCGGCGGCGGAGGCCGAGGAGGCGCT
>JAKLKS010000162.1 GCA_023150535.1 Planctomycetota bacterium
CCGGGCCGGCGGCGGCGCCGGCGCGCCGGCGGGGGCGGATCCCGCGGCCGTCGCGGCCCTGGCCCCCCTCGCGGCGGAGCTCAGGGACGGCCTGCGGCCGGGGGAGGGGGACCTCGTCCCCCGCACCCGCTGGCCCGCCTTCCGGGCGCTGGACGCGCTGGACGTGCTCATGATGGCGGCCTCCCTCCTGCTCCCGGTGGGCTGCCTCTGGCTGCGGGGGGGGAAGGGGCGCCGCCGCCGGCCCGGCAGGGCGGCCGCCGTGATCCTCTGGCCCTCCCTGGCGGCCGGCCTCCTCGCGCTGCTCATCGCCCCGGCCCGGCCGGACCTCGCCGACTACCGCCGCGGCATCGCGGAGGGGACCATCGTCGCGGAGGCGGTCACCTTCGCCCCGGTCCCCTTCGGCATCAACGAGAACGCCGTGGAGAACAAGTTCGAGAAGCCCTTCACGGCCGGCTCCCCCCACCTGCTGGGCACCGACGAGAACGGCCGGGACATGCTCTGCCGGCTGCTCTGGGGGGCCCGGGTCTCCCTCTCGGTGGGCTTCCTGGCCGTGGGCATCTACGTCCTCATCGGGGTCGTCGTTGGGGCCGTGGCCGGCTTCTTCGGGGGGTGGACCGACATCCTCGTCAGCCGCGTCGTCGAGTGGGTCATCTGCTTCCCCGTCTTCATCCTCGTCCTCGTCATCGCCGCCTTCCTCCAGGGCCGCACCCTCTGGGGCATGGACCCGCCCCAGCTCGTGGTCATCATGGTCGTCCTGGGGGTCACCGGGTGGCCGGGCGTCGCCCGGCTGGTGCGGGCGGAGTTCCTGCGCATGGTGAACCAGGACTTCGTGCAGGCGGCGCGCGCCCTCGGGGCGGGGCGGAGGCGGCTCATGTTCGGCCACCTGCTGCCCAACGCCATGGCCCCGGTGCTGGTGGCGGCCACCTTCGGGGTGGCGGGCGCCATCCTCACGGAATCGGCGCTCTCCTTCCTCGGGCTCGGGATCACGGTGCCGAAGCCCTCCTGGGGGGGGATGCTCTTCGCGGCCCACGGGTACGAGCAGACCTCGGTGTGGATATTCCTGTGGCCGGGCCTCGCAATCTTTATGGTCATCACCTGCTACAACCTCGTCGGGGAGGCCCTGCGGGACGCCCTGGACCCGCGGCTCCGGCAGTGAGCCCCGGCGGGGCGGAGACGGGCGCGGAATCGGCTGCGGAATCGGCCGCGGAATCGTCGGCGGAAGCGCCGCCGGACAACGGGGGAGGAACGGCATGCCCGAGGCGAAGGCGGGAGGGGACGACGCCCTCCTCGAGCTCCGCGACCTCAAGACCCACTTCTTCACCGACGAGGGCGTGGCGAAGGCGGTGGACGGGGTCTCCTACGTGGTGAAGCGCGGCGAGACCCTCGGCGTGGTGGGGGAGTCCGGCTGCGGGAAGTCGGTGACGGCCCTCTCCGTCATGAAGCTCATCCCCGATCCCCCGGGCCGCATCGTGGCGGGCTCCATCTGGTTCGAGGGGCGGGACCTCGCCGCCCTCTCCACCGAGGAGATGCGCCGCATCCGCGGCAACGAGATCGGGATGATCTTCCAGGAGCCCATGACGAGCCTCAACCCGGTCTTCACCGTCGGGGACCAGATCATCGAGGCCGTGGTCCTCCACCGCGGCGTCCCCTACGAGGAGGGGAGGGCGCGGGCCGTCGAGATGCTGCGCCTCGTCGGCATCCCCTCCCCCGAGAGCCGGGTGGACGACTACCCCCACCAGATGTCGGGCGGCATGCGGCAGCGCGTGATGATCGCGATGGCGCTCTCCTGCGACCCGAAGCTCCTCATCGCCGACGAGCCGACCACCGCGCTCGACGTCACCATCCAGGCCCAGATCCTCGACCTCATGAACCGGCTCCAGAGGGAGCTGGGGATGTCCATCCTCCTCATCACCCACGACCTCGGCGTCGTCGCCCAGAACGCCCACCACGTGGCCGTGATGTACGCCGGCAAGGTGGTGGAGTACTCCGACGTGCGCGAGGTCTTCGGCAACCCGCGCCACCCCTACACCGTGGGCCTCTTCCGCTCCATCCCGAAGCTCGGCGCGAAGGTGGCGAAACTCGACACCATCCCCGGCACGGTCCCGAGCGCGCTCGAGTTCCCCGCCGGGTGCCGGTTCCACAACCGCTGCCCCTTCGCGACGGCGCGCTGCTCCGCGGAGGAGCCGGAGCTGCGCGCGCTGTCGCCCGGGCACACGGTGGCCTGCCACTTCGCCGAGGAGGTGACGCTCGCGGAGTGGGAGAAGAGGTCCGCGGCGGGCCTCGCCGCCGCCGCCGGGGGGGAGGCCTAGGTGCCCGGCGAGACCATCCTCGAGGTGAAGGACCTCCGGAAGCACTTCCCCATCCGGCGGGGGCTCTTCGGCCGCACCGTGGGGCAGGTGAAGGCGGTGGACGGCGTCTCCTTCACCCTCGCCCGCGGCGAGACGCTCGGGCTCGTGGGGGAATCGGGCTGCGGGAAGACGACCGCGGGGCGCACGCTGCTCCGCCTCCTCGACCCCGTCACCGGGGGGAGCGCGACCTTCCTCGGGAAGGACCTCTTCGCGCAGCGGGGCGAGGAGCTGCGGCGCACCCGGAAGCACATGCAGATCATCTTCCAGGACCCCTACGGGTCGCTCAACCCGCGCATGACGGTGGAATCCATCGTGGGGGAGGCGCTCCAGATCCACGGGGTGGTCTCCGACCGGAAGGAGCGGCGGGAGCGGGTGCAGGGGCTGCTGCGGGAGGTGGGCCTCGACCCGGTGCGGCACATCACGCGCTACCCGCACGAGTTCTCGGGGGGGCAGCGCCAGCGCATCGGCATCGCGCGGGCCATCGCGCTCGACCCCGAGTTCATCATGTGCGACGAGCCGGTGTCGGCGCTGGACGTCTCCATCCAGGCGCAGATCATCAACCTGCTCCAGTCCCTGCAGGAGCGGAAGAACCTCTCCTACCTGTTCGTGGCCCACGACCTCAAGGTGGTGGAGCACATCAGCCACCGGGTGGCGGTGATGTACCTCGGCGAGATCGTGGAGACGGCGGGGTCGGGGGAACTGTATCGGAATCCGATACACCCGTACACGAAGGCGCTGCTGTCGGCCATCCCCGTGGCCGACCCGACGGTGACGACGCGGCGGGAGATCCTGACCGGGGAGCCGCCGACGCCGATCAACCCGCCGGCGGGGTGCCACTTCCACCCGCGGTGCCGGTTCGCCGAGGACCGGTGCCGGGACGCGGCGAACCCGGTGCCGGTGTACGAGGTGGGGGAGGGGCACCGGGTGCAGTGCATCCTCGCGGAGAAGGAGGGCGGGAGGATCGTGGAGCACCGCCCGCCCCAGAACGCCCCGGTGGAAGTGTGAGGCTCGGCCTCGGCTCCGTCGGGCCGTTCCTGCTGCCGTTGGCCATCGCGGCGGGGGCGGTCTGGCTGGGGAGCGGGGGGAGGGCGCCGGGGAAGGTGGAGATCCGGGCGAAGTACGACCTGGTCCCCGACACCCTGCGCGTGGCGGTCCTCGCCAACCCCCCGAACCTCGACCCCGTGGAGGCGACGGACACGACCTCCAACGCGCTCATCCGCCGGATCTGCAACACGCTCGTCGGCCTGGACGACAACCTCGCCCTCGCCCCCGACCTCTGCGAGGCCCTCCCCGAGGTCTCCCCCGACGGCCTCGTCTACACCTTCCGCGTCCGCGCCGGCGTGAAGTTCCACAACGGGCGGGAGATGACCGCGGAGGACGTGAAGTACTCCCTCCAGCGCCTCGCCGAGCCGTGGAGCAAGCGCTTCTGGATCATCGAGCCCGTGGCGGGGGCGGAGGCGGCCCGGAAGGACATGGTCGATCGGAAGATGGACCGGGGCCAGCCCCAGACCCCCATCGCGGGCATCGAGGCCCTGCCGCCGCGGACGATCCGGATCACGCTGGAGAAGCCGCAGCCCCTCTTCCCCCTCTTCATCGCCATGAGCAACGCCTCCGTCGTCCCGCGGGAGGAGGTGGAGAGGCTGGGGCAGAGGTTCGGCCGGGAGCTCGTGGGGACCGGGGGGTTCCGCCTCGGCGAGTGGAAGGACAACGCCTTCGTCGTCCTCGAGCGGTTCGACGGGTACTGGGGGCCGCGGCCCCCGCTGCGGCGGATCGTCTACAGCATCATGCCGGAGGAGGACACCGGCTACCAGGGCTACCTCAACGGCGAGCAGGACATCGTCCAGTGCCCCACGGGGAAGGTGAAGCTCATCCGCTCCAGCAACCTGGCGGACGAGCTGGTCGTCAACCCCCTCCTCGACGTGCGGTTCCACGGCGTGAACATGGAGAAGGTGCTCCGGGGCCCGGGTGGCGAGGTCGTTCCCCTGGGCGGGAACCCGGAGAAGGCCGCCGACCCGGTCCTCCTCACCCCCGCGCAGAAGGAGAAGGCCCGGAAGGTGCGCCAGGCCATGAACTTCGCCATCGACCGCGACTTCCTCTGCGACGTCATCCTGGAGGGGCGCGCGGTGCCCGCCAAGGGGGTCATCCCCCCGAAGATGGACGCCTTCGATCCCGCCCTCCCCGGCTACCGGTACGATCCCGCCCGGGCGCGGGCCCTCCTCGCCGAGGCGGGCCACCCCGGGGGGGAGGGGCTCCCGGTGATGCCGCTCCACTTCAACAACCAGGGCCCCAACTCCCTCATCGCCCAGGCCCTGCAGGGGATGCTGCTCGACGTGGGGATCCGCACAGAGATCAACATGATGGACTGGGGGGCCTACCAGGACTTCATCGACGCCGGGAAGGCGACCATCTACCGGATGGCGTGGATCGCCGACTACCCCGACCCGGAGAACTTCCTCTTCGTCCTCTTCCACTCCTCCATGAAGGGGTCCCAGGGCAACTACGCCCGCTACCAGGACGACGCCAACGACCGGCGCCTGGAGGAGGCCCGCGCCTGCATCGACGACGCCCGCCGCAAGCGGCTCTGGCGGGAGGCGGAGGCGGCCATCGTGGAGGACGCCCCCTGGATGTTCCTCTACCACAGCGCCACGGCGCTCCTCGTGAAGCCCCACGTCCGGGGGCTCGTGCTGACGGGCATGGACGCCGGGTCGGAGATGGGGCAGGCGGACCTGGGGAAGGTGAGCATCGAGGGGGCCGGCCGCTGATGGGCACCTACGTCCTCCGCCGGCTCCTCCTGGTCCTGCCGGTCCTGCTCCTCGTCTCCTTCATCGTCTTCTCGCTCTCCTACCTCATGCCCGGCGACCCCGCGCGCCTGCTCATGGGGCAGAGCGCCGACGAGGAGACCCTCGCCCTCAAGAGGGCGGAACTGGGGCTCGATCGGCCCTTCCCCGCCCAGTACGCGGCCTACCTCGGGAAGCTGGTCCGGGGGGACCTGGGCATCTCCTACGCGAAGAAGGGGAAGGGGGTGGGGGAGATCGTCGGGGAGGCCTTCGCCGTCACGGCCCGGCTCGCCGTGATGGCGACGCTGGTGTCCGTCGTCTTCGGCATCGCCGCGGGGGTCCTCGCGGCGGTGAGGCCCTACTCCTGGGTCGACTACGGGTCCATGCTGCTGGCGCTGCTCGGGGTCTCGCTGCCGGTGTTCTACCTAGGGTACCTGCTCATCGTCTTCGTGGCGCGGAACATCGGCCTCAGCACGGCCGGCTTCGACGACCAGAACGTCTGGACGCAGTTCAAGTCCCTCCTCCTCCCGTCCCTCGCCCTCGGGGCGCTCTCCACGGCCATCGTGGCCCGCCTCACCCGCTCCACCATGATCGAGATCCTCGGCCAGGACTACGTGAGGACGGCCCGGGCGAAGGGGCTCTCGGAGGCGGCCGTCGTGCTGAAGCACGCGCTCCGCAACGCCGCCGTCCCCATCGTGACCGTCGTCGGGGCGAACCTCGGCGGCCTCCTCGTCGGGGCGGTCCTGACGGAGACGGTCTTCTCCCTCCCGGGCCTCGGCCGGGAGGTCGTGCAGGCCATCTTCCAGCGGGACCGGGAGGTCATCGCCGGGGGGGTCCTCTTCATGTCCGTGATCTTCGTCGTGGTGAACCTCCTCGTGGACCTGACCTACGCCTTCTTCGACCCCCGGGTGAGGCTCGAGTGAAGGACACCGAGGCCACGCTGGACCGGTCGGAGCTGGAGGGGGCCTCCCCCGGGGGGCGGTCGCCGACGGCGATGGCGCTCCGCAGGCTGTTCCGCAGCCACACGGCCGTGGCGGGGCTCGCCATCACGGGGGTCCTCGTCGTGACGGGCCTCCTCGCCCCCTGGATCGCCCCCCACGAGTACTGGCGCATCTCGCGGGAGGCGGTCATGCAGGCCCCGGGTGCGATCCCCGGCCACGCCCTCGGGACGGACGAGCTCGGGCGGGACGTCCTCTCCCGGCTCGTCTACGGGGCCCAGATCTCCCTGCTCCTCGGCGTGGGGGCGACGGGGGTGGCGGTGGTGCTCGGCGTGATCGTGGGGGCGGTCTCGGGCTACTTCGGGGGCTGGCTGGATTCGCTGCTCCAGAGGGTCACGGACACCTTCATGGCCATGCCGACGATGCTGGTCGCCATCTCGGTCACGGCCATCATGGAGCGCCCCACCCTGGCCTCCCTCTTCCTCATCATGGGGTTCCTCTCCTGGACGACGGTGTCCCGCGTCGTGCGCGGCCAGGTCCTGTCGCTCCGCGAGAACGACTACGCCGTGGCGGCGCGCAGCCTGGGAGCCGGGGACGGCCGGATCCTCTTCCGCCACCTGCTGCCGAACTGCATGGGGCCCATCGTCGTCCTGGCCACGCTCCTCGTGGCGGGGATGATCCTCTTCGAGGCGGGCCTCTCCTTCCTCGGGCTCGGCGTGCAGCCCCCCTATCCCTCCTGGGGTCGGATGCTGCTCGACGCCAAGCCCTACATGGAGGAGTCCCCCTGGCTCATGGTCTACCCCGGTGCCGCCATCGTGCTCACGGTGCTCGGGCTGAACTTCTTCGGCGACGGCCTGCGGGACGCGTTCGATCCGAGGATGAAGGTCTGAACCGGCAGGAGAGGAGACGCCCATGCGCCGCCCCGTCCGCACCGACGCCGCACCGAAGGCCATCGGCCCCTACTCCCAGGCCGTCCTCTGCGACGGCTGGCTCTTCTGCTCCGGCCAGATCCCCCTCGACCCCGCCACCGGGAACCTCGTCGGCGGCGCCGACGCCGCCGCGCAGGCGGAGCAGGTCCTCCGCAACCTCGACGCCGTGGCGAGGGCCGCCGGCGCCACCCTCGCCGACGCCGTGAAGTGCACCATCTTCCTCAAGGACATGGGGTCCTTCGCGAAGGTCAACGAGGTCTACGCCCGCTGGTTCCCCGGGGACGCCCCCCCGGCCCGCGCCACCGTGGAGGTCGCCCGCCTGCCGAAGGACGTGCTCGTGGAGATCGACCTCGTCGCCCGCGTCCCGGAGGGCGGCCCGACCGCCTTCACCGAGGGGGCCGGCTTCCGGCGGGACCGGTAGGGCCCCCCTTCCGGCCCTCGACCCCCGTCAAGCCGGGATTCGCGGGGACGGCCCCCGGTGGAGCGCACCGGGCGAGGATGGGGGGCGCGATTCCCCTCCGGCGATCGCGGTGGGAGGCTCCATGCGCGACCCCGCTCTTCCGGTGCTCGCCTTCCTCGCCCTCCTCGTCCTTCCGGCCGCGCCCGCCGGCACCGGCCCCGCGCCCGGACCCGCCCGTGCCCGCTACTCGGAGAAGCTCCGCGAGGTGTCCGTGCGGACCACATGGTGGGGGGAGCCGGCCCACGAGGTGAAGCGGATCCCGGTCACCCGTTTCCGCGCGTCCATGCCCCTGGATGCCGGGGTGGATCTGCCCGGGACCCTCGACGGCGGCTCGGTCCTCGCCCTCGCCTTCTCCCGGGAGGAGGACGGGTTCGAGGAGGAGGATCTCACCCTGCTCGACTTCTCCTCGGACCACTGCAGCTGGAAGCCGGGGGGGCGGTCCGCCCGGTGGTTCCTGCCTCCGTTCCTCATGGCCACCGCGCGCTGGTCGGACACGCGCCTGTCGGTGAGCCTGAAGGGGATCCTCGAGCACCTGGCGGACGGGGTCGTGGAGGAGGGGGAGACCGGGACCCTCGGGCTGGGGGTCGGCGCCCGGGTGTTCCTCGGGGATCTCGACGGTGGGGAGGGGGCGGATTTCCTGTTCTCCGGGACCGCCTCCTGCACCGCCTCCACGCGCCCGGGTCCCTACGGCCTCGACTACGAGGGGGACGTGATCGACCTGTGGAAGGTGAGGATCTCCTGTTCCCTGGAGGGTGCTCCCTGCGACGGGGGGTGCCCGCCCATCGACGACGGGGGAGATGACTACTACTACTACTACTAGCCGGTGATCCGCTCCGCGGTCGGCCCTAGACCGGGTCGTTCGTCCCGAGCACGCCCGGTGCCGTGACCGTGCGCCGCGGGAGCGAGAGGATGCGCCGCACCTCGGCCAGCAGGTCCTCGTTCTGGAAGGGCTTGATGAGCATCCCGTGGGCCCCCTCGCGCTTCAGCCGGTCGAGGTCGAACTCCGTGGTGAGCCCCGTCATCATCAGGACCCGCGGCGGCTCGTTCCCGGGGGAGGAGCGGGAGATCAGCCACTTGAGGACCTCCCAGCCCGAGGAGCCGGGCATGCGGATGTCGAGGAGGAGGAGTTCGAAGGAGCCGCCCTCGATCTTCGCCTTCGCCTCGTTGCCGTCCCGCGCCTCGGTGACCACGTAGCCGGCCCCCCGGAGGATGATGGCGGCCAGGGAGCGGAAGGGCGCGTCGTCGTCGGCGATGAGGACGGGAGTGCGGTCGGGGCTGGTCATCATGGGGGCGGGGTCCTTCCTTCTCCGGGGGAGGACCGCATCATACCGCGACGCCGTGGGCCTCCCGCAGGACCGTCCGGAGCCCGGCGAAATCCGCGACCTCGTGGTCCGGGGCGGACGGGCCCTCCACCACGGCGTGCTTCCCCCCCGGGGAGCGGAAGCGGACCGCCACCATGCCGAGCGCGCGCGCCGGCGCCACGTCGTTGACCGGGTTGTCCCCCACGTAGAGCGCGGCGGCCGCCGGGACCCCGGTGCAGTGGAGGGCCCGCTGGAGGAGCTTGGGGTTGGGCTTGGAGATGCCGATGGCCTCGCTCACGAAGATCATCCCCCGGTCGAGGAAGGGGTAGACCCCGAGGCGGTGGAGCTTCTCGAACTGCTTCACCTCCAGGCCCTCGGTCACGACTCCGATGCGGAGCCCGCCCGCCCGCCGGAGGTCCGCGAGGAGGTCCAGGAGCCCCGGGAAGGGCTCCATCCCCCCGTGCTTGGTGTCGTGGTAGGCCGCGACCCCCGCCGCCACCAGGGCCGCCCGCGGATGGCCTCCCAGGGCCGCCTCGGGGAAGCGGCGGAGGAGGCGGTCGTAGTGGGCGTGGTCGTTGGCCCCGAACTCGGCGATGACCTCCCGCAGCTCGTCGAGGAGGGCCTCGGCGGAGACCGTCATGCCGGGGAAGGAGGCCACGGCCTCCATGGCGGCGCGCCGGGCGCGCGCGGCGAAGGCGGTGGTGGAGTAGAGCGTGTCGTCGAGGTCGAGGAGGAGGAGCCGGAGCCCATCACCGACGAG
>JAKLKS010000163.1 GCA_023150535.1 Planctomycetota bacterium
AGCTGGTGTTCCTCTGCGCCGTGCGCAGCGTCCTCGACCTGTGCCTGGACGCCGGGGTGGCCCAGTTCGGCACCTGCGCGGTCGGCCGCGCCTCCTGCGATGCCGGCGGGGCGGTGGCGGTGTTCCCGCTCGAAGTCGAGGTCGAGGCCGCGCCCGAGACGGTGCAGGCTCTGCTCCAGGCCTTCTCCACCGCCCAGCGCCAGGGCCTGGGCCTGCGCCGGGTCGAGATCGACGGCCGCGGCGGCGGCGGCGCCGGCCGCGGCGCCTCCTCCCGGCTCCGCTCCCGCGACACGAAGAAGAAGGACCCCAAGGACCTCGAGGCGGAACGGGAGCGGCTGCGCCAGCTCGACTACCGGGACGCCGACGCCGCCGAGGACCGCGGCTCCCTCTAGGCAGCGCCTCCCCCCCGCGGCCGGCGACGGCCGGCGGGGGGCACCACGCGGAGGCCGACCCCTTGAACTTCCCGCCACGCCTCCTCGCCGCGGCCGCCGCCCTCGCCCTGCTCGCCTCCCTCCGCCCTCCCGCGCCCCCTCCCGCCCGCGCCCTCGAGGGGCCCGTCGACGGCAGGGCCGCCGTCCAGGACCCCCGGGTCGCGAAGGGCGAGCAGCTCCTCCGGGAGGACGAGCCCGCCCGCGCCCTGCGGGAGTTCGAGGCCGCCTCCCAGGCCGATCCGAACCTCGCCGAGGCCCGCCTCGGGGCCGTCCGCGCCCTCGTCGCCCTGGGGGAATCGAGGAAGGCCCTGGCCGCCGCCGAGGAGGCCGCGGACGCCTGCCCGGGGAGCGCCGAGGTCCTCGTCGCGCTCGCCCGCTGCCAGGTCTCGGCCGGCAACGGCTCCGCGGCGCTGGCCGCCGCCGACCGCGCCCTCGCCCTGCCCGGGGCCCCGGCCGCCGCCTGGGGGTGCAGGGCGGAGGCCGTGGCCCTCCTCGACCCCGAGGGGACCGCCGCCGGGGAGAAGGTCCTGGCGAAGGCGCTGGCCGCCGCCCCCGCCGACTTCGGGCTCCTCCTCGAGATGGCGGCCTTCCTCGCCGCCCGCGATCGGCACGCGGACGCCGTGCCCCACCTGCAGAAGGCGGCGGCGGAGAGGCCGAGGGACGCGGGGGCGAGGATCCTCCTCGCCCGCTCCCTCCTCTTCCTGAAGAAGATCCCGGAGGCCCGCGAGCAGGCGCTGGAGGCGGCGGCCCTTGCCCCCGAGGATCCCGACGCCAGCATGGTCCTCGGGCGGACCTACGAGGAGGCCGGCGAGCCGGCGGGGGCGCTCCCCTGCTACGAGAAGGCCGCGAAGCTCCGCCCGCGGCGGGCGGCCTGCCTGGTGAGCGTGGGGTACTGCCTCGCCTCCCTGAAGAAGTGGAAGGAGGCGGAGAAGCCCCTGCGCGCGGCCCTGAAGCTCGACCCGGGGAACCTCGAGGCCCGGTTCCACCTCGGCTGGGTGCTCAACCACCTGGGGGACCTGGGCGCGGCCCTGGGGGAGTACCTGGAGATCCTGAAGATCCGGCCCGACGACGAGCGGGCCCTCCTCAACGCGGGCGACCTCTGCGTGCTCATGGGGAAGTCGAAGGACGCCGAGAAGCACCTCGCCCGCCTCCTCGGCCTGCGCCCCTCCAGCGCCGAGGCCCACCGGCTGATGGCCCTCCTCGACTTCAAGGCCGGCCGCAAGGAGGACGCCTGGAAGCACCTCGACGACTGCCTCAAGGCGGACCCGAAGAACGCCCGCGCGCTCTTCCTCCAGGGGCAGCTCCACGACGACGACGGGAACGACGAGGAGTCGGAGAAGAGCTGGAAGGCCGCGGCCGAGGCCGACCCGAAGTTCGCCTGGCCCCACCTCTACCTCGGCGAGCTCTACGACGGGGTGCTCGGGAAGCCGGTGGAGGCCCTCCTCGCCTTCCGCCGGTACCTGGAGCTCGGCGGGCCGGACCCCGACGGCGTCGTCCAGCGCACCGTGGACGAGCTGGCGAAGGAGACGGGGAAGTAGGGGCCGCCCCGGCCTACTGCCGGGTCGCGATCCAGGCCCTCCACTCCGACTCGAGCTCGTCCAGCGGCTTCTGGATGCACAGCCCGAGCCACGCCTCCGCCTGGGCGGCCCGGATGGCCCGCTGCTCCTTGCTCTCCTCGGTGACCTCCACGGCGCCCGGTCCGGAGACGCGGATGGGCTCCGTCGGGAGCGGCCCCTCGTCCTTCGGCTTCGCCCCCTTCGAGGCGGCCTGGGCCGCCGCCAGGGGGTCCTTCGGGATCTTCGCCTTGATGGCGGCGTCCACGTGGGCCGGGGTGATGAACTCCACCTCCGGGAAGGGGCGGCGGACCAGCTGCTTCCACTCGCCCAGGTACTTCGCCAGGAGGAACTCGATGAAGGACCAGGACTTGACGGAGTCGGCCCAGTCCAGGTCGTTCAGCTCCAGGGTGAAGATCTGCCTCATGGGCCGGTCGAGCCCCGCCGCCGTCTGCTGCTTCATGAAGTCGAAGTACTTCGCCTTCGACCCGGCCTTGTCGGCGACCTCCTCCCGGTACTTGGTCATGGAGACGTAGCAGCAGTCGGCGGTCTCGTGGAAGCGGATCTCGGTCACGAGCCCGGTGCCCTCGGAGAGCCACGGCATCTGCTGCCCGCCCCGGATGCGGTCGAGGACGATCCTCCCGATCATGGAGGTGACGTTGCTGCCCACGGTGTAGAGGTCCGCCTCCTTGTCCCGCTGCCGGTTCTTCTCGGCGGGGGCGCCGGAGGAGATGAAGTGGGGCACGGGGCCCAGGGAGTGCCAGCTCGCCCCCGTGCGCCCCTTCTTGTACTCGATGATGTTCGGGGGGATGCCGTAGCGGGGACCGTAGGAATCCAGCCACTTGTTCTTGCGCCCGTCCTCGAGGAGCGCGAAGACGTCGATGGGGTCCCCGATGAAGACCTCCCCCCCCTCGTTCTCGGCGGAGAGCGGGTACCCGTAGGCGTCGCGGACCCAGGCGTAGGCCTTCTCCGCGAGCTCCTTCATCTGGGCCGTCTCCCCCGCGGGGAGCCAGGAGATGAAGCGGAAGTGCTCGGAACTCGTCACCGTGGGGGGCTTCTCGCCCAGGGACTTCTCCGCCTCCTCCGCCGACTCCCTGTCCTTCAGGTCCTTCGCGAAGACCCAGTTCCCCTTGTCGTCCTTCACGTAGCCGTCGGCGATCCTCTTCTCGTCCTCCGTCATCCAGCGGCCCTTGTGCTTCACCTTCCCGGCCTCGATGGCCTCGACGTCCTCCTTCACCTCCCAGAGGCCGGTCTTCCTGTACCTCACGTAGCCGAGCGGCTCCATCTCCTCGGGCCTGGCGGTCTTGCGGAACTGGTCCCGGTCCTTCTCGTTCTTGAACCACCACTTCCCCCACTTGACGTGGCCCATCCCGAGGCGGGCCTCCTCGTGGTCGGGGCTCTTCCTCAGGACCTGCTCGTACTCCTTCCGCTCCAGCTCCTCGATCTCCGGCGCGTACTGCTTGCGCTCCTTCAGGTAGCGGGCGATCTCCAGGCGCTTCTCGATGAAGAGGGAGTCGGAGGCGTCGGCCGGGATCTCCCGCGCCATCCTGGCGGCGACGTCCCAGGAGAGCTCCCCCTTCTCGACGAACTTGATCTCCGACGCCGGGAAGGTGCGGGTCTTCCCCTTGTATCCCTTGATCTTCACGGAGCCGGGGGACTGGGTGACGGTGCCCTCGGTGGTGGTGCCGTCGATGAACCGGATGAGGTCGGCGCGCGCGGGAACGGCGGCGAGGAGGAGGAGGGCGGCGGCGGCGGCGGGGAGGGGGGGACGGGGCATGGGCTCTCCGGGGGAGCGGCCGGGGGAATCGGGGGGGTGTTCGCTGCCCCGATCCTAGGATCGATCGGGGGAACCGTCAACCTCCGGGGGCCCGGAGGTCGCGCCGTTCCCGGGAGGCCCTCCTGCGCGCCGCCGTCGCCCAGATGCACCCCCGCCTCGGGGACCCCGGGGCCAACCTCGCCCTCCACCGCGAGTGGATGGGGCGCGCCCGGGAGGCCGGGGCCGACCTCCTCGTCTTCCCGGAGCTCTCCCTCACCGGCTACTGCCTGCGCGACCTCGCCTCCTCCATGGCGACGCCCGTCAAGGAGGGGCCGCTCGCCGCCCTCGCCCGGGAGGCCGGGGACATGGCGGTGATGGTCGGGGCGGTCCTCCCCTCCCGCGCCGGACCGCCCTCCAACGCGGCCGTCCTCCTCGAGGGGGGGAGGGCCGCCTTCGTCCACCGGAAGGTCTACCTGCCCAACCACGGGATGTTCGAGGAGGCCCGCTACTTCGCCCCCGGGGACCGCTTCCGGGTCCACCGCTCGAAGCGGCTCGGCCTCTCCCTCGGGGCGCTGGTCTGCCGGGACCTCTGGCACCTGTCGAGCGGGGTGGCGCTCTCCTACCGCGGGCTCGACCTCCTCGTCGGGATGAGCGCGAGCCCCGGGCGCGACCTCCGGGAGGAGGACGGCTCGGGCCGCTCCTTCGGCTCACTCCGGATGCTGCAGGTGCTGAACGAGGGGTACGCGCGGGGGCTCGGGGTCTTCGTGATCCACGCCAACCGCGTGGGGACGGAGGAGGGGGTGACCTTCGCCGGGTGCTCGGAGATCCTCGACCCGACGGGGAGGGTGCTGGCCCGGGGCCCCGAGGGGGAGGAGGCGCTGCTCGCGGCGGACCTGGACCTCGACCTCCTCCGCCGGGCGCGCACGGCGCTGCCCCTGGAGCGGGACGAGAAGAGGGAACTGGTGTCGAGGGAGGTCCGCGATGCTCTCCGCGAGCGCGGGCGACGCCCCGGGGACTGATCCCGTCGCGGCCGCCCGGGTGCTGGAGCGGGCGCTGCGGGACGAGATCCACCGTACGGGGCTGCGGCGCGGGGTGGTCGGGCTCTCGGGGGGGATCGACAGCGCGGTCTCGCTGATCCTCGGGGCCCGGGCGCTGGGGGCGGGGAACATGGTCGCGATCGCCCTCCCCGTGCGGGGCTCCTCCCCCTCCTCCCTGGAGCACGCCCGCCTCGCCGCGGCGGCGGCGGGGGTGGAGCTGCGGGTGACGGACCTCGCGGGGGTCGGGGACGCGCTGGAGGCGGCGCTGCCGGGGTCGGGCGCGGACCGGGTGCGGCGCGGGAACCTCGCGGCGCGGGCGCGGATGATCGCGCTCTACGACCTCTCGGCGGCGGAGCGGGCGATGGTGATCGGCACGAGCAACAAGACGGAGATCCTGCTCGGGTACTCGACGCTCTGGGGGGACATGGCGGCCGGGGTGCAGCCCCTCGGGGACCTCTACAAGTGCGAGGTGCGGGCCCTGGCGCGGGTGCTCGGGGTGCCGGGGCCGATCCTCGCGAAGGCGCCCTCGGCGGACCTCTGGGACGGGCAGACCGACGAGGGGGAGCTCGGCTTCACCTACGACGACGCCGACCGGGTGCTCTACCAGTGGCTCGACCTCCACCGGCGGCCGGAGGACCTCGTGAAGGCGGGGGTGCCGGAGGCGCTGTTCAAGGCGATCCACGCGCGCGTGCTCGGGTCGGCCTTCAAGCGGCGCATGCCGCTGGTGCTGAAGGTCTCCTCCCGGACCGTCTCCATGGAGTACCGCCTGCCGCGGGACGCGGGGACGTGATACCGAACCCGGCACAAAGCAGCAGCGGGGAAGCCTCCTCCCCGCTGCTGCTTTGTGCCGGGTTCGGTATCACCGCCCCCCCGTCATCGGCACGAACCGCACCGCGAGGGCGTCCTCCTCGTCCACGGTCCCGTCGGGCCGCTTCTCGAGGATCTTGAGGCTCTGCACCGCTCCCTCGGGCCCCACGGGGATGACGAGGCGCGCCCCGGGCTTCAACTGCGCGAGCAGCGCCGGAGGCACGCGGTCCGGGGCCGCCGCCACGAGGATCCCGTCGAAGGGGGCCTCCTCCGGCCAGCCGAGCCAGCCGTCCCCCTGGCGCACCGTCACCCACCCGTAGCCGAGGTCGGAGAGCCGCGCGCCCGCCTCCTTCGCCAGGGGCTCGAGGATCTCGATGGAGAAGACCCGGCAGCCGAGCTCCCCGAGCACCGCCGCCTGGTAGCCCGACCCGGTCCCCACGTCGAGCACCCGGTCCCCCGCCTTCACGCGGAGCGCCTGCGTCATGAACCCCACCACGTCCGGCGCGGAGATGGTCTGCCCGTGGCCGATGGGGAGGGGCGTGTCCTCGTAGGCGCGGGAGCGCAGGATCGGCGGGACGAAGAGGTGCCGGGGCACCGTCCCCATGGCCTCGAGCACCCGCGGGTCGGTCACCCCGATGGCGCGGAGCTGGTCCTCCACCATGGCCTCCCTCGCGCGCTTCTCGCCCGGCTCCTCCGCCGGGAGGGGAGCCGTCCGCCCGGGCCGCGGCGGCGGGACCGGGAAGGCCGGCCGGGCGACGGCGGGGACCGCCCGCTCCGCCGGGGGGCCGGGCTCCTCGCCGCAGCCCCCGGCCGAGAGGAGGAGCGCCGCCGGGAGGAGGCCTCGCCGCACGGGGGTGGATTCTACATCGGGCGACCCTGATCGATACGGAGCCAGGCTCCCCTGCGATCACGGCCCGGGCGACGACCGGGGCACGCGGGGCATTTGTTTCATACTCAGATACACTGATGAGTATCCCCTGCGAAGGAGGTCGAACCTGCTCCCTTCTTCGCCAGTCGCCTTGCCCCCCCCTGGGTCCGACTGTCGCTTCGCAGTGTGTCGATGGGCTCGCTGAGGAGCCTCATGTAGAGCGGAAGGAGACTCGGATCATCGAACGACCGCTCTCCAGCGCGCTCGCGTCGCGCCTTCGCCTCCAATGCCCCGGCGAGGAACAGGCGCATGGCCTCCGCTCCCCACGAAGTCAGATCGAGGTGGCCGAACGCGTGCCGCCCGGTGGTGCCGTCGCGGACGGCCTCGGCGAGACTCGGATCGCGCCTCTCGACAGCACCCGCAATGTCATCCAGGGTGAGGTCGAAGGCCCACCCTGGGGCTGCCCAAGCCGTCCCCGGTCCTATCCGGATTGACGAGGACACTGTCTCCCTCCCCCCTGAAACCGGCTCCGAGAACGGTCAGGGTACTGTTCCTGACGCGGAGCCGACCGGCATCGGGTCGATCCGTCCCGCGCTACCCGCATCGTGGCGGGCCCGTGAAGAAAGGGAGCCTGGCTCCGTATCGATCAGGCGCCCCCGCATCGCTCACTCCTCCTGCTGGCGGAGGAGGTTGCGCCTCGCCTCCTCGCACAGCGGGTCGGCCTCGCGGGCCTTCCGCCAGGCCTCCACCGCCGCGGGGAACTCCCCCTTCAGCCAGCGCGCGTTGCCGAGGCTGTTCCAGGCCGCGGCGCAGGAGGGGTCGAGCTGGACCGCCCGCGCGAGGTGGCGCTCCGCCTCCTCGGGGAGGCCGCGCAGCAGGAGGAAGAGCCCGAGGTTCGTCCGCGCGGGGGCCGACTCGTCGTCCATGCGGGCCGCCCGCCGCAGGGGCTCCTCCGCCGCGTCCGGCCGCCCCGCGGCCAGCAGCGCGCACCCGAGGTCGCTCAGGATCCCGGCGTTCTCGGGATCCAGCCCCCGCGCCTCCGACAGCGCCGCCGCCGCCTCCTCCCGCCGCCCGGCCCGGTGGTGGGCCCGCCCGGCCCGCGCGAGGTCCGCCGCCCGCCGCCCCCGCAGCTCCCGCTCGACCCGCTCCCGCTCCGCCTCCTCGCGGCGCCGCCGCTGGCGGTCGTACTCCACGAGCTCCACGAGGGCGGCCTTCGATTCCCCCAGGCCCGACTCGACCTGGCCCGAGGAGCGCCGCATCTCGGCGATCTCCCTCGAGAGCCCCCGCAGCGACTCCGCCACCTCCGCGCGCACCCCCTCCGCCGCCTGCCGCGCCAGCACCTCGGCCCGGCGGGCCGCGTCCGCGAAGGCCTGGTCCGCCGCCGCCGAGGACCGGGCCTGCTCCTCCCGCAGCGCCTCCACCTCCTGGAGAAGCCGGTGCACGGCCGCCAGGGCCTGCCGCGAGGGCTCGTCGCCGGGGACGGGGACGGTGTCAGCCACGGGAGGTCTCCGCCCGCGGGCGGGGCAGCGACTCGAGGTCCGCCGTCAGGGCGAGGGGCCGATCCACCTTGCGCCGGTCCTCGTCGTAGATCCGGTCGAGCACCTCCCGGACCCTGCGGTGATCCGGGGCCGCCCGGGCCACCTGCTCCAGCCGGCGCGTCGCCTTCATGGGCTCCCCGACGAGGAGGTGGGCGATGCCGAGGAAGAAGATCGCCTCCCGCCCCGTCCCCGGGCGCGCCTCGTCGAGGCCCTTCACCGCGACCGCCGCCTCCAGCTCGTCCAGGGCGGCGCCCGCGTCCCCCAGGGCGAGGAAGGCCCGGCCCCGCAGGAGGTGCCACCGCCCCAGCGGCTCCCCGCCCTCCGGCCGGGGCCCCACGGCCGAGAGCGCGGCCCTCCCCTCCCCCCCGTCGAGGAGGACCTCCGCGAGCTCCAGCCCCGCCCCGCCGGGCCTCGCCGCGTCCGCGCGGCCGCGGAGCTCCGCCTGCCGGGCGGCCATGCGCGCCGCCATGTTGGAGCGGATGCGCGGGAGGAGCCCCGCCTCCCGGGGATGGTGGGCGGCGGCGCGCCGCAGGGCCTCCAGCGCCCCGTCGAAGTCCGCCAGCGCCTCCCCGGCGTCGGCCAGGAGGAGCAGCGTCCGGTACTCCAGGGGGTCCCCGGGCCGCAGGACGGAGGCCAGGGCCGCCGCCTGGGCAGCCGCCTCCGCCGGCCGCCCGAGCTCCCGGAGCAGGCAGGCGCGGTGGAACTGCGCGAGCGCGTGCGAGGGCCCGTCCTCCAGGATCCCGTCGAGGCCCGCCAGGGCGTCCGCCCGCAGGCGGCCGTCGAGGTCGGCCAGGGCGCGGAAGGCGGCCACGGCCTCGTCGACGCGCCCCGCCGCGGCCAGCGCGCGCCCCTTCACCCGCGTCCCCCGGGCCGACCTCGGGTCCCGGGTGAGGACGAGTTCCGCGAGGAGGAGGACCTTCCCGTGGAGGGCGGGGTCCAGGGCGAGGGCCGCCTCCAGCGCGTCGGAGGCGTCGTCGAGGAGGTCGAGGGGGAGGAACACGAACTCCGCCTGGGCCAGGGGGACGGCGGCGGAGCGGCCGAAGAGGGACCGGAGGTTCTGGAGGAACCGCCCGAGGTCCCGGCGCCGCTCCGGGTGCTGGCGGAGGTCGTGGAGGGCCGCCTCCACCGCCCCCCCGGGATCCCCCGCCGTGACGCTCGCCGAAGCGACCCCCTCCACGGCCTCCCGGGAGGCGGGGTGGCGCTCGAGGACCGCGCGGTGGAGCCGGCGGACCTCCTCCACCTCGACGGGCCGGCGGCGGAGGAGCTCCACCGCGGCGGCGCAGGCGCCCTCCGGGTCCCCGGCGAGGAGCCGGGCCCGCGAGAGGAGCCGCACCGCCTCCGTCCCCTCGTCCCCCGGGGCCGCGGCGAGCCGCTCCAGCTCCCGCGCCGCCGCGCCGGCCCGGTCCGGCGCGCGGTCGAGGAGGCGCGCCCACCCCTCCACCGC
>JAKLKS010000164.1 GCA_023150535.1 Planctomycetota bacterium
GTACCGGAAAGGGGGGGCGTGAGGTACCCGCGGGACCCTGGTACGCCGCCGGTGTGGGGGGGGGCGGGGGAGGGGCCGGCGGAAACTCGGTCTACTACCCGACCTCATCCGACTGGCGCAACGGCGGTGCAGGTGGTTCGGGTAGCGGAGGCGGTGTCCTCGTCAAGGGGGTGCCCTCCACCAACGTCCGCGGGGGACTCAGCCCCGGTTCCACCGTGTACGGCTTCGGAGGCGGCGGCGGCGGCGGCGGCCATCAGTACCCGGGAACCTCCCACCTCTTCGGCCGCGCGGGCGGTCGTGGAGGGGTCGGGGGGCAGGGCCCCTCACTCCCCAACTACTCCGCCGTCCTCTTGGACGAGAACCTGCGCCTCCGCCTCGGGGACTCGGGCGGCATCGGAAACGGAGCCGGAGTCCACCTGGTGAAGTCCGCCGGTTCCATCACCGTCGAGGGCGGTGTCGGGAACAGGACCCCCGGGTATTTCTACTTCGGATCGGCCGGTGGAGGAGGCGCGGGAGGGTCCATCGCCCTCTACGCGAAGCGGCCCCTGGGGATCGCCATCGGCGCGGTGGTCAACCAGGCGGACGACGACGTGGTGTTCTTCGATCCCGCCACCATCGTGAGGACGGAGACGGGATTCACCTTCAGGGAAGTCAGCATCTCCCCCGACGTCATGGTCACCGTCACCGGCACCCTCCCCGCCGACATCCTCTCCCTCAAGGAGACCTCTCCCCCCGAATCCACCTCCGAGACCTTCGCCCCCCTCCCCGAGAACCCCTGGACCCGCCCCGTCGGCGAGGCCGCGCTGTCCACCTTCTCCGTGGACGTGGACACCGCGTCCTACTCCATCGTCCGCCGCTGCCTCGTCGAGCAGGGCCGCCTCCCGCCCCGGGACGCCGTCCGCCTCGAGGAGCTCGTGAACTGGTTCGACTGGGACTACGCCCCCCCGGCCGGCGCCGACCCCTTCGCCGTCCACCTCGAGGCCGCCGCCTGCCCCTGGGAGCCGGCCCACCGCCTCGTCCGCGTCGCCCTCAAGGGCCGCGTCGTCGAGGAGGCCGAGCGCCCCGCCGCCAACCTCGTCTTCCTCCTCGACGTCTCCGGGTCCATGGACCAGCCCAACAAGCTCCCCCTCGTCCAGCGGTCCCTCGAGCTCCTCGCCGGTCGCCTCGACGCCCGCGACCGCGTCTCCATCGTCGTCTACGCCGGCGCCTCCGGCCTCGTCCTCCCCCCGACCCGCGGCGACGACCGCGCGGCCATCCGGGCCGCCGTCGCGAACCTCCGCGCCGGCGGGTCCACCAACGGCGGCGCCGGCATCGAGCTCGCCTACAGGATCGCGGAGGAGAACCTCATCCCCGGCGGCATCAACCGCGTCCTCCTCGCCACCGACGGCGACTTCAACGTCGGCGTCACCGACCCCGCCGCCCTCGTCTCCCTCGTCGAGGAGAAGGCGAAGTCGAAGGTCTTCCTCACCGCGCTCGGCTTCGGCATGGACAACCTGAAGGACGCCACCCTGGAGCGCCTCGCCGACCGCGGCAACGGCAACTACGCCTACGTCGACGACCTCGCCGAGGCCCGAAAGGTCCTCGTCGAGCAGGGCATGTCCACCCTCCACGCCATCGCGAAGGACGTGAAGATCCAGGTCGAGTGGAACCCCGCGCAGGTCGCCGGCTACCGGCTGCTCGGCTACGAGAACCGCCTGCTGGCCGCCCAGGACTTCGCCGACGACGCGAAGGACGCCGGCGAGATCGGCGCCGGCCACTCCGTCACCGCCTTCTACGAGGTCGTCCCCTTCGGGAGGGAGGTCCCCGGCGGCGCCGTGGACGGACTCCGGTACCAGCGGCCCGCCGAGGGGACCGGGTCCCTGGAGACCCTCACCGTCAAGCTCCGCTGGAAGGAGCCCGAGGGGGAGGCGAGCACGCTGCGCGAGATCCCCTTCGTGGACGCGGGCGGCTCCTTCGACGGCGCGAGCGGGGAGTTCCGCTTCGCCGCGGCCGTCGCGGAGTGGGCCCTCCTGCTGCGGGGCTCGAGGTTCGCCGGGAGCGCGTCGCTCGACGCCGTGAGGGAGATCGCCGCGGGCGCGCTCGGCGCCGACGGGAGCGGCCGGCGCGCGGAGTTCCTGCGGCTCGTCGAGAAGTCGGCCGCCCTGTCGAAGTAGCGCCGGCCCCCGGGGGCGCGCGAACCGGCGCGCCCCCCGTCCGTTCCTTCCCATCGAAGCGCGACCTGCCTCCCGCCCGGTGAGAAGGAGATGACCCATGACCGCGATCCGCGCTCCCCGTACGCCCGTGGCCGGCTCCCTGGCGGCCCACGCCCTGATCCTGCTCGGCCTCGCCCTCGGCGGCACCGGGAGGGAAGGGGCGGAGGCCGGGCCCGGCGGCGCCCCCGCCGCCTTCCTCGCCGGGCCGGGGGTGGACCTCGAGGACGGGATCGAGCCGGACGTCCTCGAGACGAAGCCCATCGACGAGGCCGAGGCCATCGTGGAGTGCCTCGGGGATCCCCGCTTCAACGCCGACTCCCCCTTCCTGGAGGCCGGGCCGGACGCCTCCATCGGCGTGGGGGGCGGCGCAACCAGGTTCTTCTGCGGCAGGGGCGGCGGACAACGCAGCCTGACGGTGTCCGCCGACCTCGATCCCCTCGCCTCCCTCCGCCCCGGCTCCGCCGAGGGGAACACCGACTCCTTCGACGCCCGCGAGGAGAACCCCTTCCACGGCGTGGAGGAGGCGCCCCTCTCCACCTTCTCCATCGACGTCGACACCGCCTCCTTCACCGTCGTCCGCTCCTTCCTCGAGCGGGGGACCCTGCCCCCGCGCGGGGCGGTCCGCATCGAGGAGATGGTGAACTGGTTCCCCTACGGCTACGCGCCGCCCGCGGGCGCGGAGCCCTTCGCCGTCCGCGCGGCCGTCGCCGCGGCCCCCTGGAACCCGGCCCACCGGCTCCTCCGGGTGGCGATCCGGGGGAGGTCGGTCGCGGAGGCGGAGCGCCCGCCGGCCAACCTCGTCTTCCTCGTGGACGTCTCGGGCTCCATGGAGGACCCCGACAGGCTCCCCCTCGTCCAGGCGGGGCTCCGGCTCCTCGCGGAGCGGCTCGACGCCCGGGACCGGGTGGCGCTCGTCGTCTACGCCGGCGCCTCCGGGCTCGTCCTCCCCTCGACGCCGGGGAGCGCGCGGGCGGCGATCCTCGACGCGGTGGACCGCCTGCAGGCGGGCGGATCCACCAACGGCGGGGCGGGCATCGTACTCGCCTACCGCGTCGCCGCGGAGAACCGGATCGCGGGCGGCATCAACCGGGTGATCCTCGCCACGGACGGGGACTTCAACGTCGGCGTGACGAACCGCTCCGACCTCGTGGACCTCGTGGCGGCGAAGGCGAAGGAGGGGACCTTCCTCACCGTGCTCGGCTTCGGGCGGGGGAACCTCAAGGACGACGCGCTGGAGTCGCTGGCCGACCGGGGGAACGGGAACTACGCCTACATCGACTCCCTCGCGGAGGCGCGGAAGGTGCTCGTCGAACATTTCGCCGGCACGCTCCAGGTCATCGCGAAGGACGTGAAGATCCAGGTGGAGTTCAACCCGGCGCGCGCGGCCGGGTACCGGCTGCTGGGCTACGAGAACCGCGTGCTGGCGGCCCGGGACTTCCGCGACGACGCGAAGGACGCGGGGGAGATCGGGGCCGGCCACTGCGTGACGGCCTTTTACGAGGTGGTGCCGGCGGGCGCCGCCGTGCCGGGGGCGGGGGTGGACCCGCTCCGCTACCGGGCGACGGGGGGCCTGACGCCGGAGGGGGAGGGGAGCGGGGAGCTGGCCACGGTGAAGCTCCGGTGGAAGGAGCCGGACGGGGAGGCGAGCGCGCCGGCGGAGTTCCCGGTGGTGGACGGCGGCGCGGGCTTCGACGGGGCGGACGACGACTTCCGGTTCGCGGCGGCGGTGGCGGGGTTCGGGATGGTGCTGCGGGAGTCGCCGCACGCCGGGGGGCTCACGCTCGCGGCGGTGCGGGAGATCGCGGCGGGGGCGCTCGGGGAGGACGCCGGGGGGCACAGGGCGGCGTTCCTCGGGCTGGTGGGGCTGGCGGAGAAGGCGGGGGGGAGGGCCGGGGAGCGGAGGTAGGGGAAGGGGCGGGGCCCATAGTATCACTTGGTGATACTATGGGCCCTCCTCCAGCGCGATCGCCTCCCCCGTGAACCGCTCCCGCATCTCGACGAGGGACATCGGCCCCACCGTCCCCCGGATGGGGTCGGCCACCCGCCAGGTCCCGTCCTTCCCGACCCCCATCACCACCACCGCGTGGTCCACCATGAAGGTGAGCCGGAGCCCGACGAGGCAGGGCTTCGGGAACGCCTCCAGCTCCCGCAGCGACAGGTGGTCCGCGGCCCGCACCCGGAGGCGGGACCCCGCGTCCCGCAGCTTGAGCGCGAGCCCCCGCAGGAACCGCGGCATCGTCGTCCCCCGGCGCCGGTAGCAGAGCGTGTACTCGCCCATCTCCCGCTCCGTGGAGCGGATCCCGTGGGCCGCCAGCAGCGTCACGCAGGAGGCCGGCCCGCAGGACCAGCCCGTCGTCTGCCGCTGGATCCCCGAGGGGGGCGGCACGGCGGAGAGCCCCGGGTGGGAGCGCGCGTCGAAGGCGAGGAAGGCGTGCACCGCGGAGTACCCCGCGAGGACGGCCACCAGCACGCCCAGCGCCCGGCCCGTCCGCGGGTCCGGCACCCGCCGCGACGCGAGCCCGAAGAAGAAGGCGGCCGTGGGGAGGAAGTAGCAGAACTCGAAGTAGATGGCCGGGGAGAGGAGGAGCCGGCGCGGCAGGCTCGAGGGGGCGTGGTTCACGAGCGCCACGAGCCCCCCGGTCAGGAGGAGCGCCACCCCCGCGGCCGCCTCGCCCCCGGCCCTGGAGAGGCGGGCCGCGAGGAGGATCCCCAGCCGCCAGCAGCCGAGCGCCGCGGCGGCGGCGAGGAGAGCGGCCAGCAGTCCGAGCAGGATGTCCATGGGCGGAAACCAGGAAAAGGGGACGGGTTCAGTTCTGAGGTTCAGTCTTTCGGCATCGAGGACATCCCCAGCCGGTCGGCCCCCGCGGCGAGGAGTTCGAGCGCCTGCCCCCGCGTCCGGATGCCGCCCGAGGCCTTCACGCGCAGGCGCCCCCCCGCGCATTCCCGGAGCAGGCGCACGTCCTCCGCCGACGCCCCCCGCGGCCCGAAGCCGGTGCAGGTCTTCACGAAGTCGAGCCCCGCCTCCGCCGCCGCCTCGCAGGAGCGGCGGATCTCGTCGTCGGTGAGCGCCCCCGTCTCGAGGATCACCTTGAGCGTCGCCTCGGGCACCGCGCCGCGCATCGTCCGGAACTCCCCGAGCACCGCGTCCCACGCCCCGTCCCTCGCGAAGCCGCGGTGCATGACGAAGTCCACGTCCGTCGCCCCCCGCCCGAAGGCCCGCTCCGCCTCGAAGGCCTTGGCGTCGGCCGTGGTCGTCCCGTGGGGGAAGCCGGCCACCGTGACGACCGCGACCGGCCGCCCCGCGAGGATCGCCGCCGCCTCGGCCACCCGGGCCGGCGCCACGCAGACCCCGACCATCCCGAGGGAGAGCGCCTCCAGGCAGTGGGCCCGCACCTCCGCGGCCGCGGCCTCGGGGCGCAGCAGCGTGTACTCGATGCGCAGGTGGAGGTCGGCGTCGGTCACGGGCGGTCTTCCCTCCGGCCGGCGGGGAGGCTACAAGGGTCCCATGGGACAGGGTGGGGAGCCGGAACGCAAGGAGAAGCCCCCGCGGCGGTGGCCGCGGAGGCTCGCGGCGGCGCTGCTCCTCCCCGCGGCCGCCTGGGTCGCCGGCTGGCTCTCCCTGCGGCCCTGGCTCCCCGCGTGGATCGCCTGGCCCGCGGCGGCCGCCTTCGCCGGGGCCTTCGGGGTGCTGGCCTTCCGCTCCGGCGGCCGCCGCCTCCCCGCCGCCGCGGGCCTGGTCGCCGCCGCCCTCCTCGGCGTCCTCCTGGAGCCGGTCCCGGCGGAGGGGCCCTGGAACCCCGGGCAGGAGCGGCTGCCGCGGGTGGCCTTCGCGGGGAGCCGCGTCCGCATCGGGGACTTCCGCGACTTCCGCTGGGGGGCGAAGGGGGAGGTCGCTCCCGGGTGGCGCACCGCGGAGTTCGACCTCGCCGCCATCGACCGCTGCTGGCTCGGCGTCGTCCCCCTCGACGAGGGGGGCTTCGCCGCCCACACCCTGCTGCTGTTCACCTTCCGCGACGGAGGGGCGCTCGCCCTCTCGGTGGAGGGGCGCCGGAGGCCGGGCCAGCCCTACCGGCCGCTCCACGGGATGCTCCGGGCCTACCCGCTGATCTACGTCCTCGGCGACCCGCGGGACGTCCTCGGCCTCCGGGCCCGGGCCTGGGGGGACCGCATCCTCCTCCTCCCGGTGAAGCGGGATCCCCGGGGGATGGAGGCCGCGCTCCGCGCCGCGCTGGAGCGGGCGGCGGCGATCGCGGAGGCGGGGACCTTCTACAACACGCTCGTGGACAACTGCACCACCACGCTGGCCCGCCACGCCTCGGCGGCGACGCCGCTCCCCTTCACGACGCGGACGGTCCTCAACGGGAGGGTCGGGGAGTACGCGCTGGAGAACGGCCTCCTCGACGTCGACCTCCCCTGGCCCGAGGCGGAGGAGCGGTACCGGGCGGAGGAGAGGATCCGGGGGGCCGACGAGGGGGACCTCGGCGCATGGCTGCGGGCCGCGACGGGGGAGCCGGGGAACCGCTGAAGGAGGGCGGGGGATCGGGGCGCCCGCGCGGAATGGTGGGGCACATCCGCGCAACCAGGAGGTGAACCATGCGGAAGTCCTTGAGGCCGGCGGCGTTCCTCGCGGGGCTGGCGCTGCTCGCGGCGGCGGGCTCGGCGATGGCGGGCGGCGGCGCCTGCGGCGACGGGGCCGCGGCCGCCGGCGGGTTCGAGTGCAGGAACATGTGCCCGCTGGCGAAGAAGGCCAACGAGCTGCGCTCCTACGGGCGCGAGGGCGGCGCCGCGGCGCGCAGGGCGCTGGCCGCGCAGGTGCAGAAGGGCCTCGCCCGCGTCTAGGCGGGGCGGCGGGAGTCCCCGCGCCGCGGCCGGGCCCCTCCCCGGGGCCCGGCCGACCCGCCCCGCCGGCCGTCCCCCTCGACCCCCCTTCCCGGAGCCGCCCATGAGGCCCTTCCCCCTCCTCGCCGCCGCCGTCCTCCTCCTCGCCTCCCTCCCCGCCCCCGCGGAGGACGCCCCCCTCGACGCCGCCCTGAAGTCCTTCGAGGCCGGGGAGTACGCGAAGGCCGCCGAGGCCGCCGCGAAGGTGGCCGCCGACGACCCGCTCTACGCGAAGTCCCGCTACCTCCGCGGCGAGTCCCTCCTCGCGCTGGGCGACCCCGCGGGCGCGGAGAAGGAGTTCCTGGCGGGGCTGGAGAGGAAGCCGGAGTCCCAGGCCCTGCAGGCGGGCCTCGGGCGGGCGCTCCTCGCCGGGGGGCAGCACGAGAAGGCGCTGGTGCCGCTCCAGAAGGCGGTGAAGTCCGACGGGAAGGACCCCGTGGCCCGCCGCGCCCTGGGGGAGTGCCTGCTGGCCCTCCAGAGGACGGCGGAGGGGCGGAAGGAACTGGAGCAGGCGGTCAAGCTCGACCCGAAGGACCCGCTGGCGGCCCGCTCCCTCGCGGAGTTCCTGCTCCGGATGGGGGAGGCCGAGGCCGCGGGGCGGGTCGCCGAGGGGCTCGCGAAGGCCGACCCGAGGAGCGCCATGGCCCCCTTCCTCCGCGGCCTCGCGCTGGACCGGCAGGGGAAGTCGAAGGAGGCCATCGCCGCATACGAGGACGCCCTCGAGAAGGACCCGAGGTTCCTCGACGCCCACAAGAACCTCGCCATCCTCTGCATCGCCGACAACCCCTCCTACACGGACGGGGAGAGGACGCGGAAGGCCCTGGACCACTTCGGGAAGTACTTCGAGCTCGGGGGGAAGGACGAGGAGCTGAAGAGCACATACGAGACCATCAAGTCCTTCATGGGCGGGAACCGGGGGAAGTAGCGGCGGGAGCGGGGGCCGGGCCCTTCCCCGGGGCCCTCGCGCCGTCGAGGTGCTCGAGCAGGATCCGACGCACCTCCTCGATGACCAGCGGGTGGTCCTGGCAGGAGTGTCCGGAGCGGACGACGAACTCCGAGGCGACCCCCTCGAGGTGGGCGCTCCCGTAGGCGACGATCCCGTCGTCGAGGCCGGCGGGGTCCCCCTCCCCGTCCACCGGGATGATGGAGTGGAAGGCGACCCCGGGTCCCGGGATCAGCGCGGCGTAGGTGGCGAGGAACTCGCTCCCCGGGATCATGTTGTCCACGGCCGTCGGGATGTGGATGTCCTCGGGGATGACGATCCTCCCGGGGCGCTCCCGGAAGGTGTCCGCGAGGGCCCCCTCGAAGGTCCGGGCGACCTCGATGAAGGACGCGGCCAGGCGGGAGATCCAGTTCCCGGCGAAGAAGGAGCCGCCGTGGGGGGTCGCCAGGAACACCACCCGCCCGACGTGGGGGGACGCCTCGAACTCCATGCAGCGGCGGACGAGGGCCTCCGCCTCCGGCGACAGGCCGAGGTCGGCGATGGCCCGCCCGTCGGGAAGGGTGTGCCCTCCCGGGGGCCGCGAGGAGGAGACCATCCGGCAGAGGAGGCCCCCCTGGCTGTGGCCGACGAGGACCATGCGGTGGAGGGACGGGTCCCGTCCCTCCGGGTCCAGCTCGGCGACGGCGTCCGCGAGGCTCTCCCGCAGCTGGGCGGCGGAGAAGGCGACCGGGTTCCCCGTGGGGTAGATGAAGACCCAGGCCTGGATCCTGTCCCGGAGGCCGGGGTCGGCGGAGAGGGTGTTGATCATCTCCGCCCAGCGGCCGGGGCTCGAGGCGGTCCCGTGGACGAAGACGACGGGGACCCGCCCCCTCCGCCGCGAGACCATGGCGAGCCCCGGCGGCAGCTCCCGGGCCCCGGAGAAGAAGCCCGCCGTCTCCCTCCCCCACATGGGGGAGGCCTCCAGGGCGAGGGCGAGGGGCGCGGTGAAGTCGGCGGCGAGGGGGACCTCGAGGGCCCCCACGGGGAGGGTCCGGCGCTCCCGCGGGTCGAGGACGTGGAGGGTCGCCGCGACCTTCCCGGAGACGAGGGCGGCGATGCCCCCCTCGGGGACGAGGACGGCGGTGCCCGGGAAGGCCATGGTGACGCGGAAGACCCCCCGCTCGAGGGCGGGGCGTTCGGGGCGGGGCGGCGCGGCGATGAGCCGCAGGCCGAGCCCGGTCCTCCGGTCCCGCACCCGGAGCCCCCGCACCGCGAAGTCGTCGGCGGGCAGGAGGGAGAGCCCCTCCTCCGGCTCCGGCAGGGCGTACGCGACCCCGAGGTCCATGGCCCCCCGGGGGAGGCCCCGCCGGCCGGCGGCGACGTCGACGCGGGATTCCCCGGGGGCTGTGCGCAGGGCCTCGAGGA
>JAKLKS010000165.1 GCA_023150535.1 Planctomycetota bacterium
CGTGTCCCGTCGGCCGGAACGGATCGGCCGACGGGAAACGGGACCCATGGGAGAGGCGGGGCACCGGAGCGGGAGGACCATCGCGGGACACGGGGGGAGGGAGGTCGGAGCGGAGGGGACTCTCCCGGCGGGGGGACGGCCCGGGGGGCGGCAGGCCCGGAGCCGGGCACGCCAGGGAGCCCTTCCCTGACCTGCCCCGTCCGCCGGTGAGCCAGCCCCGGGGTTCCGATGGTCCCCCCCCTTCCCGTCGCCCCCTCCGGCCGCTTCACCCCCGCCTCTGACTTCCAACGCTCCCGACTCGGGTCGGCCGGTCCGTTCCGGCCGATGCGAGACGGGAGCCCCGCGCCGACGAAGGAGGCGCGGAACCGCGAGAGGAGGAGGTCATGAGGGCGGGGTACCCACACGGAACAGCGAGGAGCCGCGGGGGACGGGGGACGGGGGGGCCTAACCAGCAGGTCGCAGGTTCGAACCCTGCCGGGGGTACCACATCGCACACCTCCGGTCCCCGCGGCAGTCGCGGTCCCCTGGGTGCCCGGGGAGTGGGTGGCGCGGGTGGGCAGAAGGGCGGCCCTGGATCATCGGCCAATTCCGTTTGCCTCTCTTCCGCGGGCCACTTCGGAGTGAAGGGATAGCATGGTCTGCGGTGGCCTGGTGGCAGGAAGGGGGTAACCGAGGTCGAGATGGAGGTAATGGCACTGTCTGACGACCCCCTTTGATCTGGATCAGGCCCCTATCGGGTTCCTTCGGCGAGGCTGAAGTACACGACGGTGGTGACCAAGGGGGCAACTGGTGGGCCACGGGATTGGCTGGCAGAGCGGGCCCGTCGCGCCGCCCAAGCTCGTCCGAGATAGCATTGACATGTATGCTGTACCATGCTACCGTCCTGCTCGCTGTGTGTTGACGCCCGCAGCACGAGGCTGCGGGGCGGATCGGCAGGAGGTCGAACATGACGGAAGCGACTGGTAGGGGACTCGTAGACCACTGGACCTGGGCGTCCGAGAAGGGCGTCATGAACAAGAACACCGCGAACGGGCTCCGTGCCGCCTGCTCCCAGGTGCTCGGTGCCCTCGACAACTGGGAGGCCGAGGACATCAAGAAGCTGGACGTCGAAGGGGCGCTCGTCCGCTTCCAGAACCTCAGGAAGAAGGAGTTCAAGCCTGGGGTGCTGGAGACCTACAAGCGCCGATTCCGTCAGGCCGTCACGTCCTACCTCTCCTACCTGAGCGACCCCAGCGGCTGGAAGCCGACCACCATCAAGAGGACGGTCACGACCGAGAAGGAGAACGGGGAGAGGCGCAAGTCGGAGCCGGAGACCCCCGCCATGCACGTGCATCCCCAGGTGAACATGGTTGAGTACCCGTTCCCCGTCCGCGATGGCCTCATCGCGCGCATCGTCCTTCCCCGGGACCTCAGGAAGGCGGAGGTGAAGCGCCTCACCGCGTTCTTGGCGGCCCTCGCAATCGACGCCGATCCGTTGGTGGCCGGGTAGGTGCCCCGTGTACTTCTTCTACGTCGACGAGAGCGGGAACATGGACTGCAACCGTGTGCTGCGCGGGGACGGCACCTCCGCGACAAGGGACCCGGTCTTTGTGTTAGCGGCGGTGTCGCTCCTCGACCACAAGTGGTACGGATTCGAGCAGACCCTCAACCTCAAGAAGCGGGAGCTCATCAAGAGGATCGAGGAGAGGGGGCAGCGGCGCCTGGAGCTCGCCGAGTGCGAGCTGAAGTCCAGCCACGTCCGGAACCCGAAGGAGCGCGGTCGGCATCCGCTCCTCGCCCACCTGCACGAAGCCGAGATCGAGGAGGTAGTGAACCTCTTCTACCGGCAGCTCGCGTACAACAACATGCGGATCTTCGCGGTGGTCGTTGACAAGGACCGGCTGCACGACCACATGGACCACGACAAGTTGCACCGGAAGGCTTGGGAGCTCCTGCTGGAGCGGGTCCACTACTTCCTCGCGACCGAACACCCCAGGCACCTCGGCGCCATGATGCGCGACGACCTTTCCAAGGAGGCCAACCGGTCGCTGGCGATGAAGCACGCCTACCTGCTGGAAAGCGGGACCACGGCCCAGCGGCGGCTCACGCAGATCGTCGAGATGCCGATGTTCGTCCGGAGCGAGCTGTCGAACGGGATCCAGCTCGCCGATTTCGTGGCCTACAACTTCTACCGCGCCTTCAAGTACGGGGACTTCGCGTACCCGTGGTTCCAGAAGGTCCTGCCCTCGGTCTGGTCGAGCAAGACGACCCCCGCGGAGAGGCTCGAGGGGCTGAAGGTGTTCCCGCCAGAGAGCCCGCTGGCGGCGCACCTGGGACCGATCGGAGCGCAGGCGGCGGCGCTGCGGAAGACGAGGTTCGGGGCCGCCTAGACTGGGGGGCGTCGCCCAAGGCGACGCCCCCACGCGACCTGGGTGATGTCCGGCGGGGCGAACCCTATCAAGCCGACCAGCGGCACCGGACCAAGGGCTCCTAACTGCGGAGCCAAGAGGAGTCTACGACACCCGGGGGGTGGATCAAGGAGAAACTCCCCCTTGTCAGCCAATCTGCCTCGGCGCCGCGGCCTCATGCTGAAGCGGTGAAGACCCCCTATCTGTCGAGTCCCGAGTCTATCCCAGAGCGAAGGACACATCCAGCACATGAACGTGCCGTTGGTCCGGGTAGCATGGCCGGCGAAGAAAGGAGATTGGTCATGGCTTGTCGGAGCTGGAGGGCGGATCCCAGGACGCGCGTGTCGTCTGCGCGCTCCCTGAGCCACCACCCTGCATGGCGATGAAGGAGGCCTCCGCCCGGATCAAGATCAACCGCCTCCTCGAAGCGGCCGGGTGGCGGTTCTTCCCCGAGCGTGGGGCCCCCGCGAACATTCAGCTCGAGCCGGCCGTCGCGATCAAGGCGGAGGACCTCGACGCGCTCGGCGAGGACTTCGAGAAGACCAAGCGTGGTTTCGTCGACTTCCTCCTCCTCGACGCGAGGGGCTTCCCCCTCCTCGTCCTCGAGGCCAAGGCCGAGGACAAGAACCCGCTCTCGGGCAAGGAGCAGGCGCGGAAGTACGCCCGCTCGCAGAACTGCCGGTTCGTCATCCTCTCGAACGGGAACCTGCACTGGTTCTGGGACCTGGAGCGGGGCAACCCCCATGTCATCCCCGCGTTCCCGAAGCCGGGCTCGGTCATGGGGTACCAGAAGACCAGCCCCAACCCGCAGCGCCTCTTCGTGGAGAAGGTCGGCGTCGACTACATCGTCCTGACCCAGCGCCCCACGTACGCCTCGGAGGCGGGATGGAAGAACGAGACGGAGCGTCCGGAGTACGCTCGGGCCAACAAGCTCCGGTTCCTTCGGCCCTACCAGCTCCAGGCGATCCACAGCCTGCAGGAGACGGTGCGCGCGGGCGGCGACCGCTTCCTCTTCGAGATGGCGACGGGAACGGGCAAGACCCTGACCGCGGCGGCCGTCGTTAAGCTATTCCTCCGTTCGGGGAACGCGAGCCGGGTGCTCTTCCTCGTGGACCGGCTGGAGCTGGAGGACCAGGCGAGGAAGGCCTTCGCGGCCCTCCTCTCCGCAGACTTCAAGACGGTCGTCTACAAAGAGAACCGCGACGACTGGCGGAAGGCGGAGGTCGTGGTCACGACGGTCCAGTCCCTCCTCTTCAACAACAAGTACCAGCGGCTCTTCTCGCCGACGGACTTCGACCTGGTCATCTCCGACGAGGCCCACCGCTCCATCGGCGGAAACGCCCGGGCGGTCTTCGACTACTTCGTCGGCTACAAGCTCGGCTTGACGGCCACGCCGCGGGACTACCTGCGGCGTTTCAAGGGCGGCCGCGCCAGCGATCCGCGCGAGGCGGAGCGGCGCCTCCTCCTCGACACCTACCGGACCTTCGGGTGCGAAAGCGGGCAACCGACCTTCCGCTACTCGCTCCTCGACGGTGTGAAGGACGGATTCCTAATCAACCCGACGGTCGTCGACGCACGGACCGAGGTGACAACGGAACTGCTTTCAGAGCAGGGCTTCGTCGTCTCGTTCACCGACGAGTCCGGCGAGAACCAGGAGGAGGCGTTCAAGCAGCGCGAATTCGAGAAGCGCTTCTTCTCCGAGGCGACCAACCAGCTCTTCTGCAAGACCTTCATCGAGAACGCGCTCCGGGACCCCGTGAGCGGTGAGATCGGGAAGTCCATCGTGTTCGCGGTGAGCCAGGACCACGCGGCCAAGATCACGCAGATCCTCAACCAGATCGCCGACTTGATGTTCCCCGGGAGGTACCGGTCGGACTTCGCGGTGCAGGTCACCTCGTCCATCCCGGACGCCCAGCAGTTCGCCATGAACTTCTCGAACAACAACCTTCTGGGCTCGGGGAACTTCGTTTCCGGCTACAAGACGAGCAAGGCCCGGGTCTGCGTGACCGTCGGCATGATGACCACGGGCTACGACTGCACGGACGTTCTCAACCTGGGGTTGTTCCGCCCGATCTTCTCGCCCACGGATTTCATCCAGATCAAGGGACGCGGCACGCGGCCCCACGACTTCCTGGAGCAGGTTCTTGAGGAGTCGGTCCGGGCCGGAGTCGCTCGGCCGCGCAAGACCGCGTTCAAGCTCTTCGACTTCTTCGCCAACTGTGAGTACTTCGAGACCGAGTTCAATTACGACCAGGTGCTCGAGCTACCGAAGCCGAAGCGGCGCCGTCCTAGCGGCGGAGGGGAGGACATCCCACCAGAGCGCGCTGGCACGTACGATCACCTCGGGGCGGACATCCTCGCCACCATCCAGGAGGCGACGGTCGGGTCCGAAGGGATGAAGATCGACCGCATGTTCTTCGAGCGCTTCGGGGAGACCGTTCGCGAGGACCCGGTCATCGCGGCGGCCGTGGAGGCCGGGCAGTGGGATCGGGTCATCGACTACGTCAACCGGGAGGTCTTCGACAAGCCGGAGGAGTACTACTCGCTGGACAAGCTCCGCCACGCGGCAGCCGTGGACCGGCGCCTGACCCTCCGGGAGATCCTGGAGAAGATCTTCGGCCTCATCCCACGGTTCAAGTCGAAGGACGAGCTGCTCGAGGAGGAGTTCGCGAAGTTCGTCGCCGACCACGTCCCAGAGCCGCCGTCCGCGATCCCGGCCATCAAGCACTTCTTCAAGGCGTACGTGACAAGCGGAAGGGTCCGGGAGAGCATCGACAGCCGGCAGTTCACGGACCTGGCGACCAACCCGGTGTTCTCGACCCGCGACCTGCGCGCCGTGCCGGAGAAGTTCCGGAAGCTCGTGCCCGAGTACGTGAAGGACTACATTCCCCTGAACCAGTTCGCCGCCTAGGAGCGAAATGCTCGACTCCGAGACGAAGCGCCGCATCGATACGGCCCGCGACATCCTCGTCGGGAAGGTCCCCGATCCGAAGGGGCAGGTTCAGCAGATCACCATCGCACTCATTTACAAGTTCATGGACGACATGGACGCGGACTCCGAGGAGATGGGGGGAACCCGGAAGTTCTTCGCGGGGGAGTTCGCCCGCTACGGCTGGGCCAAGTTGATGCGTTCCGGGCTGGGCGGGCACGAGACGCTCAATCTCTACGCCGAGTCGATCGCGAAGATGCCGGAGAACCAGGGCATTCCGCCGCTGTTTCGGGAGATTTTCAAGGACGCGTTCCTGCCCTACCGCGATCCGGAGACGCTCCGGTCCTTCCTGAAGGTCATCGACGAGTTCGAGTACGACCACTCGGAGAGCCTCGGCGACGCCTTCGAGTACCTGCTGTCAGTGCTTGGCTCGCAGGGCGAAGCGGGGCAGTTCCGGACTCCTCGGCACATCATCGACTTCATCGTGGAGATCATCGACCCAAAGAAGACCGAAACTATCCTTGACCCGGCGTGCGGGACTGCCGGTTTCCTCATCTCGTCCTACAAGCACATTCTGAAGGCGAACAAGGACGAAGAGGGGAACAGCACGCTAACGCCGGACGACCGGGCGAGGCTGGCGACGAACTTCAAGGGTTACGACATCTCGCCGGACATGGTGCGTTTGTCGCTGGTCAATATGTACCTCCACGGGTTCACGGACCCGCACATCCACGAGTACGACACTCTGACCAGCCAGGACCGATGGAACGAGTACGCCGACGTAATCCTCGCCAACCCACCGTTCATGTCGCCGACGGGAGGCATCAGGCCCCATAATCGCTTCTCAGTCCAGAGCAAGAGGAGCGAGGTGCTCTTCGTAGACTACATGGCTGAGCACTTGGCTCCCGCCGGCCGCGCTGGGATCATTGTGCCTGAGGGCATCATTTTCCAAGCGCAGTCCGCCTACACCCAACTCCGGAGGATGCTGGTAGAAGAGTATCTCGTCGCCGTTGTGTCCCTTCCTCAGGGAGTGTTCAACCCTTATTCGGGTGTCAAGACATCAGTGCTACTCCTGGACAAGGCGAGAGCCTCGCGGTCGGACCATGTTCTATTTGTCAGAATTGACGACGATGGCCACGACCTTGGACCAACAAGGAAGGTAACAGGCGGAGGCGATCTGCGTTCGGCGTGCGAGGTAATTCAGCGATGGCAGCAGGGTATTGACACTGGCACCGCGGTGTCCGCAGAGGTCTTGCAGGCCAGTAGAGCCAGCGCGGTCGCTCGCGACGAAATTGCTGGATCAGGAGACTACAAGCTCACTGCTGAGTCCTATCGCGTCATTGGGGCGCGGCGTGAGGGTGGGGGGCCTTGGGCTCCACTGCGGCAGGTTCTTGGTGCGCGGAAGAGTGACCGGGTGGGCGCAGACCAATCGCTGCCGGTGCTATCGATCACAATGAAACATGGACTCGTGGACCAAGCGGATAAGTTCAAGAAGCGAATCGCCAGCACCGATATTTCCGGCTACAAGAGGGTGGGGCGGAATGACCTAGTCGTTGGCTTTCCAGTCGATGAGGGAGTCCTCGGAATCCAGTCGAAGTACCCGTACGCCGCCGTGAGTCCAGCCTACGATGTATGGGAGGTCCGGGTGGACTTGGTGGACGTGCGGTATCTGGAACTGGTCCTCAGATCTCCGCAGGCCCGGAGGCGGTACCACGCAAAGATGAGAGGTACAGCCGGAAGGCGACGCACTCTCGACAAGGGCGAGTTCTTGAGCATCGAGATTCCGGTTCCTTCACTGGAGGTCCAGAGAGCAATCGCAGATAGGCTGGCAGGCTATCGAGCAGCAGTGGCGGCTGCCGAGGAAGCCCTGAGTGGCGCGCTGAAAGTGACGCTGGCTGAGGTGTGGGCGGAGCCAGCAGACCTGGGTGACACCGACGAAGGCTCCCCGGAGGAATAGCCATGGACGAGGCCTTTGCGCTTGAGAAGTACTTGCCCCTCTCCTTCAAGAGTCCGAAGGAGGAGGAGTACGTCGCCTTCCTGTGGGACGCGTTCGAGACGAACTACGAGCACGGCAAGTACCAGTTCGCCTTCCTGCCCTATCATATGCTCACGATGAGCTTCGTGTACTTCAATGTCTGGCAAATCAAGCAGACACAGCCGGAGGACTTCGCCAAGGGCTTGATTGGCTTTGGCAAGGATGCGGAGAGGACTCTGCTGGAAGCGACGTCGCCGTTCGCATTCAGCACAGTCAACGAGAGAGCCATTCTGCGGTTCCTCAAGCTCATCGCCTGTGACAACGGGAAAATCGGCACATATGTTAAGTTGGTCGACGACCGCAATGAGACAGCGCATCCCAACGGCAATATTTTCTTCAGTACCGAGGCTGCGCTGGACGTCAAGATCAGGGAGATTCTGCGAGTCGTCGAGGAGATTCAGTCCCACTCCCGGCCCGTAATCGAAAGTTGTTATAGAGCCTTCCTGCGACGGTGCTACGACCCGGAGGAGCGAGAGTACGCCGATGCGGCTGACCAGGTCCGGGAAGTCCTGATCCACGCCAACTACATGTCCCAGGCCGACATCGACTTCTGCCTGGCGTTGGATGTCGGGTCTTTGGCAGGCGAAGGCAACATCGAGGCCATCCGAACGCTGCACAGGGCGCTCTTGGAGGCCTACTCGCGGGAGGACGTGGCCGTTGTACGATAGGTGGTTGAGAGGTCCGCAACAGGTGTCCACGTTTCGCGTTTCCCCGGACTCCGCGGACGCCCCGGACGACCCTCTCCCGCAAACCCTTGCGCCACACTGGCCATCCCCGGTTTCCTGAACCTCCGCTCACCCCATCCCCGCCCTCCTCAGTATGGCGTCGGCCAGGAGCAGGATTGCCCCCGCCACCGCCACCCACACCCCCGCGGGCACCGGCACCGGCGCCCCCGGCCCCGCCGGCGGCGGGGGGGGGAGTTCCCCCTCCACGAACACCGCCCCCGCCGCCGCCGCGACCCGCCGCGGGAGGTCGGGGTCCGCCGCCCGCGCCGCCGCGGGCCCCGGGTCGAAGAAGCCGAGCGGCGTCCCCCCGTCCCCCTCGCCGGTCCGCACCACCAGCGTCCGGTAGGCCGCGGCCTCCGCGGGAAGGACGACCTCGAACCGCCGCGCCCCCGCCCGCTCCACCGCCGCCGGCGCCGGCCCGTCCCCGGCCGCGTCGAGGAGTTCCACCCGCGGGATCGGGGCGACCCCGTCCGCCCGCACCTCGAAACGCACCCGCGTCCCCGCCGCCTCCGCCTCCACCGAGACGAGCGAGACCCCCGCGCCCGCCGCCGCCGGCGCGAGCGATCGGAGGATCCGCGCCGCCGCCGCCGGGAACTCCTCCGAGGCGGCCAGATCGGCCGGGTCGGCCGCCAGCACCCCCGTCCGCCCGAGCCCGTGCCGCCCGAGCACCAGCGCCGGCCCCCGGTCCCCCTCGAAGCGCAGCGCCACCGTCGTCGCCTGCCGCGCCGCCGGCGGCGCCTCCGGCGGCACCGCGGGCGCGAAGGGCGCGAGCCCCTCGAGGACCGCGCAGGGGTCGGCCGGGAGGAGGGCGGCCTTCGCGGGGGGCGCCGGCGGGGGGAGGGGCTTCTCGGGCGTCTTCTCCGGCGGCTTCGGGGGCCCCGTCCCCGGCGGCGGGTCGAGGTCCGGGTCCCGCTCCCCCTTCTTCGCCGCCTCCCGCCCCGCCGCCTGCACCCGCCGCGTGTCCAGGGTGACGATCTCCGGGAGCGTCGCCGGGTCCACCGCCGGGAAGGTCCGCCCGCCGCCCCAGTCGGAGAGGGAGCCCAGGAGGCGCGCGTCGTAGTCCGCCCCGATGCCCACGGTGGAGATCGTCCCCCCCGCGGCCACGATCCCCTCCACCGCCCTGCGGAGGCCGAAGGGGGAGGTCTCCCCGTCGCTCATCACGATGACGTGCCGGACCGAGGTCCG
>JAKLKS010000166.1 GCA_023150535.1 Planctomycetota bacterium
CGTCGCCACCGACGCGGCGTTGACCAGCGCGGTGCGGACGACCTTGCGCGGGTCGATGACGCCCTCCTTGATCATGTCGCCGTACTCCTCGGTCAGGGCGTTGAAGCCGAAGTTCCAGTCCTTCGAGTCGCGGACCCTCTGCACGACGATGGACGGATCCACGCCGGTGTTCGCGGCGATCTGCCGGATGGGGGCCTCGAGCGCGCGGCGGACGATGTCGATCCCCACCTGCGCGTCGTGGTCGGCCTTGAGCCCGTCGAGCGTCTTCTGCGAGCGGAGGAGCGCCACGCCGCCGCCGGGGAGGATGCCCTCCTCGACCGCCGCGCGCGTCGCGTGGACCGCGTCCTCGACGCGGGCCTTCTTCTCCTTGAGCTCGACCTCGGTCGCCGCACCGACGTTGATCTGGGCGACCCCGCCGGCGAGCTTCGCCAGGCGCTCCTGGAGCTTCTCCCTGTCGTAGTCGGAGGTGGTGGACTCCATCTCCTTGCGGATGGCCCCGATGCGGCCCTGGATGGCCTCCTTCCTCCCGGCCCCCTGGACGATGGTCGTGTTGTCCTTGTCGACGACGACCCGCTTCGCGCGGCCGAGGTCCTTGATCTCGACCTTCTCGAGCTGGATGCCGAGGTCCTCGAAGATGGCGGTGCCCCCCGTGAGGACGGCGATGTCCTCGAGCATGGCCTTGCGGCGGTCCCCGAAGCCCGGCGCCTTCACGGCGCAGACGTCGAGCACGCCGCGGAGCTTGTTCACCACGAGGGTGGCCAGCGCCTCGCCCTCGATGTCCTCGGCGATGATGAGCATCGGCTTGCCGGCGCGGGCGACCTTCTCGAGGATCGGGAGGAGGTCCTTGATGGCGGAGATCTTCTTCTCGTGCACGAGGATGAAGGGGTCCTCGAGGACCGCCTCCATGTCCTCGGGCTTGTTGACGAAGTGCGCCGACAGGTAGCCCTTGTCGAACTGCATGCCCTCGACCCACTCGACGGTGGTCTCGAGGCCCTTGCCCTCCTCGACCGTGATGACGCCGTCGTTGCCGACCTTGTCCATGGCCTCGGCGATCTTCTCGCCGATCTCGCGGTCGTTGTTGGCCGCGATGGAGGCGACGTGGGCGATGAGGCCCTTCTTGTCCCGCACGGTGACGGAGGCCTTCTCCAGGCCCTTCGAGATCGACTCGACGGCCATCTCGATGCCGCGCTTGATGCCGATCGGGGAGGCGCCCGCGGTGACGTTGCGGAGCCCCTCCTCGAAGATGGCCTCGGCCATGACCGTCGCGGTGGTGGTGCCGTCGCCGGCGACGTCGGAGGTCTTGGAGGCGACCTCGCGCACCATCTGGGCGCCCATGTTCTCCCAGGCGTCCTCGAGCTCGACCTCCTTGGCGACGGTGACGCCGTCCTTCGTGACGGTCGGCGCGCCGAAGGACTTCTGGATGACGACGTTGCGGCCCCGGGGGCCGAGGGTCACCTTCACGGCCCGGGCGAGCTGCCTCACCCCGCGCCGGATGGCCTCGCGCGCGTCCTGGGAGTAGCCGATCTTCTTCGCGCCCATGTTCGTTCCTCCTTGTGGATTCGCTGGTTGGGGGTGCGGACTACTCGAGGATGGCGAGGACGTCGTCCTCGCCCATGATGATGAAGTCCTCGCCCTCGAGCTTCACGTCGGTGCCCGAGTAGGAGGAGAAGAGCACGCGGTCGCCGGTCTTCACCTGGAACGGGACGGTGGTGCCGTCGTCCAGGACGCGGCCCGTGCCCAGGGCGACCACGCGGCCCTCCTTGGGCTTCTCCTTGGCGGTGTCCGGGATGACGATCCCGCCCTTCGTCCTCTCCTGGGCCTCGAGGCGCCGGATGAGGACCTTGTCCCCCAGCGGCCGCACCTTCGCGCCCGTCTTCGTCTTGCTCGCCATCGCGCTTCCTCCCCGGGTCTCGCCCGTTTCCTTGCCCGTCCGCTTCCGATCCCGATCCCGCTTCAGGCGGGCCCGCCCCCGGGTCCCTCCCGGAGGCACGCCCTCAGCGCCCTCTCGAGGGCGCCCACGACCTCGTCGCGGCGCAGCGGCTTCCACAGCAGGTCGAAGGCCCCCGCCGCCACGACCTCCTCCCTGGCCCAGAGTTCCCGGTCCGCCGTCATCGCGATGACCGGGAGCGTCGCCGTCACGCGGTGCAGCTCCCGCAGGGTCTCGATGCCCGAGAGGTCCGGCATCCGCATGTCCACCAGGGCCACGGTGATCACCCGGATCCGGATGACCTCGACGGCCTGGCGTCCGTCCTCCGCGAGGTGGGTCTCCCAGCCCTCCCGGTCCAGGAACTCGTGCAACGATTCCCGGACACCGGGATCGTCGTCCGCTACGAGGACCGAACGGGCAGGAATCGCCACCATCGCTGTGCCACGCTCCAGCAGGCGCAACGACCGTGCCGCCGGGGGGATGGATCGCAAAGCCTTTCCTGGAAAGGGCTTGCGACCGCGGGGCGGGAACCGTGGTCGTGCCAGAGTGACAGGCCGGGCGCGGGTCCCCGGGGCGGCTCTGTCAGGATGACAGGAGAGACTACTCCTCGTCGATCTCCAGGGGCACCACCGCCGTCGTGTTGACGCTCACCACGGAGAGTTCCGGAAGCTGCAGCGTCACCGGGCTCGAGGCCGCCCCGAGGCTCGTCGTGAACCTCGGGATGGGGCGCTTCAGCGTGACGAGCTGCGCCCTGACCGTCAGGAGGGCCCGCGCCGAGGCGATCTCCTCGTGGACCCGGTCGTAGTAGGCCCGCACCTCCGGGACCCGCGCTTCGAAGTCCGGGTCCCCCGCCTCCTTCGCCCAGGCGAGCAGCGCCTCCTCCCCCTTGGCGCGCACCGCGGGGTCGGCGTCGGCCACGAGGCGCAGCCCCCGGTTGAGGGACTTCCGGAGGCCCGCGTCGAGCGCCTTCCTCTCCTGCCGCGCCCTCTCCTTCGCGGAGGGGGTCCCGGCGGCGAGCTTCTCCGCCTCGGCCGGCGTCACCCACCCGGCGGCGGTCTTCACGAGCCCCCGCTCCGCCATGACGTCGGACTCCAGGCGCCACTTCCCGTCCACGCTCATGTAGCCGAGAGCCCGGCGGGCGGAGGCGTGGTCGGGGTCGAGGGCGATCGCCTTCTCCTGCTGCTCCCGCGCCTCCCTGGCCAGCCCCTTCTCGGCGCACCAGAGGCCGAGCCGGTGGTGGCCCTCGGCCCGGGGGTCCTTCTCCCCCGGCCCGAGGACGGGGGCGGGGGCGGCCGCCAGGCCGGCGGCGCGCCGGGCGTACTCCTCGCGGGCCGTGGGCGTCCGCCGGATCTCCTTCACCTCGTCCCGGCGGATCTCCATGGTCAGGCCGGAGCGCTCGTAGGTCACGGTGTCGGCCCCCTCGGTCACCTTCCCCTCGAGGGTGCGCCCGTTCCTGAGGACGAGTTCGTCGGCGCGGGCCGCGGCGGCGGAGGCGCCGAGGAGCGCGGCGCAGAGCGGCAGGACGAGGATCTGCTTCACGGCGCACCTCCCCGGGATGGACACCACCATCCTATGGGCGCCGGCCCCCTGTCAACCCCCGGGGGGGGCGGGAGGGGCGGCGGGCGGCGCGGGGTCCGGGCGGGGGGGAGGGGGCGGGACGGGGGCGGCCGCCTCCCGGGCGAGGCGCTCCTCCTCGCGGGCGACGGGGAAGGCCCACTTCCCCTCGTGGTCGTGCTTGCGGCAGCGGCGGAAGGCCCGGAGCGCGCGGCCCCGCTTCCCGCGGCGGGATTCCACGCAGCCGTACCAGAAGAGGAGGTCGGGGTCCCGGTAGTCCAGCGCCAGGGCCTCCCGGAAGGCGCCGCGGGCGCGGTCGAGCTTCCCCGCCGCGTAGTACCGCACCCCCTCGCCGGACAGCTTCGCCCGCAGCGCCGCCCTCTTCTCGTAGTCCCGGAAGAGGGTGAGCCGGGCCACGTCGAGGAAGGAGACGAGCCAGGCCGCCGCGGCGGCCGCGCCGCCGGCGAGGAACAGGTCCGAGGACCACTCCGAGTCCACGAGGTAGCGCCCCCAGGCCGCCGCCTGCGCCCCCGCCAGGAAGACGAGGAAGAGGAGGGTCCCCGTCCCCGTGCGGTCGAGGAGGAGGACGTGGGCGAGGCCGGGGACGACGCCGAGGGCGGTGGCGAGGATCCTCCGTCCCGCCGCCGGTCGCGCCTGCGCCGCCATGGGGCCGCCCCTCCGATCGCCTGCCTGCGATTGTAGAATGCCCCTCTCCCGTGGAAACCCCCAACTCCGATCGCCGGGCCCGGCTCGCGGCCGCGCGTCTCTACCTCCTCGCCACGAGGGCCTTCTCCCGGCTCCCCCTGCCGGAGGCGGTGGCGGCGGCCTGCCGCGCGGGGGCGGGGATCGTGCAGGTGCGCGAGAAGGGGGTCCCCGACGGGGAGGTCCTCGAGGCCGTCCGGGCGGTGGCGCCGGCGGTGCGGGCGGCGGGCGCCCTCCTCCTCGTGAACGACCGGGTGGAGGTGGCGCTGGAGGCGGGAGCGGACGGCGCCCACGTGGGGCCGCAGGACATGCCCGTGGCGGAGGCGCGCCGCCTCCTCGGGCCGGACCTGCTGCTGGGGGCCACGACCCACGACCTCGCCCAGGCGCGGCGTGCGATGGCGGACGGCGCCGACTACGTGGGCATCGGGCCGGTCTTCCCCACGGACACCAAGGGGGTGCCGGTGCGGGCCATCGGGCCGGAGGCCGCGGGGAGGGTGGCGGCGGCCATCGGGATCCCGGCCTTCGCCATCGGGGGGATCACCCCGGGGAACGCGGGGCGCGTGCGGGCGGCCGGGTGCGACAGGCTCGCGGTCTGCGCGGCCATCCTCGCGAGCGACGACCCGGGGGGGGAGGCGGCGCGCCTGCTCGAGTAGGTGTCTGACACCTACTTGAGCAGTTTCGTGGATTGCGTGACGGTCGTGGGGAGGGGGACCTCGCCGGTGCCGTCGGGCTTCACGAAGTGGAGGTCGAGGACCGTCCGGTGCTCGTCCTCGAGGAGGACCCCCTTCTCGACGGAGATCCGCGCCCACCCCGTGCACACCCCCCGCTGGAGGCGCAGGCGGTTGCGGTTCGCGGCCATGGCCGGCGGCCAGGGGGGCATGTTCGGGCCCGGGTCGAGGGTGGCCTCGGCCTCGATCTCGATGCGGGCCACGCCGTCCTCCACGCCCGCGAACCGCGCCTTCCCGCGGATGTAGAGGAGCCCCGGGAACCCGGTCGTCTCGGGCAGGGGCCGGATGTCCTGGAAGAGGCGCTCCTCCCCCTTCGAGGCCGGGTGCTCGGGGACGAGGATGTTGGGGCCGACGAGGTACCGCAGGGACCCCAGCCCGAGGAGGCGCTCGATCCCCCCGCGGACCGGATCCTCCGGGGCGAGGTCGCGGCACATCCTCTCCCGGAGGGACTCCACCCCTTCGACCCTCTCCACGAGCCCCGAGGGCCTCTGGACCATGGTGATCTTCGACCCGGCGAGCAGCCGGTGGGGTGCGGTGCGCCGCGCGAAGGGGGTCTCCGCCGCCGCGCCCGAGGGGGGAGGGGCCGCGGAATCGAAGACGTCGGCCCCCTCCTCGCCCGACCTCCGCAGTTCGATGCGCAGGCGCTCGAAGAGGACCTCCGAGGCGTAGGACACGCGGGGCAGGGCCTCGACGCAGGTCTCCCGGGTCGTCACCTCGGAGAGGAAGGTCCCCTTCGATCCGCCGGGGTGGGCCCCCTCGACGAGGACCCGGTGGACGTAGGTGCGCACCTCCCCCTCGGTCCTCCGGCTGGAGACGTCCACGCCGCCGCAGCCCGCGAGGGCGGCGGCGGCGGCGAGGAGGAGTCCGTGGACGAGCGGGAGGCGGCGGACGGGGCGGATGGCGGCCCTACTCGAGCAGGGACATCACGACCTTCGCCTCCACGGCCATGTCCCCGCCCATCATGGGGTTCTCCATGTCCATGGTCATGAGGGTGGTGCTCTTCCGGAGGAAGCCCCCCCGGGAGTCGAAGGTCATCTCCCCGCTCATCTTCGCGTTCTTCACCTTGATCATCGCCATCATCTGCGCCTGCATGTCCTCGGGGTCGGCCTCCTCCTCGGAGGGCTTCACGGCGACCGTCCCGTCGATGGAGAGGACGGCGATCCCGGTGTCCTTCGACAGGGACTTCACCTTCATCTTCCCGGTGGTGACCATGGTCCCGAGCGGCGACTCCTGGGACTGCTCGAAGGGCCACTCCTGGCCCTCCGTGACGGAACCCTCCGGGAAGGGGGAGGGGATGCCGGTCATCTGGGCGCCGCCCGAGCCGCCCATGCCGCCGGAGAGGCCGGCCATGAGTTCGTCCACGCCCTTGATCTCGACGCACTCCCCGGAGGGCTTCATGGTCATGTCCATGGACTTCCCGACGATCTGCTTGAGCCCCCCCACCATCTGCCCGAGCATGGGGTTGGACTCGGCCTCCTTCATCGAGGCCTCGTCCTTCGTGTCCACCTTGATCACCCCGGTCATGGGGTTGGCCATCTCCATGGAGATCGACTCGATGACGGAGAGGACCTGGGCGGAGCCGTCCTCCTTCACCTTGCCCACGGTCTGCTTCATGTCCATGCCCATCTTCATGGTCATCCCCTCCTCCCCGAACATCGGGGTCTTCATGAGGGTGTCCATGTCCATCCGGTAGCGGCGGCTCACCCCCGGCTCGAAGGCGAGGCGGAGGAAGGTCCCCGCGGGGGCGGGGGGCGCGACGGGGGCCGCGGCGGGGGCCGCGACGGGGGCCGCGGCGGCGGCCTTCGGGGCCGCGGAGACCGTCTTCGGGGCCGGGGCCGGGGGCGCGCAGCAGGACTTCACGCAGCCGGCGTCGCAGCCCTTCCTCCCGAGGGGGAAGGGGTCGAGCCCGATGGACCGCGCGCTCGCCGGCTTCGCCTTCGGGAAGGCCGTGAGCCCCATGGACTTCGTGGGATGGGGGTTCAGGGCCCGCGCGGGGAAGGGGTTGACGCCGTGCTTCATCCCGTGCCCGGGCTCGATGTCCTTCGGGAAGGGGTGGAGGCCGAGATTGGCGCAGCCGCCGACGGCGAGGGCGGCGACGCAGGGCACGAGGATGCCGGCGAGGCGCTTCATGGAGTGACCCTCCTTCGGGGAACGCCCAAGGATACCGCAGGGCCGCGGGGGGAAGCACGCTCCCCGGGCGGAAATCCACCGCGCCGCCCCTCCCCGGCTCACCCCCCCGCGAGCCCCAGGAACTCCTCCTCCGTGAGGACCGGGACGCCGAGGGACCGGGCCTTCTCCAGCTTGCTCCCCGCCCCCGGCCCCGCCACGAGGAAGCCGGTCTTCCGCGACAGGGAGCCCACCGCCTTCCCGCCGAGGCGACGGACCAGGGCCTCCGCCTCCTCCCGGGTGAAGCGCTCCAGGGTCCCGGTGAAGACGACGGTCTTCCCGACGAAGGGGCCCGCCGCGGGGGGGGCCTCCTCCCGGGGGGGGCGGAGGCCGGCCTCGTCGCGGAGGCGGTCGAGGACCCTGAGGTTGGCGGGCTCCCGGAAGAAGCCGTGGATGGAGGCGGCGACCACGGGGCCGACGTCGGGGACCTGGAGGAGGGCCTCCGGGTCCGCGTCCCGCACCGCCTCCAGCGTGCCGAGGGTCCGGGCGAGGTCCCGGGCGGTGGCCTCCCCCACGTGGCGGATGCCGAGGCCGAGGAGGAGGCGGGGCAGGGTGACCTTCGCCCGGCTCCTCTCCAGGGCGTCGAGGAGGTTCCGCGCGCTCTTCGCCGCCATGCGCTCGAGGCCGGCGAGGCGCTCCTCCGTCAGCAGGTAGAGGTCGGCGGGGTCCCGGACGATCCCCCCGTCCACGAGCTGGTCCACGAGCTTCTCCCCGAGCCCCTCGATGTCCAGGGCGAGGCGGGAGGCGAACTGGAGCAGGCGCCCCTTCACCTGCGCGGGGCAGGCGATGTTGGTGCAGTAGGAGAGGGGCTCGTCGGGGGTCAGCTCCACGCGGGCGGAGCAGACGGGGCAGGCCTCCGGCATGGCGAAGGGCGCGGCGCCGGGGGGGCGCTCCGCGGGGATGACGGCGAGGACCTTGGGGATGACGTCCCCGGCCCTCTCGACGAGGACGAGGTCGCCGGCGCGCACGTCGAGGCGGCGCACCTCCTCCTGGTTGTGGAGGGTGGCGCGGGAGACGGTGACGCCGCCGATGGCCACGGGGGCGAGGTTCGCCACGGGCGTGAGGGCCCCGGTGCGCCCGACCTGCACGACGATGGACTCCACGCGGGTCGTCGCCTGGCGGGGCCTGAACTTGTAGGCCACGGCCCAGCGCGGGGAGCGGGTCTTCGAGCCGAGCCGCTCCTGGAGGGCGGCGTCGTCCACCTTGAGGACGACCCCGTCCACCTCGTAGGGGAGGTCGTCGCGGCCCTCCTCCGCCCGGGCGCACCAGGCGGCGGCCTCGTCGATGGAGGGGAGGAGGGCCGCCCGGTCCGGCGTCGGGAGGCCCCAGTCGCGGAGCGCGGCGAGGAGCGCGGCGTGGGAGCGCGGCGGGTCCTCGGTCTCGAGGAGCCCGGCGCCGTAGAAGACGACCCGCAGGGGGCGGGTCGCCGTGACGGCGGGGTCCTTCTGCTTGAGGGAGCCCGCGGTGAAGTTGCGGGGGTTCGCCTTCCCCTCCTCCCCCGCGTCCCGGAGCGCGCGGTTGAGGGCCTCGAAGTCGGCCTTCGTCATGTAGCACTCGCCGCGGACCTCGAGGAGGCGGGGGATCGGGCGGCGGCTCCCGTCGAGCGGGCGGCGGACGTCCCCGATGGTGAGGAGGTTCCGGGTGATGTCCTCCCCCACCGCGCCGTCGCCGCGGGTGAGCCCGAGCTCGGGGAGGCCGCCGCGGTAGACGACCTCCACGGCGACCCCGTCCATCTTGGGCTCGGCGTGGTAGGCGACCTTCGCGCCGGGCTCCCCGAGGTAGGACTCCCGCACGCGGCGGTCCCACTCCCGCAGCTCCTCCTCCCCGAAGACGTTGTCGAGGGAGACCATGGGCACGGAGTGGGGGCGGGTGGCGAAGGCCCGGGAGAGGTCCGACCCGACCCGGCGCGTGGGGGACTCCGGCGTCGCGAGCTCGGGGTACCGCTCCTCGAGCGCGCGCAGCTCGTGGAACAGCGCGTCCCACTCCGCGTCCGCCATGATCGGCGCGTGGAGCACGTAGTAGGCGTGGTTGGCGTCGCCGAGCCGCCGGCGGAGTTCGGCGGCCCGAAGGCGGGCGTCGGTGAGCATGGGGACGCTCCTCGGTTACTCGGTTATTTGTGGATAACCCGGAGGGTGCTTCCGGGTTATCCACAAATAACCGAGTAAC
>JAKLKS010000167.1 GCA_023150535.1 Planctomycetota bacterium
AGGGGGGCCGAATCCCGCGGGGGCGGCCGGGGCGGGAGGGGAGGCGGGGGCCGCCGGCGGCGGGGACGCCGCGGAGGGCGGCGGCGCGGAGGGAGGAGCGGGGCGCGGCGGCGCGGGCCTGTGCTCCTCGCGGCCCCTCCTCCCCCGGCGATCGCGATCCCGTCCGCGGCCGCGCCCGCCGCCGCGGTTCCCTCCTCGCGGGGGGCCCGGGAGGGCGTCGACATCGGCCTTCATCTCGACCTCCCGCTCGATGGGAGGGAGGCGCCGGGGAGGGGGACGGAGGAGGAGGCTGCGGGGGACGGGTCGGGGCCCCCGCGGGGCCGGGAAGTAGTCCGGACCCTCGTCGGGGAGGTCGGCCTCGGGGACCGGCGGCTCCGCGGGCGCCCGGGGGGCTCCGGGAGGCGGGAGGGCGGAGGATTCCGCCGCGGGCTCCGCGGGGGGAGGCGGGGCGGCCGCCTTCTTCCGCGGTGCTGCCCGGCGCTTCTTCGGGGCCTCGGCGCCGGACCCGGCGTCCTCGGCGGGAGTCGCTTTCTTGCGGGGCATGGAGAGCGCCAATCTAATCCCCGCCCGGCCGCGGGCGGGAGGGAACCCGGGGGGAGGCGGGAGGAGGGTCCCCGCTGGATCGTGTGGGTTGCCCCGATGGAGTTACGCGCCTGGCGGCGCGTGGCTCCCGGGAGGGGATCGTCCCGAGAGGATGGGACGATCCCCTCCCGGGAGCTCCGGGAGAGGCCCCGGGTGCGGAACCCTGCCATGTTCCCATGGTCCCGTTCGGGGGACCTTCCCGTCCCGCCTTCCCTGGACGGGGATGGGGAGGGGGCACCGCCGGGTTCCTGGACGGGTGGAGCCGGTCGCCTGTGAGCCTCCCCTTCCCTGACCCCGGTGCAAGTTCCACAATCCCGGCCGTTGGAAAGCTCCCGACAGTGGATCGTCCCGGCCGTTCGGGACGATCCACTGTCGGGAGCCACGCGCCGCCAAGCGCGCAACTCCTCCAGGGTACCCACTCGATTCCGCGAGGACCCGGCAGGTCCCCCGGAATCGACGCAACCGGAAAACCGAAGTCCGTCCCCTCCCCGCTGTTGCTACCGTTACGGGATGAGGACCCGACGCTGGCTCGCCGCGGTGGCCGCCGCGCTCCTGCTCGGGCTCCTGCTCCGCGTCGGCGTCCACCTCCAGCTGGCCGCCTCCGACCCGACCTTCGACGAGCCCCTGATGGACGGCGTCGTCTTCCTCGGCTGGGCGGCCCGCATCGCGGCCGGGGACCTCCTCGGGGAGGGGGCCTTCTTCTTCAACCCCCTCTACGCCTACGCCCTGGCGCCCGTGGTGGCGGTCTTCGGGGACGGGGCCCTGGCGGCGGCGCGGGTGATCCAGGGGGCCCTGGGACTGGCCACGGTGCTCCTCGTCGCCTCCACGACGCGCCGCCTCCTCGGCCGCCGCGCCTCCGCCGTCGCGGCCTTCCTCGCCGCCGCCTGGCCCGTGATGCTCTTCCTCGAGGGGATCGCCATCGGCGCCGCGCTCGGGGTGTTCGTCAACGCCCTGGCCCTCGATCTCCTGGCGCGCTGGCGGACCCGACCGACGCGGGCCCGCCTCCTCGGCGCGGGGGCGGCCCTCGGCTTCGCGGTGCTCGGGCGGCCCAACGCGATCCTCGTCCCGCTGGCCCTCCCCCCCTGGCTCGCCCGGGCCCTGCCTCCCCCGGGGAGGGCGCGGCGCGCCGCCCTCGCGGCGGTCCTCCTCCTCGCCGGGACCGCGCTTCCGCTGCTGCCCTCCCTCGCCCGGAACCTCGCCGTCCTCGGCGAGCCCGTGGTCACCACGACGAGCATGGGGGTGAACCTCCACCTCTCGAACAACCCCCTCGCCTGGGAGACCGGCCGCATGGACAGCCCGGTCCTCCCCTTCAACCCCTTCCTGCTGGAGGACGTGAGCCGGGCCGCGGCCGGGGCCGCCGAGGGGAGGCGCCTCTCCCCGACGGAGGCCTCCTCCTGGTGGACCCGCCGCGCCCTGGAGGACTGCGGGCGGGAGCCCGGGAGGGCGGCCCTGTTCCTGCTGCGCAAGGGGCTCTACTTCTGCGGGTCCGCGGAGATCCCCTCGAGCGAGAGCTTCGCGCAGGCGCGGAGGGACTCCCCGATCCTCCGGCTCCTCTCCCTCCCCCTCGCCTTCGGCTGGGCCCTCCCGCTGGCGGCGGCGGGGGCGGCGGCGGTCGTCGCCCGGCGGCGGCGGGCGCTGCCCCTGGTCCTCGTGGTGGCCGTCTACGCCTTCGGCCTGGTGGTCTTCTTCCCCCTCTCCCACTACCGCGCGCCGGTGCTGCCGGCCCTCCTCCCCCTGGCGGCGGCGGGGGCGGTGGCGCTCCTGGACCTCCTCCGCGGGAGGGGGCGGGGCGGGCTCCCCGCCCCCCTCCTCCTCGCCCCGCTCGCCGCGGGCCTCCTCCTCTCCCAGGGGAACGGGCTCGCGGGTGCCGCCGGCGTCCCGTCCCTCGGGCCCTTCCCGGAGCCGCCCTCCTGGGTCCACGCCAACCGGGCCCAGGCCCTGGTGGAGCGGGCGGGGCGGAGGGAGGCCGCGGGGGACGGTGCGGGGCGGGAGGCGGACCTCCTGGCCGCCGAGGGGCAGGCGCGCCTCGCCCTCGCCGGGTCCCCGGAGGGGGACGGCGGCCGCTGGCTCGTCCTCGCCGCCTTCGCGCGCATCGCGCGGCAGAGGGGGGATCTCGAGGAGGAGCTCCGGCGGCTGGAGGAGGCGCTGGCCCTCCGCCCCGGGCAGGCGCAGCTCCTGGCGGACCGGGGCTGGAACCTCCTCCGGCGCGGCCGGAGGGAGGAGGCGCTCCGCGACGCCCGGGCGGCGGCGGAGGGGGGCGGGATCCTCGACCCGGGGCTTCGCGCCCTCCTCGAGGAGGAGGGCCGCTAGGCCCCGGGCCGGGGAGCGGCGCGGCTACTGCGTGGAGAGGGCGTCGGCGGCGGCCCTGAGGTCGGCGACGGTCGGCTGGGTGAGGGAGTGCAGGCGGCCGTTGGAGGCCTTCGCGTTGCGGGCGAGATCCTCCGAGGACCTCACGGCGGCGGGGGTCAGGTCGTTGGAGAGGAGCATCCGGAGGTCGGACAGGTAGGTGACGAAGCCCTTGGCCTGCTGGTCCATGGCGCCGATGGAGGCGACGGCCTTGCGGAAGACCTCCTCCGCCTGGGCGCGGCGCATCTCGGAGCGGGCCTTGATGGAGGCGTCGGTGTAGGCGGCCTCGCCGGCCTTCCAGTCGGAGAAGCGGGCCTCGGCGGCCGACTTCATGTCCGCGATGGCGGACTCCATGGACTTCTCGGCGGCGGCCACGCCGTCCACCGCCGCGCTCAGGGACTCGAACCGGGCGGGAAGCCCCGCGGCGGGCTCGGCGAGGAGCGCGTTGAGGGCCTCGAAGGCGGTCTCCCGCTTCGCGGAGAAGGCCTCCACCGAGGCGATGGAGTTCTTCATCGCGGAGGCGACGTCCCCCGAGGACTCGTAGCCCCGGGAGGAGCAGGCGGCGACAAGGACGGCGGCGGCGAGGGTCGCGAAGGCGGCGGCGCGGGTGCGCATGGATCCTCCTTTTCCTGGTGGTTCGGTACCGATGCCCGTTGGACAGAGCATCATGGTGCCGCACCGGCGGCCCAAGGAATCGGCGGACCCTGTCACGGAGGGGCGCCCCTCAGTCCCCCGCGTCCTCCCCCGGCGGCGGCGGCGGCGCGTCCTCCTCCTCGACCCCCATCTCCGCCGCGAGGCTCTCGGGGGCCGACGCCCCGCCCGCCCGGAGGAACGCGAGGAGCCGCTCGATGTCCTCCGGCAGGGGGGCCTCGAAGAGGAGCATCTCCCCCGTGGAGGGGTGGCGGATCTCGATGCGGAAGGCGTGGAGCGCCTGGCGCCCGATGACCGGGCGGAGCACCCGGTCCTGCCTCCCGTAGACGCGGTCCGCCACCAGGGGGTGGCCGAGGGCGGTCATGTGGACCCGGATCTGGTGGGTCCGCCCCGTGCGGGGGTGGACCTCCACGAGGGAGTGGCGCTCGAAGCGCTCCCGGACCTCGTAGTAGGTCTCGGAGGCGCGGCCGTGCCCGTCGTGGCGCACCGCCATGCGCTCCGGCCGCGTGGGGTGGCGGCCGATGGGGAGGCTCACGAGGTCGGCGTCGAACTCCACGCGCCCGTGGACCACGGCGAGGTAGGTCTTGTGCACCGTGCGGGCCTTGAACTGATCGGCGAGCATGGCGTGGGCGTCGTCGTGGCGGGCGACGATCATGACCCCGGAGGTGTCCCTGTCGAGCCGGTGGACGATCCCGGGCCGCAGGGGCCCCTGGACCGAGGAGAGTTCCCCGAAGCGGTAGGCCAGCGCGTTGGCCAGCGTCCCGCGCCGCTCCCCGGCCCCGGGGTGGACGGTCATCCCGGGGGGCTTGTTCACCACCACCATCCAGGCGTCCTCGAAGAGGATCTCCAGGGGGAGGTTCTCGGGCCGGGCGTAGGAGCGGGTCTCGACCTCCATCAGCACCTCGACGGCGTCCCCCTCCGCCAGGGTCCTGCCGGGGCGCGCCGCCTTCCCGTTGACGGTGGCGAAGCCGGTCTTCACGAGCCTCTGGAGCCGGCTGCGGCTGTACCCGGGGAACCGGGACACCAGGGCGAGGTCGAGGCGCACCCCGTCCTCGGCCCGCTCCGCGACGAACCTCTGCCGGAACCGGGGCTCCTCCCTCTCCATGGGGTGGAGGGTAGTCCCGCGGCGCCACGGCCGCCAAAGGTTGCAGGGCCGGCGGGCGCGGCGAGAATGGCCGGTCCCGGGAGCGGAACGCGGCGCGGGCGCTCCCCTGGAGGATCCCCCTTGACGAAGTCCCCGGCGAAGATCCAGGCCGCCCTCGCCCTCGGGTTCGCGCTGCTCCTGTGGGCGTGCTGGGCGGCCTTCGGGACGCCGCTCCGCGTGCGGTGGCTCGTCTCACGGGGGGCGCCCCCGGCGGCGGAGGAGGCGTCGGCGGAGGCGGTGGAGGCGATCCGGGCGCAGGGGGTCGCCGCCCGGGGGACCCTCCTCTCGATCCTCCACGGGGGCTCCGTCCGGGCGAGGAAGTCCTGGGTCGCCGGGATCCTCCTGCGGACCCCCTTCTTCGCGAAGGCCGAGGTGGAGGCGGCGCTCTCCTCCCCCGATCCCTCGACCCGGCGCGCCGCCGTCTACGCCCTCATGGAGGGGGAAGCCGAGGCGCAGGAGCCCGGGGTGGAGGGGGCGAAGGTCCTTCCCGCGTCCCCGGTCGCGGCGCCCCCCGGGAAGGGGGCCTCCCCGGACGCCTGGGACCCCGCCCCGGCCCTGCCGATCCTCCTCGAGTGGGCGGGGGACCGGGCCGACCTCGAGTCCCGCTTCGCGGTCCGCCTGCTCGGGCGGTTCCCCCCGCCCAACGACGCGGTGAAGGAAGCGCTGCTCCGGGTGGTCGAGGAGGCGCGCACCATCCTCGGCCCGGAGGGCTCCGGGGACCTGCAGCTCCGCAAGTTCGCCGTCGTGAACGCCCTCTCCGCGCTCCGGCCCTGGGCCGCCTCCGATCCCTCCGTGGTCGAGCGGGTCTCGAAGGTCGTCGCCTGGATCGAGGACGAGAAGCTCTCCGACGCGGGGTGGGACCTCCAGGCCTACGCGCTCGGCCTCGTCGAGGCGGCCGGCGGGCGGGGCGCCGACCCGGCCCTCCTCGAGAGGCTGTCGCGCAGCCCGGCCCCGGTCCTGCGGCAGCGCCTGGCCAACTCCCTGGCGGCCGTGCCCGGGGACGGCGCGCGGGCGGTCCTCGAGCACCTCCTCTTCGACGAGACCGCCACGGTCCGGCGGTCGGCGGTGCTGACGCTGATGAAGCGGAGGGAGCCCCGCCTCCTCGACCTCCTGCCCGTCCTGCTGGAGGACTGCTACATCTACATCCGGTCCGACGCCGTCCGGGCGGTGGGGGAGCTGCGGGGGACGGAGGCGGCCCGCTGCCGCGCGCTCGTCCCGGTCCTCGTCTCCTGCCTCGAGCACCCCTGGGAGGGGGAGCCCGCCGCCCCCGGGACCCCGCTGGCGGGGTTCCAGAGGGCCGGCATGGTGGACGTCGTGGAGTCCGCCGCCCTCGCCCTCTGGCAGGTGGCCGGGGACGCCCCCGGGTTCCTGCGGCGGGACCCGGCCACCGGGAAGGAGATCAACGACCTCCTCGACTGGAAGAAGAGGGGGGAGATCGCGCGGCGCCTCGTCGAGGACGGGGAGGCGAGGGCGGCCATCGTCGCGCAGTGGAGGGAGAGGACCGACCCTCCCCCCGCGGACCTGCGCACCGGGGCCCTCGTCCGCCGGATGCTCGAGGACCGGGACCCGGAGAACGTGGTCCGCGCCATGCGGGAGCTGCAGCGCCTCACGGGGGACGCGACGGGCTTCCCGCCGGCGGCCCTCCGGCGGAAGGACGACGACACCGAGGCGCGCAACGCCGTGCGGGAGTGGTGGAAGGCGGACGGCCGGGCGAAGGCCCGCCCCGCCTGGGAGGCGCGGGCCGGGGGGCCCCGGTAGCGCGGGGCGCTACCTCCCCCCCGCCGGCTCCTGCAGGGGCCGGAACTCCCCGTCCACGACGAGGCCGGGGTCGGTGCGGAGCGCGATGCGCCACTCCCGCACCCTCGCCCCGACGAGGTCCTCGCGGACGCGCTCCCGCGCCTCCTCGAAGGAGGGGGCCGGCGTCCTGCGCTCCACAAGCAGGAGGTGCCAGCCGTCCACCGCCTTGAGGGGGCCCAGCGTCTCCCCCTCCTTCGCCGCGAAGACCGCGTCGAGGATCGACTGCGGCAGGAGCGTGCTCTTCATGGACGGGCCCACCTCGAGGGGCTGGCCGCGGGGGCCGTCGGGCGGCACGTCCTCCGACCACTTCCGGGCGACGGTCTCGAAGGCCTTCCCCGAGCGGAGGTCGGCGGCGGCACGGTCGGCGAGGGTGCGCGCCTCCTCCATGGGCCGCGCCGCGGCGCCGAACCGGGACGGCCGGTCGTCGCCCCGGACGAGGATCCGGCGGATGCGGGCGGTCTCCCCGTAGCGCTCCGGGTGGGCCTCGAACTCCGCCTTCAGGTCCTCCTCCCGGACCGTGGCCCCGAGGACCTTGCGCGCGAGCAGGGCGGCCCGGAAGGAGGGGTCCTTCCGCAGCTCCTCCAGGGTCATCCCCTGGCGCTCCAGCAGCCAGTTCTCGAAGGTGACGCCGGAGCCCTCCACCGCCGGCTGGCGCTGGAACTCCTTCCGGAGGCGGTAGAGCTCCGCAGCCACCGCCTCCTCGGGGAGGGCGACGCCTTCGGCCGCGGCCCGCGCCTCCACGGCGATGGCGAAGGACTGGTCGAGGACGACGCCGTAGAGGTCGGAGCGCCGGACGGTCCGCGCGAGCCAGCGGCCCGCCTGCTCCAGGGTGAGGGGCTCCTCGCCGAGGAGGGCCGCCGCCCCCGGCGGGAGCGCCGCCGGGTCCGTGGACGCCTTCCACTTCCGTAGCAGGTCCTTCAGCCAGACGTCGATCTGCGCGTTGGGCACCTCGCCCGGGGCGGCGAGGTCCTCCCGGGCCATCCGCTGGAGGGCGAGGTAGTGGCGGGTGTGGCCGCGGAACTCGTCGAGCGTGTAGCCGGCCGACTTGAGGAACTTCGCCAGGGCGTCCTCGGCGGTGACCTTCTCCCCGTGGCGGGCCATCTGCTCGGCCGTCCGGCGGCGGGCGTCCTCGACGGCGGCCTCCACCTCCTCCGGCGTGATCACGATGCCCCGCTTCTCCTGCTCGCGGCGGGCCACGGTCTCCGTGAGGAACTGCTCCAGCACCCGGTCCCCGCCGGGGCCGCGGAGGAAGCGGCGGGCGAGGGCCTCGTAGACGACGGACCGCGGGAGGGGGCGGCCGTGGACGAGGGCGGCGGGCTTCTCGGCGGGGGGATCCCCCTCGGCGCGGGCGGGGGCGGCTGCGGCGAGCGCGGCGGCGATGCCCGTCGCGAGGGCGGCGCACCAGGTCCTCATCGGGTCGTCCTTTCGGTGTCCCCCGGTCAGCGCGGCGGGGGAGGGGCGTCCTTCCGCCCCGGGAGCGCCGCCCGGACCGCGTCGAGCAGCTGCCGGGCGCGGCGGTAGTTCGGGGCGGATTCCAGGGCGAGGAGCAGCTCCTTCTCGGCGGCTTCGGGGTCCGCGGGGAGGAGCCGGACGAGGATCTCGGCCCTGTTGTAGCGGGCCTTGGGGTTCCCCTCGTCGATGGCCAGCACGCCGTCGATCCAGAGGAGGGCCTCCTCGCGGTGCTTCGCCATGGTCCTCAGGAGGGCCTCCCGCCTCGCCGGGTCCTGCTCCCTCCGCGCCTCCTCCAGCGCCTGCCAGGACTTCCGCATGGAGACCACGGAGAGGTTGTTGCGGGGCTTGACGTAGCTCGCGAGGAGGTCCGCCGCCTCCCGGAGGGCGGCCTCCGATTCGTCGAACCGGCCGGCGTCCACGAGGGCCATGCCGAGGTAGTTGCGCCGCACCGCCTCGAACTCCTTCCAGGCCGGGTCCTCCGGGTCCCCGGACGGCGGCTTCACCTCCCGGAGGATCGCGATCGCCTTCTCCAGCGCCGCGGCCCGCGCCCCCGGCTCGGCCCCCTCCGCGGACTGCCGCAGGGCGTCGCCGTGGCGCAGGTCCATGGTGGGGTTGTCGGAGAGCCCGCAGGCCTCCTCCCAGAGGGGCAGGGCGCCCGCGCGGTCCCCCTTCTCCTCCAGGGTCCGGGCGAGGCCGACGATCGCGGGGAGGAACCCCGGCTTCTCCGCCAGCGCCGTCCGGTAGGCCTCCGCCGCCCCGTCGAGCGCCCCCTGGGAGCGCTGGGTGTCCCCGACCGCGGCGGAGCGCCGCACGTCCCCGAGCTGGACGAGGAGGCGCGGACGCCCCCCCGGGGTCGAGGCCTTCAGCGCCTCCGAGAGCGCCTCCTCCGCCTCCTCGAACCGCCGCTCCTGGACGTAGGAGGCGACCATGTGCAGGAGGGCGCGGATCGGCCCCTCCTCCGCGGTCCCGACGTAGCCCACCGCGGCGATCTGCTTCATGGCGTCGTCGAGGGCGGCGTCCTCCACGGGGTCGGCCCCGCCGCCGTCGAGGCGGCGCCGCTCGTCCCGCTCCATGCGCTCCCGGGCGAGGCGGGTGGAGCGGCCGGACTCGTAGGTCTCGATCTCCTCGGTCGGGAGCG
>JAKLKS010000168.1 GCA_023150535.1 Planctomycetota bacterium
GGGGGCAGCGCGCGAGGATGCCCGAGGCGGTCTGCTGGGCGGTGACGACGTCCGGCGAGAGCCCGGCGTTCCTGCGCGCGGCGACGACGACGCGGGCCCCCCCCTCACCCCTTCACGCACACCACCTGCCGCAGCTCGTGGACCGCCTCCACGAGGTCCCGCTGCGCCGCCATCACCGCCGGGAGCGGCTTGTAGGCCCCCGGCGTCTCGTCGAGGACCTCCGCGTCCTTGCGGCACTCCACCCCCCGCGTCGCCGCCGCGTGGTCGGCCACCGAGAACCGCCGCCTCGCCTCCCCCCGGCTCATGACCCGCCCCGCGCCGTGGCTGCAGGAGCGGAAGCTCTCCGGGTTCCCGAGGCCGCGCACGACGAAGGTCCGCTCACCCATGCTCCCCGGGATGATCCCGAGCTCCCCCTCCCCCGCGCGCACCGCGCCCTTGCGCGTGACGAGGACCTCCTCCCCGTAGTGGACCTCCCGGGCCACGTAGTTGTGGTGGCAGTGGACGACGAGCCCGTCCGCGGCGAAGGGGGGGAAGCCGCGGGTCCCGAGGGCGGCGGCGACGACGGCCCCCATCATCAGCTCCCGGTTGCGGGAGGCGAACCGCTGGGCCCACCCGACCGCCTCCACGTACTCCGCGAAGTGCTCCGACCCCTCCTCGAGCCAGGCGAGGTCCCTGTCGGGGAGGCGGTCGAGCCGCCGCCCCGCGTCCTCCCTCGCGATCTCGATGAAGCGGGTCCCGATGCGGTTCCCGGCGCCCCGGGAGCCGCTGTGGAGGAGGAACCAGGCCCTCTCCTCCCGGTCGAGGCAGACCTCGATGAAGTGGTTCCCCGTGCCGAGGGTGCCGAGGTGGTGGAGGGTGCGGGCGCGGGAGATCTCCGGGCGGCGCTCCAGGATCCGCCTCCAGCCGGGCTCCAGATCCGCCCAGGCGGCGAGGACGGCCGGGGGCGGCTCCCGCCAGGAGCCCCGGTCCCCCTTCCCACCGTCGTCCGTGCGGCCGTGGGGGACCGCCGCCTCGATGGCGGCGCGCAGGGGGCGGAGGTCGTCGGGGAGGTCCGCCGCGCGGAGCGTGGTGCGCATCGCCATCATCCCGCAGCCGATGTCCACGCCCACGGCGGCGGGGAGGAGGGCCCTCCTCGATGCGGTGACGGTGCCCACCGCGGCGCCGATGCCCCGGTGGACGTCGGGCATGACCGCCACCCACCGGAAGAGGAAGGGCATCCGGGCGAGGCGGGCCACCTGCTCCCGCGCCCCCGCCTCGAAGGGGACCCCCCGGACCCAGGCCTTCACGGGGAGCGACCCGGGCGACTCGATCAGCTCGTAGGAGCGGGGGGAGGGCACGGAAGGAGGGTCCCCGGTCGGGGGCGGAGGGGAGGGAGGATGGTGGCGGAGAGAATGGGATTTGAACCCATGGTAAGGGCATTACCCCCTACACCGGTTTAGCAAACCGGCGCCATCGACCACTCGGCCATCTCTCCGCCGTTGGGTGCCGACTGCGGAAGCGCCGAGTCTACCCGGCCCGCCCCGCCGCCGCACGAGGAAGCCGCGAGGCTCAGCCGACCGCCGCCTCCTCCAGCGTCTCCGAGGTCGTCTCCCCCTCGTCCGCGCCCGGGGGCCGCCGCATCGGGCGGCCGTTCTTCGGCGGGAGCACCTTCATCCCCGCCGCCTCCAGCGCCGCGCGGAGCGCCTGCTCGGCGTTCCCGAGGTCGGAGAGGTCGATGCGGCTCCCCTCGGGGGGGGAGGAGCCGAGCATCTCCTCGACGCCCCCCGGGTGGACCCGCACGATCCGGTACCCCACCACGAGGCACCCCGTCCGCCCCCCCGCCTTCGTCACCACGAGGCGCTGGCGGAGGCGCACGTCGGCGCCGAGCAGTTCGCGGGCGCGCCGGTCGACCCATTCCTCGAAGGGGGAGAAGGGCGGCGTCTCCATGCGGATTTCCTCGCGGGCCCGTGGCGGCCCGCACCGCCGGACCCCATTCTACAGGGCCCCGCCGCGGCGGGGGGGACTCCCCCGGGAGGTCACATCACCCCGCCCCCGCCCCCCTCCTCGAGCGCGTCCAGCAGGTCGGCGTCGTGGAGCCAGCCGCTGAAGGTGAAGCGCGCCGCCGACCAGTCCGGGTCCGGGCAGCGCACCGGGAGGACCTCGTGCCAGGCGTTGGCCGGGATGAAGACCAGCGTGTCCGTCTCCGGCGGCAGGTTCGTGAAGGAGGGGAGCGGCCAGAGGGTGTCGGGGTCGCGGTCGTAGAGGAGCAGCTCCCCCCCCGTGAACCGCCGCGGCGGGAAGTCGAAGTAGTAGAGGAAGCCGGCCCGCCGCGTCGCCGCCGCCCCCGTCGCCTCGTCCTGGTGGAGGCGGAAGAAGCAGCCGTCGTGCCAGGAGGTCACCTTGCAGGAGAGCACGTCCACGGCGAACTCCCCGAGCGAGAGCGCGCGGATCGCCTCCGGGATCTCCTCCGCCAGCAGCGGGTCGAACCACTCCCGGACCTCGTCCACCTCCTTCAGGGACGCGGAGCGGCGCGTCCCCGCGTCGTGGTCCTGGCGGCCGTCGGCCGTCCGCACCGCCGTCGCCTCGAAGGCGGCGCGGCGGCCGCGGACGAAGTCCCGCAGGCGCCCGAGCCGCTCCTCCCCGAGGAACCCCCGGCGGCGGTGGAAGCGCACCGGCACCGGGTCCGGCGGCGCGGGGGGGATCCCCTCGAGGAGGGCGTGCAGCCGCGCGGCATGGAGGTCGGAGGGGTCGAGGTCCACCACGCGCCGGAAGGCGCGGGAGGCGCCGGCGAGGTCGCCGGACTGGCGGAGCACCTGGGCGAGGTCGCGCAGCGTGCGCACGTCCGAGGGGTCGTCGCGCAGGCGGCGGCGGAGCTCCCCGGCGGCCCGCTCGAAGGCGCCGCCGTCGAGGAAGGCGCGGAGCCCCCCCTCCCCGTCACCCGGCCCGGTTTCCTCTTTCACGGCGGGATTGTAGCCGGGCGCCTCAGCGCGGCTCCACGGCCGCCGCCTCGGCGATCTCGAGCGCCCCCCCGCGGACGCCGACGCCCAGCGCCCCCTCCGCCTCCCGGAAGGCCCCCTCCGCCTCCCGCACGAGGCGGCCGTCGACGTAGAGCCGCGCCGCGCCGCCCACGGAGTGGAGGAGGATCTCGGTCCAGCGCCCCGGCACGAGCCGCACCTCCGTCGCGGCGAAGCCCCCGTCGCCCCCGCGGAAGGCGAGGAGCCCGCCCCCGGGGGTGAGGAGGGCCTCGTCGGAGCCCTCCCCGGTGCGGTGCATCCGGAGGAGGAGGGAGGCGCCGGGGCCGGCCCGGGCGCGCAGGCGCAGCGCCGTGCCCGGGGGGAAGCGCCGGTCCGTCTCGAGGATCGCCCAGTCCTGCGCGGATTCCCCGCGGAGGCCGCCCCCCTCGCGGGGGGACCAGGCGGCGGGGCGCCGCGCGATCCAGCCGCCGGACGGGGCGCCGGCGAGGAGGTCCAGGGCGCGGCCCCGGGCGAGGGCCTCCGGCACCGGGTCGGCGGGGAGGCCGAGCCCGCGGCGGACCCTCGCCTCGTCCCCCTCGCCCACGGGCCGCTCGAGGAGGCGGGCGGCGAAGGCCTCCTCCAGCCCCTCCCAGCGGGAGCCGAGGATCTCCTCGGCGCGATCCGGCGCCGCGTAGACCTCCTTCACCTTCGCCGGCCCCTGCACCTCGAGCAGCCAGGCGACGAAGGCGCCCGCGACGTGGTAGGCGTGGGGACCGGAGGCCGGCGGCGCCGAGGGCCAGCGGTCGCGGAGGTCGGCGAGGCGGGGGAGGAGCCCCAGCCGCGCGTAGACCGCCGCCCAGGAGAGGACCTCGACCCCGTGGTCCTCCCCCTCCATGGCGGCGGCGAGACCCTCGCGCAGGAGCCCGCCCGGGTCGCGCCCCGCCGCGCCGGGGATGCGGTGGGCGAGGAGGTGGGTCATCTCGTGGACGACCGGGGCGCCGCGGGGCAGGTGGATGCTCGCGGTCCCCGTGGCGAAGGCGGCCCACTCCCCGGGGGCGCCCGTGGCGGCGCGGAAGGACTCCTCGTCCCGGTGGAGGAAGAGGTGGGCGGTCCCCTCCCACCGGAGGTCGAGGCGGGCCTCGAGGAGCCGCAGCGCCCCGAGGGCGCGGTCCCCCTCCCGGGCGGCCCAGCCCTCGGAGAGGGCCGCGGGGTCGTAGTGGACGAGGATCGGGGCGCGGTCGAGGGTGGCGGAGAGGGCCGCGGCGACGCGCCGGTCGAGGTCGGTGAGGCCCGCGTCGGGGGGACCGGCGCCGGAGGCCTGGCAGGCCAGGAGGAGCGCCGCGAGGGCGGGGGCCATGGGCGGGAGGATACCCGGCCGCTAGTGGAGGCGCCTCAGCCCTCTCGCCTCCCGCTCGCCGTCGAGGAGGAGGCGGGCCGGGCCGTGGTCGGCGACGAGCCGCAGCAGCTGCGTCGGGGAGCAGCCGAGCGCTTCCGCGGCCGGCCGCGGCTCCCAGCCCGCGGCGGCGAGCGCGTCGAGGGCCTCGGCCAGGAGGGCGGGGAAGTCGGCGTGGTCGGGGTTGCAGGAGATGCGCCCCTCCCGCAGCCTCGAGCGCCACAGCGGCGAGGGGGGCCCCGACGCGCACCGCACCCCCACCGCCAGCGCGAGCCGCATCCGCCGCAGCGCCACGGAGCGGTTCTCCTCCTGGCTCCGCCGCTCCCCGGCCCGGGAGGCGAGGCCCGTGGCGCGGTGGCGGAGGACGATCTTCGTCTCCACCTTGTTCCGGTGCTGGCCCCCGGGGCCGGAGCCGCGGGTGCGGCTCTCCTCGCAGGCGGCCCGGAGGACCGCCTCCTCCGCCGCCGCGGGGTGGGGATGGGGCGCGGGCCGCGGGTCGGGGCCGCCGGGGGTCCTCACTCGCCCTCCGCCGGGACCGCCAGCGTGACCTCGCCCGAGGCCGGGACGACCACCTCCCTCGTGAACCGCCGGCCCCCGCCCCGGAGGATCTCCAGCCGCCAGAGCCCCGCGGGGAGCGCCATCTCCACCGGGAGCGGCGCCGCGCGGAAGGCGGCGACGGCGCCGGCCTCGTCCCGCGCCGCCACGGCCGCGTACTCCCCGGCCGAGGGGTCGGGGACCGTCACCAGGACCCGCGCCGCGGGGTGGAGCGGGATCGTCGCGGTGCCCGGGAGGGTCCCCTCCTGCGCCTCCGCCGCCGCGGGCCCCTCGGCCGCGGCGCCGGGGGCGTGGACGAAGAGGGAGAAGCGCCCCTCCCCGGGGGCGAGGAGGAGGAACTCCCCCGTGGCCGGCAGGTCGAAGGGCTGGCCGCGCCAGGCCGCCAGCACGACGTCCAGCATGCGGCGGCGGTCCCCGCGGAGGGCCGCCTCCAGCGCCCCCGCGGGGATCGCCGTCACCGCGGTCCGCGCCGGGTCGAGCGGCGCCTCGGGGAGGATGCGCCCGGCGAGGAAGCGCGGCGGGAGGTCGAGGCGGACCGGCCCCTCGGTCCCCTCCCGGAGGCGGATCACCTCGAAGGAGAGTTCGTTCCCGACGAGCCACTCCCCGGGCGGGAGCCCCTCGAACCCGAAGGCGCCGTCCTCGCCGGGGAAGACCACGCGGATGCCGGCGATGCGGAGCGCGATGAGGTCCCCGATGGAGGCCAGCGGATCGGAGAGGCTCTCCATGGGCACCGCGGCCACGAAGGCGGCGGGCCGGCCGTCGGGCCGGGCGGAGCGGCCCTCCAGCGTCACGGGGCCCCCGAGGGCGACCTCGGCCGCTCCGTCGGCGGGGACCTCCACGGTGAGGAGGGATTCCCCGCGCCGCCCCGCGGCGCCCCCGCTCCGCTCGAGGACGACGACCCCCGCGGGAAGACCGGCGAGGGAAAACCGGCCCGCGCCGTCGGCCCGCGCCTCCCCCGCCTTCTCCCAGCGGGGCAGGGTCCTCGCCTCGAGGGTGATCCCCCCGGCGGGCTCCCCGAGGCGGCCGTGGACCGTGCCCGCGACGGCACCCCGCGGCACGGGAGGGGCGGCCGCGCCCTCCTCCGCGGCGGCGCCGGTGGGGAGAGCCGCGCCTCCCGCGCCCGGGGCGGCGCCGGTGACTCCCGCTCCGCTCCCTGCGCCCCCTCCCTCCCCCTCGCCGGAGCGGGCTCCCGGTCCCCCCGGGCCGCTCCTCCTCCCCGCCGGCCCCTCCCCGCCGAAGCCGAAGAGGTCCACGGGGGCGAGCGCCCTCCCCTCCGACGGGGCCGGGGGAGCGGCGGCCGCGGGCGGCGGGGCCCCGGCGATGGGACGGGCCTCCTCCCCCCCGTCGAGGAGGAGCCAGGCGCCGGCGAGGATCCCGGCGAGGAGCAGGGCCGCCGCCGCCCGTCCCCCCGCGGTCACCCCGGCCTCCCGTCCGCCGCCAGCGCCCGGATCCGGTCCGCCGCCGCGGGCCACCCCGCGGCGAGGGTCTCCGCCTCGCCTCCCTCCCAGTCGGCGACGTCGAAGCCCGGCGCCATGGCGGTGCCGAGGAGCGCCCACCGCCCCCCCGCCCGCAGGCGCGCCCCCTGCCAGCACCCCCCGGGGACGACCTGCTGCCACCGCTCCCCCGCCGCTCCGTCCGGCCCGAGCACCGGCTCCTCGATCCGCCCCCCGGGATGGAGGAGGAGCATCTCCACCGGATCCCCCCCCTGGAAGAACCAGGCCTCCTCCCCGGGCAGGCGGTGGAGGGCGGAGACCGTCCCCGGCGCGAGGAGGTAGAGGATGGCGGTGCCGAGGGGCCGCGGGCCGCGGGGGGTCGCCACCGTGGCCGCGCTCCGCCAGGTCTCCCGGAAGAAGCCCCCCTCCCGGGGCAGGGGGGCGAGCCCGAGGCGGCGGACGATCTCCTCCGCCTCCCCCACGGTCAGCGGTCCCCCGCCCCCGGGCCGAGGCGGGCCTCGAGGATCCGCCGCAGGGTGCCGTCCTCCTCCCACTCCAGCAGGACGGCGTCCAGCCGCTCGCGCAGCTCGTCCTCCCAGGGGCGGACCGCCCAGGCGAAGTGCTCCTCCGTCAGGGGCTCGGGCAGGACCGCCAGCTCCGCCGCGAGGGGGCCGGAGGCGGCGGCCCAGGCGGTCGGCGCGTCGTGGACGAACCAGTCCACGTCGCCCGCGCGGAGGGCCGCGATGCCGGCCTCCGCCGTGGGGAAGGGGAGGAGGCGGGCGTTGCGGAGGCGGGCGCGGCAGAACATCTCCCCCGTCGTGCCCGCCTCGAAGCCGACCGCGGAGCGGGCGGCGAGGAGCCGGGGGAGGGTGCCGAGGCCCGGCGCGTCCACCGCCCGGAGGAGGGCCCTCTGCCCCGCCCGGAGCCAGGGGCGGGTGAAGGAGACGGTGCGCGCGCGCTCCGCCGTGGCCGACATGCCGGACATGACGACGTCGATGTCCCCGCGGACCAGCGCCGGGATGAGCCGGGGGAACTCCATCCGCACGAACTCGATCCGCAGGTTGAGCTCCGCCGCCAGCGCCCGCGCGAGGTCGATCTCGAGGCCGCGCAGCTCCCCCCCCTCCTCGTAGACGACGGGGGGGAACCCCGTCGCGACGCCGACGCGCAGGTCGGTCGCCGTGAGGGAGCGGGTCACGCCGCAGCCCGCCGCGAGGGAGGCGGCGAGGGCTGCGGCGAGGACGGCGGCCGCGGCGACGGGGGGGAACCTCACGCGCCTCCTCGGGGGCCCCGCCCGGGGGCCCGCCCCCCGATCATGGGGGTCCCCGGCCCGCGGCGGGAGGAACTCCGGCCCCTACTCGGGGAACTGCTCCGTGCCGAACCTGTTCCGGTCGAAGGTGTTGGCCTCCGCCGACTGCAGGGAGTGGAGCCCCGCGCCGCCGGCCCCCTTCGCCTTGTTGGCGGTGAAGGTGTTCCCGGAGGTGGTGACGAAGAACCCGTCCCCCCCGGGGGCGGTGGCGGCGTTCCCCTCCAGCGTGTTCCCCGGGGAGGTGACGTTGAAGGCGTTCCCGGAGGTGGTCTTCACCTTGTTCTTCGCGGCCACGTGTTCCCCGGAGCCCGCCAGCGCGAAACCGACGGTGCCGGTGGTCGCCTGGTTCTTCTCGAGGAGGGCCCCGGAGCCCTGGACGGAGAACCCGTTGGAGCCCGCGCCGGAGACCCTGTTCTTCACGACGGCGGCCCCGTCCCCCTCGGTCCGGATGCCGGCGCCGCCCGGGCGGTCCACCCGGTTCTTCGAGACGGTGGCGCCCGCGCCCTCGTCGGTCAGCACCGTGATGCCGTCCCCCTCGACGTCGGCCACCTTCGACTTCTCGAGGAGGACCCGGCCGCCGACGTAGGAGATCCCCGCGCCCACCGTCCCGGAGACGGAGTTCCCCGTGAGGACGGCCGCGTCCCCCCCGTCGGGGCCGGCCGCGGCGCCGGTGACGAAGATGCCGTCGGCCTCCGCCCCCTCCACGACGCACTTCGCGAGGACGAGCTTCACCGGCGCCTCGAAGGACATGCCGGCGCCCCCGGCGCCCTCCACGCGGCAGGAGGTGACCTCCAGGTTGCGGCCCCCGGAGAAGAGGAAGCCCCCGCCCACGGCCCCGACGACGGTGATCTTCGAGAGGACGAGGTCCTGCCCGCCGGTGATGCGCAGGCCGGGCTCCCCTCCCTCCACCGTGAACCCGGTGAGGAGGATCCCCCGGGAGCCCTGGAAGGTGATGCCCGCCTGGCCATCGGGGGCCTGGATCACGGGGTTCCCCTTGCCGCGGATCTCGATGTCCTGCTTGCCGGCCACGAGGACGGATTCGGGGTAGGTCCCCTTCGCCACGAGGATCACGTCCCCCGCGGCGGCGGCCTCCACGGCATCGGAGATGGATTCGAAGTCCCCGGGGACCGAGATGGTGTCGGCGAGGGCGGCGGCGGGCAGGGCGAGGCCGGCGGCGAAGGCAAGGGTCCGGATCGCGCGGTTCATGGGAAGGGACCTCCTTGGACCCCAGTCTACCGCAGGACGGCGGATACCGAACCCGGCACAAAGCAGCAGCGGCGGCAGCACCGAACCCGACCAGCCGATCAGTACCAAACCCGACCCGTTTCCGTCACCCTCCACTGATCAGTACCGAGATGGGATGAGAAGGCCAGTCCCTCCGACGCAGTAGCGTCCGTCCGGTAGGGCGGTCGCTCTG
>JAKLKS010000169.1 GCA_023150535.1 Planctomycetota bacterium
CCGGGCCGCCAAGGCGGCCAGAGGACGCCGGAAAGGACTTGCAGGGATTGGCCTTCTCATAGAAACCCGACCCGTTTCCGTCAGTCTGACGATTTCGGGTCGGGTTCGGTACTGATCAGACGATTTCGGGTCGGGTTCGGTACTGATCAGGTTCAGGTCCGGTCTCGCGGGTAGATTCCGGCCCATGGAAACCTACGAGGCGGTCGCCCCGACGCGCGTGGACCTCGCCGGCGGGACGCTGGACATCTGGCCGGTCTACCTGCTCCTCGAGGAGCCGGTGACGGTGAACATGGCGCTCGCGCTCCCGGCCCGGGCCCGGGTCTCCCCCGCGCCCCGGGGCCGGTTCCTGCTCCGCTCCCTCGACCACGGGACGGAGGAGCGGTTCCCCTCCCTCGCGGACTGCCTGCGGCGGGCGAAGCACCGTCTCGCCGCCGAGGCGCTCCGCGCCTCGCCGCGCTCGGGGGCCTCCATCGAGACGGAATCCGGCGTGCCCCCGGGCTCCGGCCTCGGGGGCTCCTCGGCGCTGGCCGTGGCGCTGCTGGCCGCCCTCTCGGGCCACTCCGGGTCGGCCTCCCTCCACCACGGGCTCGCGCTCCTCGCGAGCAACATGGAGGGCCGCGTGATCCGGGTCCCCCCCGGCACCCAGGACCACCTCGCCTCGGCCTTCGGGGGGCTCTCCGCCTGGCACTTCGGGCTCCACGGCGTGCGACGGGAGGCGCTCCCGGTCTCCCCCGCCCGCCTCGCGCGGCGGCTCGTCCTCGCCTACACCGGGGTCTCCCACTCCAGCGCGGAGAACAACTGGCGCGTGGTGAAGGGGTTCCTCGACGGGGACCGCGGCGTGGTGCGCGGCTTCGGGGAGGTGGCGGCGGCGGCGAGGGAGGTGCGGGCGGCGCTGCTGCGGCGGGACCTCGAGGGGGTGGCGGGCGGGATGGAGCGGGATTCCCGGGCGCGGCGGCGCCTCTTCCCGGGCTTCCACACGGAGAGGACGCTCGACCTCGCGCGGGCGGCGCGCCGGGCCGGGGCCCTCGGCGGCCGGCCCTGCGGCGCGGGGGGCGGCGGGTCCATGGTCTTCCTCCTCCGCGACGAGGGGCGGCGGGAGCCCGTGGAGGCAGCGCTGCGCGCCCGGGGAGCGACGATCCTCCCCGCGGCGCCCGACGTCGAGGGGGTGCGGGTGCGGAGGGTGTCGTGAGCCCGTCCCCGCCGCGGGCGCTCTTCCTCGATCTCGACGACACGCTGCTCGACACCGCGGGGCTGCTGCTCGGGCCGGCGCGGCTCGAGGCGGGGGCGGCCATGGTGGCGGCGGGCCTCCCCGGGACGGCGGCGGAGGCGGCGGCGGGGCTCGAGCGGATGGCGCGGGAGCGGCCCGGGGAGAACCCCTTCGAGGCGCTGGCGGCGGAGGCGGGCCGGGACCCCGTGGCGGTGGGGTTCGCCGGGTGGGCGGCCTTCTTCCGGCGCGCGGTGCCGGAGCGGATGCCGCTCATGGACGGCGTCGAGGCGGCGCTGCGGGACCTCCGGGCCCGCGGGGTGCGCCTCCTCCTCGTCACCTTCGGGGACGTGGGGACGCAGGAGGCGAAGGTGCGGGCGACGGGGGTGGCGGCCCTCGTGGACCGCATCCACTACGAGCCCCTCGGGGCGGCGGCGGACAAGGGGCGGGCCTTCCGGGACCTCCTCGGGGAGGAGGGGCTCGACCCTCGGGAGTGCGCGGCCGTCGGGGACCGCCCCGACGCGGAGATCGCGGCGGGGAAGGGGCTCGGGATGCGGACCGTGCGGATCCGGCGGGGGGAGCACCGCTGGCTCGAGCCGCGGACGGAGGCGGAGCGGGCGGACGCGACGGTGGAGGACTTCGCGGGGGCGGTGCGGGCGCTAATGTATCAGTAGATGATACACCTGGGGAGGGTCAGCGCGGCCCCTCCTCCCCCCCCTCCTCCTCCGCGGGGGCGGGCCCCCCCGCCGGGGGCAGCCGGACCTCCACGGCCCCCCCGCCCTCGAGGGCGACCATGGCCCGCCTCGATCCCAGGGCGGCCCGGAGCCAGGCCCCGTGGACGGGAACGCCGGGGAGGCGGCAGCGGCCGTCGGGCCCCGTGAGGAGGCCGATCACCTGGGTTCCCCCCTCCATGACGAAGTGGCGACCGCCCTGCGCGAACTCCAGGGACAGGGAGACGCCGGGGACCAGGAGCCCCCGCTCGTCGAGGACGGTCGCCTCGAAGTCGGTGAGGGGAGTCTCCCGCAGGTCCAGGATCGCCTCCTCCCCCGGGCGGACCTCCACCTCGCCCCTCTCGACGAGGATCCCGATCCCGCCCGACAGGACATGGTGGCGGCCCGCCGGGACGGCGGGGAACAGGGCCCTCCCCCCCGGATCGGTGAAGGCCTCCCGGCCGGCCGCGTACACGGAGAGGCCGGGGGCGGGCGCCCCGTCCGCGCGGAGGACGCGGACGACGAGGGAGCCGGGAGCGGGCACCGGGGGGCGGGGACGCGCGGGCGGCCCGCGATCCTCCGCCTCCGGCGCAGCCGCGGCCTCCGCGCCCGCGGGGAGGGAGGCCTCCTCCTCCTCCGGCGAGGGACCCGGCAGGACCAGGGTGAGGCGCGCCTCCTCCGCGGGTTCCGCGGGCAGGAGGAGGGTCCCTTCGGTGAATCGAGTCCCGAGGCCGGCGTGCACGCGCAGGGGTTCGCCCGGGATGGAGGGGATGCCGCGGAGGAGCGCCTCGCCGCGGGCGTCGGTCGGGAGGCTTCCGCCCGCCCTCGTGCCGGAGCGCCACCCGGGGTCGGCCCCCGCCGCCGGGCTCCCGTCGGCCTCCTCCACGCGGACCGTCGCGCGGGCCTCGGGCCAGGCGACGAGGCGGACCTCCACCGCGGCGGCCCCGGGGGCGATGACGGACCCGCCCCACCAGAGGAGGCCGGGATCGGCCGCCAGGAAGCCCGGCGGCAGGGAGACCTCGAAGCCTCCGACGGCCTCCGTCCCCCTCCGGAGCGGGGAGGCGGCGAGGTGGTGGCGGGTCCCCTCGGGCCGCAGGCGGTACCGCCTGCCCTCCCCGGCGGGGAGGACGAGGGAGCAGCCCGGGAGCGGCTGCCCGGTCCTGCCGTCCAGGACGACGACGGAAAGGGGGACGGCGGCGGGATCGGGGTCCCCGTCGAGGAGGGACTCAGCGGCGGGGGCCGGCAGGGCGGCGGGGTGCGGAAGGGGGTCCACGTCCTCCGCCGCGGCGGGCGCGGGGGCGGCGGGCGGGTCCCGCGGGACGGGTCCCGGCCGCGGGAGGGCCCGGGGGCCGGGGGCGGGCCCGCCGCGGAGGAGGAGCCACACGAGGAGGAGCAGTACGAGGAGTCCGGCGGCGATCCTGCGCTTCCGGCGTCCCCGGTCCCCGTCCACGGTCGGCCCTCCCCGGGGGATCCTGCCGCGGACCGCCCCGGGAGGCAAGACGGGGGCTGTGGTTCACATTGTGAACCCGCCTCCCCCCTAGGCCGCCTCCACCGCCTCCGGCTCCGCGATCTTGTCGAGCTCCAGGAGCACCCGCGACGACACCCCCGGCTCCGCCATGGAGATCCCGTAGAGCCGGTCGCACATGGTCATCGTCCGCTTGTTGTGCGTGATGACGATGAACTGGCTCCCCCCGAGGAACTCCCGCAGCATCCCCGTGAACCGCCCCACGTTGGACTCGTCGAGCGCCGCGTCCACCTCGTCCAGCACGCAGAACGGGCTCGGCCGCGCCTTGTAGACCGCGAAGAGCAGCGCCACGGCCGTCATCGTCCGCTCCCCGCCGGAGAGCAGCGAGATCGACCGCAGCTCCTTCCCCGGCGGCCGGGCCACGATCTCGACGCCGGACTCCAGCACGTCCTCCCCCTCGGAGAGGTAGATGTCCGCCTTCCCCCCGCCGAAGAGCCGCCGGAAGGTCTCGTGGAAGTGGCCCCGGATCTCCTCGAAGGTCTCCCGGAACCGCTCCCGGGACTGCTTGTTGAGGAGCCGCAGCGCCTCCAGGAGCTCCTCCCGCGCCTTCGCGAGGTCCTGCTCCTGCGCCCGCAGGTCGAGGGCCTGCTTCTCCACCTCGCCGATCTGGTCGAGCGCCTCGAGGTTCACGTTGCCCATCCGCTCCATCTTGAGGCGCAGCTCCTGGATCTCCGCCTCCGCCGCGTCGGGGTCGAAGGGGGCCGCCGGATCGGCGGGCGCCGCCTCCGCCGCGGGGGAGCCGGCCGCGGCCTCCCCCGCGGGAGCCGCCGCCGGGCCCCCGTCCTCGACCGCCGTCTCCAGGGCCGGTGCCGCCGCCGCCCCCGCGACCTCGCCGTCGTCCACCACGAGGTCCTCGGCGCCGCCCGCCTCCTCGGCCGCCGCCGCCGCCGCCCTCTCCTCGTGGAGCGCGGCGAGGTCCACCCGGACCTCCTCCCGCATCCGGTCGAGGAGGCTCTCCAGGCGCATGCGCGATTCGCTCTCCCGGAGCCGGAACCCCTCCAGCGCGTCCCGGTAGCCGCGGAACTCCCCGTCCAGCGCCGCCACGCCGCGGCGGGCCTCCTCCAGCGCGGCCGCCGCCTCCCCGGCCTGCTCCCGGGCCCGGGCGAGGTCGCGGATCGACTTCTCGCGGCGCTCCCGGGCGAGCTCCGCCTCGGCGCGGGCCGTGGAGGCGGTGCGGAGGGATTCCTCGCGCCGCCCGCGGCAGTTCTCCATCTCGACCCGGGCGAGCTGGAGGTTGCGGTCCCCGTCGGTGCGGACCCTCTCCGCCGCCTCCCGCCGCCCGGAGGCGGCGTCCTTGCGCTCCACGGCCCTGGCGAGGGCGACCCGCACCTCGGCGCGCAGGGCCTCCGCGGCCCGCCGCGCGTCCGCGGCCTCCGCCTCCGCCGCCTTCCCGGCGGAGAGGAGGGAATCCTGGCGCCGCATGCGGCCGTCGAGGGAGCCGGGGGGCGCCTCCTGCGCGGGGGCCGGGAGCGCCGCGGAGAGGAGGAGGAGGAGGGCGGCCGGGAGGGCGGCGAGCCTCACGCGCCACCCCCGGGGGCGGGGGCGGCGGGGGCGGCGGCGGCCCCCTTCCCGGGGGAGGCGGCCGCGGCGAGCCAGGCGTCGGCGCAGGCCCGGGAGAGCTTCCGGATCTCCCCGATGAGGGCGGCCCTGCGGTTCACCCCGATGACGCCGCGGGCGTCGAGGAGGTTGAAGTTGTGGGAGGCGTCGAGGAGCCGCTCGTGGGCGGGCAGGACGAGCCCCCTCGCGAGGAGCGCCGTGCACTCGCGGCCGGCGGCCAGGTAGGCCGCCTCCACCGCGGCGACGTCGGCGTGCTCGAAGTTGTAGGCGCTGGCCTCCCTCTCGTTGCGCCGGGAGACCTCCCCCCAGGTGACCCCGGGGACCCACTCGAGGTCGAAGGCGGAGTCCTTCCCCTGGAGCACCATGGCGATGCGCTCCAGGCCGTAGGTCAGCTCCAGGCAGACGGTGTCGAGGTCCCTGCCCCCCATGCGCTGGAAGTAGGTGTACTGGGTGACCTCCATGCCGTCGAGCCAGACCTCCCACCCGAGGCCGGTGGCGCCGAGGGTCGGGGATTCCCAGTCGTCCTCCACGAAGCGCACGTCCCTCCTCGAGAGGTCGATGCCGAGCCGGCGCAGGGACCCGAGGTAGAGGTCCTGGGAATCCTCCGGGGCCGGCTTGAGGATCACCTGGAACTGGTAGTAGCGCTGGAACCGGAAGGGGTTGTCCCCGTAGCGGCCGTCCGTGGGGCGGCGGCAGGGCTGGGCGTGGGCGGCCCTCCAGGGCTCGGGCCCCAGGCAGCGGAGGAAGGTCGGCCAGGCGAAGGTGGCCGCCCCCATGGGCTGGTCGTGGGGCTGGAGGATGACGCAGCCCTGCTCCGCCCAGTAGCGCTGGAGTTCGAAGATGAGGGTCTGGAAGTCCATCCCGCAACGATACGGTGACCAAGTAGGTGTCAGACACCTTTTCACCGCGGGGTCGGTGGGGCGATCCCCCGGAGCGCCTCGAGCCCCCCGGGCCAGGACTTCCGAACGCAGGCCCCTCCCCGCACCCTCGCCCCGGCCGCCGCGAAGGCGAGCGCGATGCGGTGGTCGCCGCGGGCGTCCACGGTTCCCCGGACCGGCGCCCCGCCCCGGACGACGAACCCGTCCCGCAGGGGCCGCGCCCGCCCGCCGAGCGCGCGCACCGCCTCCACGCAGGCGGCGATACGGTCGCTCTCCTTCGCGCGGAGGTGGGCGGCGCCGGAGACCCGGCTCTCCCCGTCGGCGAAGAGGGCCAGCGCCGCCGCCGCGGGGGCGAGGTCGGGGGAGCCGCCGAGGTCGACGCGGAAGGGGCGGAGCGGCCGGCCCCCCTCGCACCAGGCGCCCTTCCCGTCCACGCCGCAGCGGGCCCCGGCGCTCCGGAGGAGGTCCATCACCGCGCGGTCGGCCTGGAGGCTCCGGGCCCGGAGGCCGGGAACCCGCACGCGGACCCCGCGGACGGCGGCCGCCACCAGCGGGTAGGCGGCGGAGGACCAGTCGGGCTCGACGACGGCGGTGCAGGCCGCGGGGACCCGTCCGGGAACGAGGAGGGTGCTCCCCTCCCGCCGGACCCGCACCCCCGCCCGGCGGAGCGCCACGACCGTGAGCTCCAGGTAGGGGGCCGAGACCACCCGTCCCGACAGGCGCAGCCGGAGCCCTCCGGGAAGGAGCGGCCCGAGGAGCAGGAGCCCCGACGCCACCTGCGAGGTGCCCGAGGCGTCCACGCGGACGACCCCCGCGGGGGCGCGGGCGGGCCCACCCTCGACGACGAGCGGCGGACGCCCCCCCGCGGTCCGCAGCGAGACCCCGACCGCCCGGAGAGGGGCCTCGAGGGGGCCGGCCGGCCGGGCGCGAAGGGTGGGATCTCCGGTGAGAGTCGTGCGGCCCTCCCGGAGGGCCGCGACGCAGGCGAGCATGCGGAGTGCCGTGGCGGAGCCCCCGCAGTGGACGCGCCGGTCGCCCGGAGGGAGGACGCCCGCGGCGCCGTGGACCCGCAGCACCCCGCCCCCCGGCTCCCCGTCGATGCGGATCCCCAGGGCGCGCAGCGCCCCCGCAGCCGCGAGCACGTCCCCGGAGGCAGGCGCCCCCTCGATCCGGGTGATCCCCCGGGCGAGGGCCCCGAGGACCAGCGCGCGGATGGTCTCGCTCTTGGAGCCGGGGACGGGGACGGGGACCTCGGGCCGCACGATCCCATTGTCCCAGATCCCCGGGTGTCGAAAAGGTGTCCGCCACCCGCCGGGTCACCGTACATTCCCGGTGCGGCGACGGCACGGCGGAGGCATCCCCCATGGGCACCCGGAAGGACGTGGTCCTCACCACGAGCATCGAGGGTCTGAAGTTCCTCGGCCGCGGCAAGGTCCGCGACCTCTACGACGCGGGCGAGCACCTCCTCATCGTCACCACCGACCGGCTGAGCGCCTTCGACGTCGTCTTCCACGAGGGCATCCCCGGGAAGGGGGCCGTGCTCACCGCCCTCTCGGAGTTCTGGTTCGCGCGCCTCGGCTCCATCGTCCCGAACCACCTGATCTCGACGGACATCGCCGACATGCCCGCCCCCGCGCGGAAGCAGGCCTCCCTCCTCCGCGGCCGGACCATGCTCGTGAAGAAGTGCACCGTGTTCCCCGTGGAGTGCGTCGTCCGCGGCTACCTCATCGGGAGCGGCTGGAAGGACTACCGCGCCTCGGGCGCCGTCTGCGGCCTCCCCCTCCCCCCGGGCCTCCGCATGGCCGACCGCCTCCCCTCGACGCTCTTCACCCCGGCCACCAAGGAGGCCTCCGGCCACGACGAGAACATCGACTTCGCCCGCATGGCCTCCATCGTCGGGAAGGGGAACGCGGAGCGGCTCCGGGAGGTCTCGGTGAGGGTCTTCGAGACCGCCTCCGCCTACGCCGCCTCCCGGGGCATCCTCCTGGCCGACACCAAGATGGAGTTCGGCACCGACGCCGCCAGGAACCTCACCCTCATCGACGAGGTCCTCACGCCGGACTCCTCCCGCTACTGGCCGAAGGAGGAGTGGAAGCCCGGCGCCTCGCCCCCCTCCTTCGACAAGCAGATCGTGCGGGACTGGCTCGAGTCCACCTCCTGGGACAAGTCCCCCCCGCCGCCCGCGCTCCCCGACGACGTGATCGACCGCACCGCCGCCCGCTACCGCGAGATCCTCGAGCGCCTGACGAAGGCCTGAGACAGGAGCCCCCATGGCGAAGAAGCCCGCCGCGCCCGCCGGCCCCCTCGTCGCGATCCTCATGGGGAGCGACTCCGACCTCGCGGTCATGGAGCGCTGCCTCAAGACCCTGGAGGTCCTCGGCGTCCCCTTCGAGGTGAGCGTCCTCTCCGCCCACCGCACCCCCGACGAGGTCGAGGCCTACGTGCGGAAGGCGGAGGCCTCGGGCGTGGAGGTCTTCGTCTGCGCCGCCGGCGGCGCCGCCCACCTCGCGGGCGCGGTCGTGGCGCGCACCCTCCTCCCGGTGCTCGGCGTCCCCCTCGTCGCCTCCCCCCTCGGCGGCCTCGACGCGCTGCTCGCCACGGTGCAGATGCCCTCGGGGGTGCCCGTGGGGACGCTGGCCGTGGGCGAGATGGGCGCCTCCAACGCCGGCTACCTCGCGGCCCGCATCGTCTCCCTCAACCACCCCGCGGTGCGGAGCGCCCTCGAGGAGCACCGGACGCAGATGGTCCGCGGCGTCCTCGAGAAGAACGCGAAGGTCCGCGGGCGCTCCTCGGCCCGGTCCGGGGCCTGAGGCCGTGGGCCGCCTCCCGCCGACGCTGCGCTGGTCGGGAGGCGCCCTGAGGGGCCGCCTCGAGCTCCTCGACCAGACGCTGCTCCCCCGCCGCGTCGCGGTCCTGCGGGTGCGCACGACGCGCGACCTCGTGGACGCCGTCCGCCGCCTCGCGGTCCGCGGGGCCCCCGCGCTGGGAGTGGCCGGGGCCTACGGGGTGGTGCTGGCGGCCCAGCGGCGCCTCCGGGACCGGGACCTCGCGGCGGCGGAGACGGCGCTAGGGGAGGAGACGCTCCTCCTGGAACACGCCCGCCCGACGGCGGTGAACCTCGCGCTC
>JAKLKS010000016.1:0-14801 GCA_023150535.1 Planctomycetota bacterium
GGGATTCTCTGCACTTTCCCGGGGCTCATCGAGCCCCCGGGAAAGTGCAGAAAATCCCCCGGTTTCTTCGCCAACTTGGGTCGGGTTCGGTATGGCGGCTCTCACTCCCGCTTCGGGGCGCGGAGCATGAGGTCGGTGAGAGCGCGGAGGGGGTCCTTCCCCTCGAAGAGGACGCGGTGGACCTCCGCCGCGATGGGCATCTCGACGCCGAGCCTCCGCGCGAGGGGGACGAGGGAGCGCGTGGTCGCCACGCCCTCGGCCACCATCTCCATCCCCGCGAGGATCGCCTCCAGGCTCTCCCCCCTCCCGATGCGTTCGCCCACGGCCCGGTTGCGCCCGTGGCGGCTCGCGCAGGTGACCATCAGGTCCCCCATGCCCGCGAGCCCGTGGAAGGTCGCCCGCCGCGCGCCGAGCCTCATCCCGAGCCGGGCGATCTCCACGGAGCCCCGCGTCACCAGGGCCGCCTTGGCGTTGTCCCCGAAGCCGAGCCCGTCCAGGATGCCCGCCGCCAGGGCGACGACGTTCTTCGCCGCCCCGGCGAACTCCACGCCGACGACGTCCGACACCCGGTAGACGCGGAACCGCCCCGTCGCGAAGAGGTCCTGCACCCGCAGCGCCAGGTCCGGGGATCGGGAGGCCACGACCACCGCCGCCGGCAGCCCCCGCGCCACCTCCTCGGCGTGGCTCGGCCCCGAGAGGACGGCCAGCCGCCGCCGCCCCGCGACCTCCGCCAGGATCTCCGTGGGCCGCTCCAGGGTCCGGTTCTCGATCCCCTTGGTGACGGAGCAGATCGGCACTCCCGCGGGCAGCGCCCCCGCGATCCCCTTCCAGGCGGCGCGCAGGTGCTGGGTCGGCACCGCCGAGACCGCCAGCGAGACCCCCGCGAAGGCCTCCGCCGCGTCCCCCGTCACCAGCAGCCCCCGGGGGAGGATCGCCCCCGGCAGGTAGCGCGGGTTGCGGGCCGTCCGGGCCATCTCGGCGGCGTAGTCCGGCTCCCGGCTCCAGAGCCGGACCTCGACGCCCTTGCCGTGGAGGACCAGGGCCAGCGCCGTGCCCCAGCCCCCGTCGCCGACGACGGCCACGGGACCGGGGGGGGCGGGGAGTCTCTTCTCAGGAGACACGGTGGGGCTCCTTTCCCCCCCCCTCGGGAGGGGAGGCGGGGCGGGCGCCGATGCGCGGCTCGGTCCCCGCGGCGATGCGGCGCATGTTGGGCACGTGCTTCCAGAGCACGAGGCAGGCCAGCAGCAGGACGAAGGAGCCCGCGGGGATCCGCTCCGCGGGGGGGCGGCCGGCGCCGAGGAGGACCTCCGCCCCGCAGGCCGTGACCGCCGCGACCATGGACCCGAAGGAGACGAAGCGGGTCGCCCCCGCCGCCAGGAGGAACCCCGCCCCCCCCGCGGCCGCCGCCCAGGGGCTCAGCGCCAGGAGGACCCCCGCCCCGGTGGCCACCGCCTTCCCCCCGCGCCCGCCGAGCCAGAGGGGGTAGAGGTGCCCCAGCACGGCCCCGACCGCCGCCGCCACGGGGACCCAGGCCCCCCCCTCGAGGGGGGGCCGGAGGCCCTCCGCGAGGAGCACCGCCCCCGCCCCCTTGCCGGCGTCCAGCGCGAAGAGGACCGGGAACCACGCCCTCCCGAGGACCCGCGAGGCGTTGGTCGCGCCGACGTTCCCGCTGCCCACCCTGCGCAGGTCGGTCCCGCGCAGGGCGCGCACCGCGATCCAGGAGAAGGGGACGGAGCCGAGGAGGTACCCGGCGGCCGCGGCCAGGCCCGCGGCGGGGAGGAGGTCCATCCCCCCCGAATACACCCCGGCCCCCCCTCCCGGGAGAAGAAACGGGAGCCCGGGTAGGCCGGTTCCGCGGGCCGGACCCCGGGGGGGTGCGCTAGGATCCGGCCTGCCGGGGGAGCCCCGGCGACAGGCAAGGCGTCGGGAGGGCGAGAACACCATGACGGCAGGCGGAGGATTCCACGCGCGGGCCGCGGCGGCGGCCGCGGTGCTGGCGATGACGGCGGGAGCGGCGCTGGCGGGACCGGGTCTCGAGGACGAGATCGAGAGGATGATCGCCGAGGGCCGGCGGGCCGCGGCGGTGGACACGGCCCGGGCCGCCCACGAGAAGGCCCCCGCGGACCCCGTCGCCCGCCACTGCTACGGCTGGGCCCTCCACGAGGCCGGCCGCTCGAAGGAGGCGCTCCCCCACCTGCTCGAGGCGGTCAACGCCGCGCCCCGGGACGCCCGGGCCGCCAACAACCTCGGCTGCGCGCTCTACGCCACGGGGGACGTCGACGGGGCCTTCCGCCAGTTCGGGCGGGCCCTGGAGCTCGATCCCGCCTTCGCCGCGGCCCACAACAACCGCGGCGTGATCCTGGAGAGGACCGGGGGGAAGCCCGAGGCGGAGGCCGCCTTCCGCGCCGCCCTCGAGAAGGACCCCCGCCACGCCCGGGCCCACAACAACCTCGGCGCCCTCCTCTACGACTCCGGCCGCGGGCCCGAGGCCATGGAGCACTTCGTGGCCGCGGCGAAGGCCGATCCCTCCTACCTCTCGCCGAAGATCAACCTCGGCGCCCTCGCGCTCGACCGCGGCGACGACCGCGAGGCGGAGACCCAGCTCCGCGCGGCGGCGGCCGCCCCCGGCGCCCGCGCCGAGGCCCACTTCAACCTCGCCCTCCTCGGCCTCCGCAAGGGGGACCTGGAGCTCGCCCGCACCTCGCTGGAGAAGGCGCTGGAGATGCGGCCCGAGGACCCCGACGTCCTCAACAACCTCGGCGTCTGCCACCTGCTCCGCAAGGAGTTCCGCAAGGCCGAGGGCTACTTCACCCGGGCGACCAACGCCCGCGCCGCCTTCCCCCAGGCGTGGGACAACCTCGGCCTCTCGCTCCACTTCCTCGCCGTGCAGTCCGGGGACGAGCCGAAGCTCCTCGACCGCGCCGAGCAGGCCTTCCGCAAGGAGCTGGAACTGCGCCCCGACGCCGCCTTCGCCCACTACAACCTCGGCACCGTGCTCGTCGCCCGCGGCCGGATCGCCGAGGCGGAGGCGGAGTTCCGCCGCGCGGTGGAGCTCGCCCCCACCCACGCCGAGGCCCTGAACAACCTCGGCTACTGCCTCTCCATGGAGGCCGGGACGCGCAAGCCCGACCCGCACGAGGAGCTGCGCTGCTACCGCCTCGCGGTCCTCGCGGACCCCGACTTCCCCGACGCCCGCCGGTCGCTGGCGATCTTCCACAGCACCACCGAGGGGTTCGTGGACTACGACAGGGCCATCGAGGAGTGGAGGGCCTACGCGAGGCTCTCCCCCGACGACCCCGAGGCCCGCAGGGAGGCGACGGAGTACATCCGGAGGCTCGAGGAGGAGCGGCGGGACGCGAAGCTCCGGAGGAAGCCGGCGGGGAAGTAGGCGGCGGGACCCCCGACGCACGGCACCCGACCCGTTCCCGCCACCCCGGGGGCGAGGGAGGATCCGGACCTTCCTCGAGGGGAGGAGCCCGGGAGCGGGCCCCTGCCCCCTACCGGATCGCCGCCGCCCTGAAGGCCCGCAGGGCCCCCTCCTCCGCGACCGGCGGCCCCGCCGCCTCCCCGGGGATCCCCGGCGGGACGCGGTCGTCGTCGCGCCGCAGGACGACGTAGTCCGGCGCCTCCGCCCCCTGCAGGAACCACCGCAGCGCCGCCGCCCGCTCCGCCGGCTCCGACGGGGGCGCCCCGGGCCTGCGGCCGAAGCGGCGCAGCAGGCGCACGTCCCCGCCCCCGGCGTACCAGGCGACCCGGGGCTCGCCGAAGGTGGCGACGGCGGGGCCCGGGTCCCCGCCCCCGTGGATCTCCCGCAGCCGGAGGCCCAGCGCCCGCGCCTCCGCGCCCGAGCGGTCCCGCTGGAGGAGCGCCCCCGCGAGGAGGCCCCCCGCCGCGAGGAGGGAGACGGCGCCGAGGGCGACGAGGGGCCTCCGGAGCGGTCCGCCCGCCCTCCGCGCCGCCTCCCCCGCCCGGCGGGGCCCCCCGCGCGGGGCTCCCTCCGCCGGCCCCCCCGCCCCGGGGGGAGAGGGTTCCTCCGGCCCGCCGCCGCCGCCGCGGTAGAGAGGGGCCATGGCCCGCGCCCCCGCCCCCGTTCCCGCCGCGCGGATCCGCCTCCTCAACGGGCACCCCCTCCGGCCGGAGGGGCGGTACGTCCTCCACTGGATGACCGCCTTCCGCAGGACGCGGCGGAACTTCGCCCTCCAGCGGGCGGCGGAGCTGGCGTCGGAGCTGCGCCGGCCCCTCCTCGTGCTGGAGGCCCTGCGCTGCGACCACCCCTGGGCGAGCGAGCGCTTCCACCGCTTCGTCCTCGACGGGATGGCGGAGAACGGGCGGGCCCTGGAGGGGGGGCCGGTCCGGTACCACCCCTACGTGGAGCCGGCCCCCGGGGCGGGGCGGGGGCTGCTGGAGGCGCTGGCGGCGGAGGCCTGCGCGGTGACGACCGACGACTGGCCCTGCTTCTTCCACCCGGCCATGGCCGCCGCGGCGGCGGCGCGGGTGGGCGTGCGGATGGAGGCGGTGGACGGGAACGGCCTCCTCCCGCTCTCCCTCGGCCGGGCCTTCCCGACGGCCCACGCCCTGCGCCGGTTCCTCCAGCGGGAGCTCCCCCCCCACCTCGGGGAGGGGCCCGCCGAGGATCCGCTCGCCGGGAGGGACCTCCCCCCGCTCCGGGCCCTCCCCGCGGGGATCGGGCGGCGCTGGCCGGCGGCGGGACCGGCGCTCCTCGCGGGGGACCTCCGCGGAGTCGCGGTGGATCGCTCCGTCGGGGCCGTGGACCTCCGCGGCGGCGCCGGGGCGGCGCGGAAGGCGCTGCGGTCCTTCGTCCGGGATCGCCTCCCCCGCTACGGCCGGGGGCGGAACCACCCCGACGGGGACGCCGCCAGCGGGCTCTCCCCCTGGCTCCACTTCGGGCACCTCTCCGTGCACGAGGTCCTCGACGCCGTGGCGGAGGCCGAGGGGTGGAGCCCCGACCGCCTCGGCGGCTCCACCGCGGGTTCGAAGGAGGGCTGGTGGGGGATGTCCCCGGCGGCGGAGTCCTTCCTCGACGAGGTGGTCACCTGGCGGGAGCTCGGCCACCTCTTCTCCTTCCACCGGCCCGCCGACTACGACCGCTTCGAGTCCCTCCCGGACTGGGCGCGGGCGACGCTCGAGGCCCACGCCGGGGACCCCCGGGTGGAGACCTACGGTCTCGATGACCTCGCGGCGGCCCGCACCTCCGACCCGGTGTGGAACGCCGCCCAGCGGCAGCTCCTGCGGGAGGGGCGCATGCACAACTACCTCCGCATGCTCTGGGGGAAGCGGATCCTCGGGTGGTCGGAGGGGCCGCGCGAGGCGCTGGCCGCGATGGTGGAGCTCAACAACCGCTACGCGCTGGACGGCCGGGACCCGAACTCCTACTCGGGCATCCTCTGGTGCCTCGGCCGCTTCGACCGGCCCTGGTTTCCCGAGCGTCCGGTCTTCGGGACCGTCCGCTACATGAGCACCGCCTCCACCCTGCGCAAGCTCCGCATGAAGGGGTACCTCGCGCGGTACGGGGACGAGGGGGACGCCCGACTCTCCGGATGACGGCGCCCGCGGGTATCCTCCGGCGGATGCACCCCGCCAACCGCCTCGCGAAGGAGACCTCCCCCTACCTCCTCCAGCACGCCCGCAACCCCGTGGACTGGTACCCCTGGGGCGAGGAGGCCTTCGAGAGGGCGCGCCGGGAGGACCGGCCGATCTTCCTCTCCATCGGGTACTCCACCTGCCACTGGTGCCACGTCATGGAGAGGGAGTCCTTCGAAGACACGGAGATCGCCGACCTCCTGAACGCGCACTTCGTCTCCATCAAGGTGGACCGCGAGGAGCGCCCGGACGTGGACGCGATCTACATGACCGCCGTGCAGGCGACGGGCCAGGGGGGCGGCTGGCCCCTCTCCGCCTTCCTCGACGGGGAGCGGCGCCCCTTCTTCCTCGGGACCTACTTCCCCCCGGAGGACCGCTGGGGGCGGCCCGGGTTCCCCACGGTGCTCCGGAAGGTCCTCTCCGCCTGGAGGGAGCGGCGGGAGGACGTGGGGCGGGCGGGCGCGGAGATCGAGGCCTTCGTGAAGGGGGCCTTCGCGCCGCCGGAGGCGGCGGTCCTCGGCGAGGCGACGCTCGCGGCGGCGGTGCGGCAGTTCCGCGGCCGGTACGACGCCGCGCGGGGCGGCTTCGGGGAGGCGCCGAAGTTCCCCCGCGCCCACTCCCTCTCCTTCCTGCTGCGCGCCGCGGAGAGGAAGGGCATGGAGGAGGGCCGGGAGATGGCCCTGGCGACGCTGCGGGCGATCGTCCGCGGCGGGATCCACGACCAGGTGGGCGGCGGCTTCCACCGCTACTCCACGGACGGGCGGTGGCTCGTCCCCCACTTCGAGAAGATGCTCTACGACCAGGCGCTCCTCGTCGAGGCGCTGGTCGAGGGGTGGCAGGTCTCCGGCGAGGAGGAGCTCGCGCGGGCGGCGCGGGAGGCGCTGGACTACCTCCTGCGGGACATGGCCCACCCGGAGGGCGGGATCTTCAGCGCCGAGGACGCCGACAGCGAGGGGGTGGAGGGGAAGTTCTACCTCTGGACGACGGCGGAGCTGCGGGCGGTCCTCGGGGAGGTGGAGGGGGCGCTCGCGGCGCGCGTCTTCGGGGCCGTCGACGGCGGGAACTTCCACGGGGAGGCGGAGGAGGCGCCCGAGGGCGGGAACATCCTCCACCTGCCGGCGGCGCGGCCGGCGCTGGCGGCGGAGGCGGGGCTCGCGGAAGCCGACCTCGACCGGCGGATCGCGGGCTGGCGGGAGCGGCTGCTCGCGGTGCGCGCGGGGCGGGTGCGCCCCCACCGCGACGACAAGGTGCTGGCGGGGTGGAACGGGCTGGCGATCTCCGCGCTGGCGAAGGCGGGGCGGGCGTTCGGGGAGGAGCGCTTCCTCGCGGCGGCGGGGCGGGCGGCGGACTTCGTCCTCGGGCGGATGCGGCCGGGGGGACGGCTCCAGCGCTCCCTCCGGGAGGGGCGCTGCAGCGGGCCCGGGTTCCTCGAGGACCACGCCTTCCTCGGGCGGGGGCTGCTGGACCTCTTCGAGGCGACGGGGGAGCCGGCGCGGCTGCGGGCGGCCATGGATCTCGCGCGGGAGATCCCGGCCCTCTTCGGGGACCCCGCGGGCGGGGCCTTCTTCGACGCGCCGGCGGGGGGGGTGGACCTCCTCGCCCGCACGCGGGAGAGCGACGACTGGGCCGTGCCCTCGGGGAACAGCGCGGCGGCCCTCCTCCTGCTGCGGCTCGGGGCGATCACGGCCGACCCCGGGTTCTCGGAGCGGGGGCGGGAGGTGCTCCGGGCGCTGTCCGGCTCCCTCGACCGGCTCCCCATGGGGGCCCCCTCCCTCCTCATGGCGCTCGACTTCGACCTCGGCCCGGCGCGGGAGGTGGTGCTGACCGGGGACCCCGCGTCGGAGGGGTTCCGGGCGCTGGAGCGCTCCCTGTCGCGGCGGTTCCTCCCGCGCACCGTCGTCCTGCGGCGGACGGAGGACGCCGCGGGGCGGGAGATCGCGTCCCTCCTCCCCTGGACCGCGGCCCACGGCCCCGTGGACGGGAAGCCCGCCGCCTACGTCTGCTCCGGGGGCGCCTGCCGGAGCCCCGTCACCGAGGAGGAGAGGCTTTACGACTGAACCCGTCCCCTTTTTATGATTTTCGCGGCGTCCGGGCCGCGGATGTACCCGGGTCGGCATCTCCGCTTCATGGGCTCACGGAGGGCCGACCGGAATGCCGAGGAGGACGCGCAGGGACGAGCCCGGGGCATGGCACCACGTCTTCAACAGGGGGATTGCGCGCCGGACGCTGTTCGAGACCGCGAGGGACATCCGCATGTTCCTGGCCGCCCTGGCCTGGCGTGTCCACGCCGGGGACATCGAGATCCATGCCTACGCCATCCTCACCACGCACTTCCACCTCCTGGTCAGGAGCCCCCGGGGACGCCTGTCACCGGCCATGCAGCGGTCCATGGACGCCTACGCCCGCTGGTTCAACCGGAGCCGGGAACGGGATGGACCGGTCTTCAAGGGGCGGTTCGAGAACCGGATCGTGGACTCCGATGCCTACTGGGACTCCGTCCTCAGGTACATAGACAGGAACCCCGTCGGTGCCGGCCTGGCCCCATGCCCGACCCTGTACCCCCATGGCAGCGCCTGGCACTACGCCAGAGCGGGAGGGCCGCGCTGGTTGACCCGGTCCGAGGTGGAGGACCATGTGCGCCCTCCCTGGGAGAAGGAGTTCCGACCGTCCCACTACGCGCGCTTCTGCGAGTTGGAGCCCTCGCCCGGTGCGGCCTGGGTCGTGGGTCGGAGAGTGGGCGACGGGTCGCCCGGGAGGCCGGATCCCCTCGACTTCCTGCTGGAGGCGGCTCCTCCAGCGGTCGAGGAGTGGATGGTCCTGTGCGCGAGGCGCGCCGACGGGACCCTGCCCGGGGTTCCCGTGGTGTCACCGGACACGGTTTCGAGCATCGTCCGTTCGGGCCCGATGGGGCCTGCCCCGGAGCCCGTCCCGGAGAGGCGGAACCACCCGCAGCGGCAGGAAGTGCTCCTCGCGGGGCTCCTTAGGAAGGGGTGCGGGCTGCGGCTCGCCGAGATCGGAAGGCACCTGGGCGTCTCCACGCCGACGGCGAACGCCAGGGTGGCTGCCTACGCCCGCCTTCTGCTCGAGGAAGGCGGGTTCCGGGGGACCGCGGCACGCATTCTCCGGGAGGCCCTGTTCCGAGACCACTCCCCGCTCCCCCGAAAATCATAAAAAGGGGACGGGTTCAGTTTTAAAGGCAGTACTCGAGGAGCTGCGCCAGGCGGTCGCGCATGTCGAGGCGGTGGACGATGAGGTCCACGAAGCCCTTCTGGAGGAGGAACTCGCTCCGCTGGAAGCCCGGGGGGAGCTCCGAGCGGATGGTCTCCTGGATGACCCGGGGCCCGGCGAACCCGATGAGGGCCTTCGGCTCCGCGATGATGACGTCCCCGAGAGCGGCGAAGGAGGCGGTCACGCCCCCCGTGGTCGGGTCGGTGAGCACCGAGATGAAGGGGGCCCGCCCCGTGCGGTGGTAGGCCACGGCCGCCGAGGTCTTGGCCATCTGCATCAGCGACAGCGCCCCCTCGTGCATCCGGGCCCCGCCGGAGGAGGAGAAGACGATGCAGGGGAGCCCGCGGTCCCGCGCCGTCTCCAGCGCCAGGGCCACCTTCTCCCCCACGATGGAGCCCATGGACCCGCCGAAGAAGGTGAAGTCCATGGCCGCCAGGACCGCCCGCAGCCCCTTCACCTGGGCGAAGCCGGTGATGCAGGCGTCGTTCACCCCCCGCCGCTTGCGCTCCTGGACGAGCCTCGACCCGTAGGACTTCCCGTCCACGGTGAACCCGAGGGGGTCCCCCCCCTTCAGCTCGTGGCCGAACTCCTCGAAGGTCCCGGGGTCGGCCGTGATGGCGATGCGCCGCGCCCCGCCGATGCGGAAGTGCTCCCCGCACTCCGGGCAGGTGTCGAGCTTCTCCTCCACCTTGGAGCGGTAGAGCATGGCGGAGCAGCCGTCGCACTTGGTCCAGAGACCGGTCGGCGTCTCCCGCTTCCCCGCCCTCGACTGCCCCATGCCTAGGCCTTCCCCGCGGGGGACCGGGCGAGGGCCTCCTCCGCCCGGGCCCGCAGCCCCGCCACCGCCGCCGCCATGTCCCGCTCGCCGTAGATCGCGGTGCCGGCCACGAGGACGTTCGCCCCCGCCGCCGCGCAGGCCCCCACGGTCTCCGCGTTGATGCCGCCGTCCATCTCGACGTCCCCGGCGAACCCGTGCTCCCGGCGCAGCGCCTCGGTCTTCGACAGCACCTCCGCCATGAACTTCTGCCCCCCGAAGCCGGGGAAGACGCTCATCACGAGGACCATGTCCACGTCGCCGAGGAAGGGGACCACCCGCTCCACGGGGGTGTCGGGGTTGAGCGCGATGCCCACCCTCCGCCCCAGGGCGCGGATGGCCCGGGCCACCTCCCGGGGCGGGTCCTTCGCCTCCACGTGGAAGGTGATCCCGTCGGCGCCGGCGTCGGCGAAGGCCTTCGCGTAGGCCAGCGGGCGGTCGATCATGAGGTGGCAGTCGAGCGGGATGCGGGTCGCCTTCCGGATCGCCTTCACCACGGGGGGCCCGATGGTGATGTTGGGCACGAAGTGGCCGTCCATCACGTCCACGTGGTGGACGTCCGCCCCCGCCTCCTCGACCTCGCGCAGGTGGGCGCCCATGCGCGCGAAGTCCGAGGACAGCAGGCTCGGCGCGATCACCACCCTCGTCGGACCGGCCAAGCCGCCTCCTATCTCCCCGCCAGGGCCGCGACCCCGGGGAGCACCTTCCCCTCGAGCAGTTCCAGGGCCGCGCCGCCCCCCGTCGAGACGTGGGTCATGCGGTCGGCGACCCCCGCCGCCTCGACCGCGGCGGCGGTGTCCCCGCCGCCGCAGACGGTGACCGCGCCGGAGGCCGCGAGGATCCGCGCCACGGCCGCGGTGCCGGCGTCGAAGGGGGGCGTCTCGAAGGCCCCGAGCGGGCCGTTCCAGAGCACCGTCCCGGCCTTCCCCAGGATCCCGGCGAACTCCTCCACCGTGGCGGGCCCGATGTCGAGGCCCGCGAGGTCCGCGGGCACGCTCCCGGCCGCCACCCGGGAGGCGATGCCCGCCTCCAGCCGCTCGGCGCAGACGTGGTCCACGGGGAGCACGACCTCCACGTCCTCCACGTCGGCCTCCCGGAGGATCTCCCGGGCGGCCTGCACCGCCGTCTCCTCGACGAGCGACTTCCCCACGGCGACCCCCCGGGCGCGCAGGAAGGTGTAGGCCATGCCGCCCCCGACGAGGAGGGCGTCCGCGAGCGGCAGGAGGTTGCGCAGGACCGGCACCTTGTCCGAGACCTTGGCGCCCCCCGTGATGACGACGAAGGGCCGCTTCGGCTCGCGGAGGAGCCCCTGGAGGACCTCGACCTCCCGGGCCAGGAGGTACCCCGCCCCCGAGGGGAGGAGCGCGGGGACCCCCGAGACCGAGGCGTGGGCCCTGTGGGCGGCGCCGAAGGCATCGTCCACGTAGAGGTCCGCGAGCCGGGCGAGGGAGGCCGCGAAGGCGGGGTCGTTCTTCTCCTCGCCCGGGTGGAACCGGAGGTTCTCGAGGAGGAGGCAGTCCCCGGGCTTCGCGGCGGCCGCCGCCGCCTCCGCGGCCGGCCCCACGCAGTCCGGCACGAAGGACACCGGCCTCCCGAGGAGCTCCGCCAGCCTCCTCGCCACGGGGGCGAGGGAGTACTTCGCCTCGGGCTTCGCCTTCGGACGCCCGAGGTGGCTGCAGAGGATCGCCGCCGCGGGCGCCTCCAGGATCCTCCGCACCGTGGGGAGGCTCGCCGCGATGCGGCGGTCGTCGGCCACGGTGCCGTCCTTCTCCAGCGGCACGTTGTAGTCCACCCGCACGAGGACGCGCTTCCCGCGCAGCGGGAGTCCGTCCAGGGTCCTGGGGTCGTTGGCCACGGGGACCCCCTACCCGAGCTTCGCCAGCCGGGAGAGGAGGTCGACGACCCTGCAGGAGTAGCCCCACTCGTTGTCGTACCAGGCCACGACCTTGACGGTCCTGCCGGCCATCACCATGGTGAGGGAGGCGTCGAAGAGGCTCGACGCCGGGTTGCCGACGACGTCCGAGGAGACCACCGGGTCCTCCGTGTACTCGAGGATCCCCTTCATGGGGCCCGCGGCCGCCTCCCGCACCGCGGCGTTCACCGATTCCACGGTCGCGTCCCTCCGGAGGACGGCGGTGAGGTCCACCATGGAGCCGTCGGGGACGGGGACGCGCACCGCGAAGCCGTCGAGCCGCCCCTTGAGCTCCGGGATCACCTTCCCCACCGCGCGGGCGGCGCCCGTGGTCGTGGGGATGATGTTCATGGCGGCGGACCGCGCGCGGCGCGGGTCCTTGTGGACGAGGTCGAGGATGCGCTGGTCGTTGGTGTAGGCGTGCACGGTCGTCATGAGGCCGTGCTCGATGCCGAAGGCGTCGTGGAGGACCTTGGCCACGGGGGCGAGGCAGTTCGTGGTGCAGGAGGCGTTGGAGACGATGCGGTGCTCCGGCCGCAGCACCCCGTCGTTGACGCCGAGGACGACGATGGCGTCGATGTCGTCCTTGGGGGGGACGGTGAGGACGACCTTGCGGGCGCCGGCCGCGAGGTGCTTCTCCAGGTCGGCCCTCTTCGTGAAGACCCCCGTGGACTCGACGACGAAGGGGACCTCGAGGGACTTCCAGGGGAGGGCGGCGGGGTCCTTGACCGCCAGGGCCTTCACGGCCCTCCCGTCCACGCGGAACTCCCCCTCGCCGGGCTCCACGACCCCCCGGAATCGGCCGTGGACCGAGTCGTACTTGAGGAGGTGGGCGAGGGCCTTCGGGTCGGCGAGGTCGTTGACCGCCGCGATCTCGAACTCCGGCCGGGCGTGGAGGGCGCGGAAGACCAGGCGGCCGATGCGGCCGAATCCGTTGATGGCGACGCGGGTGGCCATGGGTGTCTCCTCGGGAGGCGGGGACCGTGCCGGAAGGTCGACCGATTGTCACGGCCCGGGTGCGCCGGTGGCAAGAACCGAACCCCGGGGGGAGGGACGGGGATCGCGTCCCGTACAATCCCCCCATGCGGCGTCGCGCCCCCTCCCCTCCCCTGCATCCCCTCGAGGCCTCCGTGGCCCTCCACCTGCGGGAGGAGCGCCTCCTCGGGGACGGGGACCGGGTGGTGGTGGCCTTCTCCGGGGGACCGGATTCCACGGCCCTCCTCCACGCGCTCGCCGCCCTGGCCGCCGGCCCCGGCCCCCGCCTCCGCCTGGTGGCGGCCCACCTCGACCACGGGCTCCGCCCCGGCTCCGCGGAGGACGCCCGCGCCGCCCGGGCGGCGGCCCGCGCCCTCGGCGTCCCCTTCCGCGCGGGGAAGGCCCGCGGACTGCGGCCCGCGGGGGGGGGATCCCCCGAGGCGGCGGCCCGCCGGGCCCGGTACGACTTCCTGGCCCGGGTCGCCCGGGCCACGGGGGCGCGGGCGGTGGCCCTCGCCCACCACAGGGGGGACCGGGTGGAGACCGTGCTCCACCGCCTGCTCCAGGGCGGGAACCTCCGGGGCCTCGCGGGGATCCCCCACCGCCGCCCCCTCCCGGGCGCGCCGGGCTGCGTGGTGGTCCGTCCCCTCCTCCGGGCCGGCCGGGACGCGATCCTCGCCTACCTGCGGGACCGCGGGATCCCCTGGAGCGAGGACCCCACCAACCGGGGGGAGGGGAACGCGCGGGCCCGCCTGCGCTCCACCGTCCTCCCGGCCCTCCTCGCGGCCTACCCGGCGGCGGAGGAGTCCCTGCTCCGCCTCGAGGGGCTGGCCCGGGAGGCCTCGGACCTCCTCGACCGGGACCTCCGCGCCGTCCTCCGCGGTGTGCGGGCCCGGGGGGGGGCGGCCGCGCTCCCCCGGGCGGCCTTCAAGGGGCGATCCGAGGAGGGGGTGCGCCGCCTCCTCGGGGGGCTCCTCTCGCTCCTGCCCGGGGCCCGCCGGGAGCCGGCCCTGGCGGCGGTGAGGCGGGTCCTCGACGCCCTGGGGATCGGGGACGGCCGTCCGCGCCGGGTCCCTCTCGGCGGAGGGGCGGAGGCGGAGGTGGGACCGGAGCGGGTGCGGGTCCGGGCGGGCGTCCGGCCCGGCGCGGGAGGCCGGTCCGGGGCGATCCTCAGTTCCGGGAGGACTTCCCGTCCCCGGTCGCGTCGGCCCCGGGGGCCGCGGCGGAGCCGTCGTCCTTCATCCCGGCCTTGAACTCGTTCACGGAGCGGCCGAGGGAGCGGGCGATGCCGGGGAGCCGGGAGGCGCCGAAGAACAGCAGCGCCAGGGCGAGGATGATCCACCACTCGCCGATGCCGAACAGGGCGACGACGGGGACGGCGTGGATCATGGCGCACCTCCGGTAGGGAACGGCCGCCGGTGCGGCGGGCGCCCCTCTGCCCCGATTATCCACCCCGGGCGGGACGGCGGGGGAAGTTTCCCCCCGGGAGGGTGATGCAGGTTCCCGGAAGGGTCCCCCCTCCCTCCGGTTCCCGTCCGCCAAAGGAAGAGGGCCCCGCCTCGCGGCGGGGCCCCCGATGGGACTCCTAGGTGCGGCGGCGGGGCGCCTACTCCCCCCCGACCTCCAGCTTGACGACGAACCCGTCCCCGGAGACGGCGTAGAGGTTCGCGTCCCTCCGGTTGGTGGGATAGGCGTACCCGCCGTGGCCCAGCCTGCCGGAGACCGTGCCGTCGGCGGCGACGGCGGCCAGGGATCCGTCCTCCATCTGGACCACCGACTTCCCGTCCCGCTCCAGGACGAAGCGGACGGCGCCCTTGAGCTTCCAGCGGACGGCGCCCGTGGCGCGGTCGTGGCACCAGAGGCCGCCGGTGCGGAACTGGTAGACCGAGCCCGCCGTGGCGACGGGGGCCTCCGTGAGCGGCGTCTGGTGGGGAGCGGCCCACCGGTGGATGCCGGTGATGCGGTCCATGCAGTAGAGGAAGCCGTCCTCGGAGGCGACGAAGAGCTCCTCGCCCGAGACCTCGAGGCCGGCGGTCACGGGGCCATGGACGTTGGTGCTCCACAGCACGTCCGGCGCGGGGCCGTCGGCGCCCGCGGAGGGGAGGCAGCAGACCTCGCCGGCGTCCGTGGCGAAGTACACCATCTCCCGGGGAGGCACGCCGCCGAGGGCCATGTTCCCCCGGATGTCGCCCGGGGTGCGGTATCCCCAGCCCTCCAGGCCCGTGGCGAGGTTCAGGGTGCGCAGGGTCTTCTCCCCGCGGGAGCCGCCCC
>JAKLKS010000016.1:14811-32227 GCA_023150535.1 Planctomycetota bacterium
GCCGAGGGGGCGAGGTCGAAGTGGATGGGGGCCCCGTCGTTGTGGCCGTAGTCCAGGTTGACCGTGTGCAGTTCCGTCGTGGTCATGCCGAGGAACGAGGTCGTGCTGAGGACCGGGGTCCCGCGCAGGGGGACGCCGAAGCCGGCGTAGCTCCACCCCAGGTGCAGGTTCTCCCTCCCGATGGCGTTGAAGCGGAGGTTGTCCTCCTGGAGGAAGAGGTACTCGCCGTCCAGGCGGACGCTCTCCGGGCGGACCCGGACGCGGCCCTGCTGCCCGAGATCGACCGCCAGCAGGCGCCCGGTGAATCCGAAGCCCTCCGCCATGGCCTTCCGGAAGACCTCGTCCCGGGGAGTCTTCGGCTTCGAGGCGCAGCCCGCCAGAGGTGCGGAGACCGCGGCTGCGAGGAGCGCGGCCCCGCAGGCGGCGGCGAGGGTACGCAGGGATCCCGTCTTCATCCTCCCTCCCGGGTTCAGGTGCTTGGTCTTCGTCGCCCGGGTCCCGTCTCCGGTATCCGGGGCGTGGCAGGCTGCCCCGCCTGCCGAGAGAGGGACATCGTAGGTGGGCCCCCCGGGACAGTCAACGCTTTTCGAACACCCCCCCGGAACGGGTCGCGCCGCCGCGGGGGACGGCCGGGCGCGTGGTAGAATGGGGTTTTCCGTCAAGGGCCCCCCCACCGCGATGCGAGGACACGTCCCGACCCCTGCCCCTGGCGGCCCCCCCGCCCCCCCGGCCGCGATCCTGGAGGCCAACCTCCGGGCCGTGCGCGGCGCCGTGGAGGCCGCGGCGCGGCGATCGGGGAGGGATCCCCGCTCGATCACGATCCTCGCCGCCACGAAGTCCGTGGCGGCGGCGGTCCTGCCCCTCCTCCCCCCCCTCGGGGTGCGGGACTTCGGCGAGAACCGGGTCCAGGAGGCCGCCGCCAAGGTCCGCGCTCTCTCGGACCTCGGGGCCCGATGGCATATGATCGGGCGGTTGCAGACGAACAAGGTGCGCCGCGCCCTCGACCATTTCCACCGGTTCCACTCGGTGGACAGGGACGCCGTGCTGCTCGCCCTCGCGGAGGAGGCGGCGCGCCGGGGCGGCATCGTGGACTGCCTGATCCAGGTGAACGTGAGCGGAGAACCGACGAAGGGGGGCTACGCGCCCGGGGAGGCGGAGGCTGCGCTCCGCCGGGCCCGGTCCCTGCCCTCCCTCCGCGTGACGGGGCTCATGGCCATCCCCTCCCCCGCGTCCGGGGGCGGCGGCCGGGCCGCCTTCCGCGCCCTGCGGGAGCTGCGGGACGGACTGCGCTCCTCGGAGGGGGACCTCGCGGACCTCAGCATGGGCATGAGCGGCGACTTCGAGGAGGCGGTCGAGGAGGGCGCGACGATCCTCCGCCTCGGGTCGGCCCTCTTCCGCGGGCTCCCCCCGGAACTCCACGGGCGCGCCCCGGGCGCGGCCGGCGGCGGGGAGGCGGCCTGACATGCCCATGCTGCTGGTGGAGCGCGGGAACGACAAGGGGCTCTCCCTCAAGGTGGAGCCTGGGAGGACCTACGTCGTCGGGCGGGACAACCCGCAGGCGTCGCTGACCCTGTCCGACCCCATGGCGTCCCGCGGCCACTTCCAGATCACCGCCGCCGACGGGGCCTTCCTCCTGCGGGACATGAAGTCCCGCAACGGGACCACCCTCAACGACGAGAAGCTCGCCCCGGAGACGGACGTCGAGCTCCGGATCGGCGACAAGGTCCAGGTCGGCGAGACGATCTTCTCCTTCCTCTCCGACGCCAAGGAGGAGAGCGCCGGCGGCGGCCTCATCGGGAAGACCATCGGCGGGTACCTCATCCAGGAGCGGGTCGGCCGGGGCGGGATGGGCACCGTCTACAGGGCGGAGCAGATCTCCCTCAAGCGCACCGTGGCCCTGAAGGTGCTGTCGGCCAAGCTCCTCTCCGACCCGGTCTTCGTGGAGAAGTTCGTGCAGGAGGCCCGCGCCGCGGGCGGGCTCATCCACCCCAACATCGTCCAGGTCATCGACGTCGGGAGCGACCGGGGGATCTACTACTTCTCCATGGAGTTCATGGACCACGGGTCCGTGGGCGACATCGTGGCCAAGGACGGGCCCATCCCCTGGGCGCGGGGGCTGGAGATCCTCACCGACGCGGCCAAGGGGCTCATCTTCGCCGAGAAGAAGGGCATCATCCACCGCGACATCAAGCCCGACAACCTCATGCTCACCGCCGAGGGGACGGTCAAGATCGGCGACCTCGGCCTCGCCAAGAAGGCCGACGACGGCGGCGTCGAGGGCGGGCAGATCTTCGGGACCCCCCACTTCATCGCCCCCGAGCAGGCCCAGGGGAAGCCCATCGACCACCGGGCCGACCTCTACGCCCTCGGGGCGACCTTCTACCGGGTGCTCTCCGGGAAGACCCCCTTCAGCGGCGAGAACGTCAAGGAGATCCTCGTCAAGCAGGTTCGGGAGGAGCCGGTCCCGCTGAAGAAGCTCGTGGCCGACCTCCCCGACGAGATGGCCGCGGTCATCGCGAAGCTCATGCAGAAGAAGCCCGAGGACCGGTACCGTTCGGCCCAGGGGCTCTACGACGACCTGGAACTCATCCGGGTGCGGTACCACCTCGAGGCCCACGGGCAGGCGGCGAGCGCGCGGCGGAGCAAGGTCATCGCCGTCGTCGCCGTCCTGGCGGTCCTCGCCGTCGGGGGATACGCCTTCCACCTGGCCACCCGGCCGAAGGAAGTGGAGTGGCGGGACAGGCCCGAGGACACCAACGGTAGGAACAACGACACGACTCCCGTCGTCGTGGAGCCCACCCCCGCCGAGAAGGCGGAGTCCGCCTGGGGCGCCATGGCGCTGGAGGCCTCCAAGGTCTACGGCGCCTGCGGCACCCCGGAGAAGACCTGGCAGACCCACGGGGACCGCTGGGAGGGCCTCGCGAAGAGGTACTCCGAATTCGCCGAGAAGCACGCCGGCACCCCGAAGGGCGACGAGGCGAAGAAGGAGGCCGAGAAGATCCGCTCCGCCCTGGAAACCGCCCGCACCTCCTGGGAGGCGAGGAAGGCCGCCGCCCTCGACGCCTGGCTGGGGCTGCTCGCCGAGGCCCGGGGACTGGCCGACGCCGGCCAGCCCGCGAAGGCCGTCGCCCTCCTCGACGCGAAGGCGAAGGCCCAGCTGGAGGCGAACCCGGAGTTCCTCCCGAAGGAGAAGTCGAAGGAGGCGGCCGACCTGGCGAAGGCGATCGTGGACGACGCCGAGGCCCGCGTCTCCCCCCTCATCGAGGCCGTGAGGGCCTCCGCCCCGAAGTTCCCGGGCCACGAGTTCCTCGCCGCCGCGAAGACCCTGCGGGAGGCCCGCGAGGGGCTCGCCCCCCCCACGGAGGCGAAGGACGAGCCCTCGGTCCGGCTCCGGGGCCTCTCCGCCGCCACGCGGGGCGCCCTGCGCGAGGGCACGAAGGCCGCCCGGGACGCCGCGCGGGCCGCCCTCGCCTCGGACACCGAGCGGTTCTTCCGCGCCTACCTCCGCATCCGCCGCCTCGGCCTCCCGCGGCCCGAGGGGACGGACCCGGACCCGGCCGACGCGACCCCCTTCTTCGAGTACCGCTGGGACGAGGCCATCGCCGCCTGGAAGGACCTCCTCGGCAAGACGGTCACGAAGCCCTTCCGGGACCGCGTCGAGGCGAAGATCCGCCACTACGAGGCCTGCCGGACCGTCTTCGCGACCATGGCCGCGAAGGTGCGGAGCCGCGAGCTGAAGGACCCGGAGTTCCCCGAGTTCGTCCGCCGGGGGGTCCCCATGACCCTCGACGCGACCGCCGTCGACAGGGCCACGCCGGAGGGGGTCGCCGCCATCCGGGTCATCTCCACGAGCAACCGCCAGAAGGTCTGGGTCGACTTCCGCCAGATGACCCCCCGGGAGATCTACGGCGACAAGCCGGCCCGGGAGGGGGAGGCCCCGCGGTTCAAGGGCTTCCTCAACCGCATGGAGGGGATCTCCTGCACCGCGGAGGAGCGCCTAGCGCTGGCGGTCTTCCTCGCCGAGGCCGGCGAGGGGGACGTCGCCTGGGACGAGTACTCCGCGGCCTCCACCGCCGATCCCGCCCCCGCCGTCGACCCCGCCCTCCGGAAGTGGATCGAGGACGAGTGCTCCCTCTACTTCCTCTTCGTCGGGGAGAGCGGCCCCCGGGAGGCGTGGAGGCAGTACCAGGAGGCCCGCTCCTCCGGCATGGACCGCAGGCAGCTGGAGGAGGTGCGGAAGGCCCTGGAGAGGAAGTTCGCCGAATTCATGGGCGAGGAGCGCGTCTACACGAGCGACATCGCCTTCCTGCTGGGCTGGTGCCTGGCGGGGCCCGACGGCCCGGTCCCCCCCCGGCTCCTCCCCCTCGCCGTCGAGGAGGAGGTCGTGAGGACGCTGGGAACCGGGGCCGACCCGGGCCTCGAGGACGCGGAGGAGCGGAGTCCCGAGCCCGTGAAGGACAAGGAGATGCCGCCGGAGCCGCAGCCCGGGGAGAAGGCGGAGTCCGGGAAGCTGGAGGAGCCGGACAAGGAAACGGAGAAACCGAAATGAGCGGACTTCCCGAGTCATCCGTGCGTCCCGCCCCCTCGGGCGGCGCCGTCCTGCGGGTGAAGGTCGTGCCCGGTGCCAGCCGGTCGGAGGTCGTCGGCGGCCTGGGGGACCGCGTGAAGATCGCGCTGGCGGTTCCCGCCGAGAAGGGGGGCGCCAACCGCGCCCTCGAACTCCTCCTCGCCGAGGTCCTCAACCTCACCCGGCGCTCCATCACCATCGCCTCCGGCGCCACCTCCCCCGAGAAGGAGGTCCTCATCTCCGGCATGGAGCCGGACGAGCTCCGCGAGAAGCTCTCCTCGGCCGCGGGCGGGGGGAAGAAGAGGAAGGCGAAGAAGTGACGGGGCGGGCCCGCCGCGGCCGCCCCCGCGCGGCGGCCCCCGGACCCCGGGGGGCTCCCCCCCTCCCGCCCGCCGTCCGGGCGGAGCGGCGCCTCGTCTCCCGGGCGGCCTCCTCCCTCCGCCGCCGCCTCCCCCGGGGCTTCCGCCCCGCGGCCGCCGTCGTCCTCGGGACGGGCCTCGGCGGCGTCGCGGAGGCCATGGAGTCCCGCCTCTCCCTCCCCTACGACACGATCCCCGGCTTCCCCGTCTCCACGGTGGAGGGCCACCGGGGGGCCCTGCTGGCGGGGACGATCCGCGGGCGGCAGGTCCTCGCCATGGAGGGCCGGTTCCACTTCTACGAGGGCTACTCGCTGCGCGAGGTGACCTTCCCCGTGCGGGTCTTCCGGGAGCTGGGCGCCTCGACCCTCGTCCTCACCAACGCCTGCGGGGGGCTCGATCCCCTCTTCCGCGGCGGCGACCTCATGGTGATGGACGACCACATCAACCTCATGGGGGACAGCCCGCTCCGCGGCCCCAACGACGACGCCCTCGGGCCCCGCTTCCCCGACATGGGGGTGGTCTACGACCGGGACCTCCTCGCCCTGGCGGAGGAGGTCGCCCTCGGCGAGGGGATCCCGCTCCGCCGCGGGGTCTACGCCGCGGTCCCCGGCCCCCAGCTCGAGACGCGGGCCGAGTACCGGATGCTCCGGATCCTCGGGGCCCACGCCGTGGGGATGTCCACGGTGCCGGAGGCCATCGTCGCGGTCCACTCCGGGATGAGGGTGCTCGGGTTCTCGGTGGTCACGGACATGTGCCTCCCCGACCACCTGGAGCCCGTGGACATCGGGCGCATCCTCGCCGCCGCGGCGAAGGCGGGTCCCGGGCTCGCCCGGATCCTCCTCGGCTGCATCGGGCGGCTGCCGATTACCTAGCCGCGGAGTCCCCTCCGCGGCCCCCTCCCCCTCCCGCCGCCGGGGCTTCCTTGCCGACGCGCGCCCCCGGTGGTGGACTGTCCCCTCCCCTCCGCCCCCCACGAGGAAACCGACGCGATGGACTACAAGGCGACGCTCAACCTCCCCCGGACCGACTTCCCCATGAAGGGGGACCTCGTCCGGAGGGAGCCGGAGATCCGGGAACGGTGGAGGGCGCTGGGGCTCCAGGCCCGCATCCGCGCGGCCCGGAAGGGCTCCCCGATGTTCGTGTTCCACGACGGCCCCCCCTACGCCAACGGGGACGTCCACATCGGGACGACGCTCAACAAGGTCCTCAAGGACTTCATCGTCCGCTACCGGACCATGCGGGGCCTCGACGCCCCCTTCGTCCCGGGCTGGGACTGCCACGGGCTCCCCATCGAGCACCACGTGATGAAGGAGGCCGGGAAGGACCTCGCCTCCCTCTCCCCCGCGGAGATCCGCGACCGCTGCCGGAAACTCGCCCTGCACTGGGTGGACCACCAGAGGAGGCAGTACCTCGCGCTCGGCATCTCCGGGGAGTGGGACCGCCCCTACCTCACCATGGACCCCGGCTACGAGGACGGGGTCCTCTCGGTGTTCGGGGAGCTCCTGGAGAAGGGCTACATCACCCGGGACAAGCGCGCCACCACCTGGTGCCCCTCCTGCGCCACGGCGCTGGCCGAGGCGGAGCTGGAGTACCGGGACCGGGAGAGCCCGTCGGTCTACGTGAGGTTCGCGGGCGACGGGCCCGCCCTGGCGGAGCGGTTCGGCCTCCCCCCCGGCACCGACGCGGGGATCCTCGTCTGGACCACGACCCCCTGGACCCTCCCCGCCAACCTCGCGGTGGCGCTCCACCCCGATCTCGACTACGTGGCGGTGGCCCACGACTCCGGGGGGCGCCAGGTCCGCACCGTCATGGCGGCGCGGCTCGTGGAGGCCGTCGCGAAGGCCTGCGGGTTCGCGCCCGGCCCGGTCTCCGCCCCGGTCCGGGGGCGCGACCTCGCCGGGGTCCGCTACCGCCCCGTCGCCGCCGACCTCGGCCTCCCCGCCGATCCCCCGTCCCCCTCGTGCTGGACGCTGGTCACCGCCGACTACGTCTCCGCCGAGGACGGGACCGGATGCGTCCACACCGCCCCGGGCCACGGCGCCGACGACTTCCGCACGGGCACGGCCAACGGCCTCCCCGCCTTCTCCCCCGTGGACGACCGGGGCCGCTACACCGCCGAGGCGGGGCCGGCGCTGGCGGGGAAGCGGATCCCGAAGGAGGCGAACCCCGCCGTCATCGACGCCCTCCGCGCCTCCGGCGCGCTCCTCGCGGAGGCCGCGGTGGTCCACTCCTACGCCCACTGCTGGCGCTGCAAGGGGCCCATCCTCTTCCGGGCCACGGACCAGTGGTTCGTGAAGGTGGACCACGACGACCTCCGCGCCCGCGCGCTCCGGGAGGTGGAGGAGAACGTCCGCTGGATCCCCGCCTGGGGGAGCCGCCGCATCGGGGGGATGCTGAAGGACCGCCCCGACTGGTGCATCTCCCGCCAGCGCCACTGGGGCATCCCCATCCCCGCCGCCGCCTGCGGCGGCTGCGGCAGGACCTGGACGTCGAGGGGCCTCGTCGCCCGCACCCGGGCCGTCGTCGCGAGGGAGGGGGCCGACGCCTGGTTCGACGGCCGCCCCGCGGCGGCCTTCGTCGCCGGCGAGCCCTGCCCGCACTGCGGGTCCGGCGCGTCGACCCTCGCGAGGGACATCTTCGACGTCTGGTTCGAGTCCGGCACCTCCTGGCGCGCCGTCGTGCAGGGGGAGCCCCACGGCCTGCGGTTCCCCAGCGACGCCGTCCTGGAGGGGACCGACCAGCACCGCGGCTGGTTCCAGCTGAGCCTGCTGCCCTCGGTCGCCGTGGAGGGCCGCGCCCCCTGGAGGACCGTCGTCACCAACGGGTTCATCGTGGACGAGGGCGGGGACAAGGTCTCCAAGTCGAAGGGGGGCAAGCTCAACGCCGAGGAGTCCACCCGGACCTTCGGCGCGGACGTCGTCCGCCTCTGGGTCGCCTCCGTCGAGTACCGCGAGGACGTGCCGGCCTCCCACGACCTCCTCCGGGGCCACGGGGAGCCCTACCGGCGCCTGCGCAACACGCTCCGCTGGATCCTCGGGGTGCTGGACGGCTTCGACCCCGCCGCCCACGCCGTCCCGCGGGAGGACCTCCTCCCCCTCGACCGGTGGGTGCTCGCGCGCCTGCGCTCCGTGCAGGCCGCCGCCACGGCGGCCTTCGAGGAGTACGAGTTCGCCCGGGGGCTCCGGTCGATCTTCGAGTTCTGCGACGGGGATCTCTCGGCCTTCTACTTCGACGTCTCCAAGGACCGCTTCTACTGCGAGGCGGCGGACGGCCCCGCGCGGCGCTCCGGCCAGACCGCGCTCCTCGCCGTCGGCTCCGCCCTCGCCCGACTCCTCGCCCCGGTCCTCGTGCACACGGCCGAGGAGGCCTGGGCCTTCCTGCCCGGGGCCCGGGAGGAGAGCGTCCACCTGGCGGCATGGCCCGCGGAGGGGCCCGAGGAGGGGGACGACGCGATCCTCGCCCGGTTCGCCGCCCTCCGCGAGGTGAGGGCGGCGGCGGCCGCGGCCTGCGAGAGGCTGCGGGGGGCCAAGGCCATCGGGAGCAACCTCGAGGCCGTGGTCCGCCTGCGTCCCGCGGACGGGGAGGCCGCCGCGCTGCTCGCCTCCTTCGGGGAGGGGGAGCTCGCCTCCCTCCTCATGGTCTCCGCCGTGGCCGTCGATCCCCCCGGGCCCGTCGAGGGGGGCGGGCGGGCGGCAGCCTCCGCGGCCCCCTCCCCCCACCGCAAGTGCGGCCGGTGCTGGAACCTCCGGGAGACCACGGGCCGGGATCCCGCCCGGCCGGACCTGTGCGAGCGGTGCTCCCGGGTCGTACCATTCCACCCGGCCTGACCGATCGGGTCGGGCGAGAGGAGGCTGGATGGCGAGTCTTCGCCTGGGCGTGCTCGTCTCCGGGGGGGGCACCACCCTCCAGAACATCCTCGATCACGAGAAGGACGGCTCCCTCGACGCCGAGGTCGCGGCGGTCGTCTCCTCCGATCCCCGGGCGAAGGCCAACGACAGGGCCCACGCCGCCGGCAAGCCCTGCCACATCGTCGGGTGGTCGAAGGAGGTCGGGACCGAGGCCTTCTCCTCGAAGATCACCCGCATCATGGACCGGGAGAACGTGGACCTGGTGGTGATGGCGGGCTTCCTCCACCTCTACCGGTTCCCGCAGGACTACCTCTGGCGGGTCATGAACATCCACCCGGCGCTGCTGCCCGCCTTCGGGGGCCAGGGCATGTGGGGGATGAGGGTCCACAACGCGGTGCTGAAGGCGGGGGTGAAGGTGACCGGCTGCACGGTGCACTTCGCCGACTACGCCTACGACCGCGGGCCCATCATCCTGCAGAAGATCTGCCCGGTCTACTTCGAGGACACCGCCGTCCCCCTGGCCCAGCGGGTGTTCGAACTTGAGAAGCGGGCCTACCCGGAGGCGATCAACCTCTACGCGCGCCGCAAGCTCCGGGTGAAGGACCGGCGGGTCCAGGTCCTGCCCTAGGGCCTACTCCTCCTCGGGGGCGCGCTCCCCGAGGACGCGGGAGGAGTGCCCCAGCACCTCCGCCACGTTGGCCAGCTCCGTGGTGAGGAGCAGGATGATGTCGTCCATGGAGACCATCCCGATCACCGACTTCTCCCCGTCCACCACGGGGGCGCGCCGGATCCTCTTCTCCGCCATGGTGCGCAGCAGGTCGAAGAGCAGGGTCTCCTCGTCGGCCGTCACGACGGGGCGCGACATCACGCGGTCCACGGGCATCGCGCCCGGGTCCCCCCCGGCCCCGGCGAGGGCCCGGATGGCGAGGTCGCGGTCGGTGCAGATGCCCACGGGCCGCCCCCGCGCGTCCACGACCACGACGGCCCCCACGTCCTCCTCGCGCATGAGCCGGGCGACGCGGAGCACGGTGTGGTCCCTCTGCACGGTCACCGGCCTGCGGCTCATGATGGCGCCGACCAGCATGGCGGACCTCCTCCTCGACGCTCGTCCTCGCGGCCGATCCTAGCGCCGCGCCGGGGGGATGTCCCGCAGGATCGTCCGCATCGAGGGCGCCGCGCGCAGGAGCGCGTCGCGGAACCGGATCGCGTCGGCGTGGCCTCCCTGGAGATCCCCCCAGTGGAGGGGGAGGGCCAGCGGCGCCCCCGAGGCCGCGGCCGCGGCGGCCCCCTCCTCCGGCCCGGGGACCGTCCCCCCGCCGACGGGGACGCCGATCACCTCCGGGGGCGGGTCGAGCCGGGGGAGCGGGGCCGCGCCGTCCCCCGCGTGGAGGAACCGGGGCCCCGCCCCCTCCACCAGGAAGGCGAGCCCCCCCCCCGCGGGGTGGAAGCCGGGACCGGGGTCCCCGGAGGCGAGCACCCGGACCCGGACCCCCGCCTCCGTGAACGCATCCCCCGGCGCGACGGGGAGGCGCCGGAACCCGGGGAGGAGGGCCAGGGCGTCGGGGGGCCCCGCCACCAGGGTCCCCTCCCCCGCCACGCGGGCGACCGACTCCGGGGAGCAGTGGTCGAAGTGGGCGTGGGTGACGAGGACCAGCGCCGCCGGCGGCAGGCGCTCCCGGTCCTCGAGCCGCCAGGGATCGAGGTAGACCGCGGGCGGGCCCTCGAGGAGGACGCAGGAGTGCCCGAGCCAGCGGAGGCCCGGCACCGACGCGACGGACGGCAACGGGGCGGCCCTAGGCGCCGACGCTCGACCCGCCGTCGCAGAAGACGACCTGGCCGGTGATGTAGGCCGCGTCGTCGCTGGCGAGGAAGGCGTGCAGGGCGGCGACCTCCTCCGGCTTCGCCATCCTCTTCAGCGGGATGGAGCCGACGATCTTCGCCTTGATGTCGTCGGGGACCCCGTTGAACATCGCGGTGTCCGTCGCCCCGGGGGCCACGCAGTTCACCGTCACCTGGTTGCGGGACAGCTCCAGGGCGAGCGTCCGGGTGAGGCCGATGACCCCCGCCTTGGAGGCGGCGTAGTTGGCCTGCCCGGGGTTGCCGAGGACCGCGACGGAGGCGGTGTTCACGATGCGCCCGTAGTTCCTCTCCATCATGACCAGCATCGCGGACTGGCACATGAGGAAGGTGCCCTTGAGGTTCACGGCCAGCACCTGGTCCCACTTGTCCTCGCCGAGCTTCTTGGCGAAGCCGTCCCGGGTGATGCCCGCGTTGTTCACGAGGACGTGGAGGCCGCCGAAGGCGTCCACCGCCTTCTTCACGGCGGCGTCGCAGTCCGCCTTCCTCGAGACGTCGCACTTCACCGCGGCGGCCCGGCCGCCCGCGGCCTCGATCTCCGCGGCGACCTTCGCGGCCCCCTCCTCGTTCCAGTCGGCGCAGACGACGGCCGCGCCCTCCGAGGCGAGGCGCCTCGCCGTGGCGGCCCCGATCCCGCTGCCGGCCCCGGTGACGACGGCGACCCTGTCCTTGAACCTCATGCCTGGCTCCTCCTCATCATGCAGGTCCAGCGGCTCTCGATGACCGCCTTGCCTTCCTGGTTGACCACGTTCACGTCGTAGGCGACGACCCCCCGGTCGGGCTTGCTCGTCTCCTTCTTCTCCGCCACCTTCACGACGCAGTGGACGGTGTCCCCGAACTTCACCGGGCCCTTGTACCGGAACACCTGCTCCATGAGGGCGATGGTCGTGCCCTCGAACCAGCCCTGCCCGTTCACCAGGCCCGTGGCCATGGCGGCGGTGAGCATCCCGTGGGCGATGCGGGTCCGGAAGGGGGTCTCCCTCGCGAAGATCTCGTCGGTGTGGAGCGGGTTGAAGTCCCCCGAGAGGCCGGCGAAGGCGGAGACGTCGGCCTCGGTGACGGTGCGGGCGGCGGTGACGTACTCCTCGCCCTCCTTCCACTGCTCGTAGGTGAGGCCGCGCAGGCGGTATCCCATGTGGGTCTCCTTCCGGGGCGGATCCCCCCGGGAGCACGGAGGGTAGCCCCGCCTCCCGGGAGAGGCAACGATTGCGGTGGAGGGGGGCGGGACCGGGGGTCATCGGGCACTTCGCCGTTTCGTGCGGGTGCTTCCCATCCTCTCCGGGAATCGAGCCCGCTCCTGCCCCACGGACGCGCGCCGCCTCCGGCGGCGCGGGGTCCCGTTTCCCGTCGGCCGGAACGGATCGGCCGACGGGAAACGGGACCGTCGAGAGGAGGAACCTCCGGGGCGGAGCGGCCGTCGATGGACGGGGGGGGAGGGAATCGGAGGGGAGGGGACCCTCCCGGCGAACGCCCTCCCGTGGGAGGGCCTTCCCCCGGGCCCCTCCCGGACCTGCCCTCCCCGCCGGGGATGGCCGCCACGGGTCCGAGGGGCACCCCCTCCCGGCGGTCCCCGCAGGCCCCTCCACCCCCGACCTGGACGTTCCAGCGCTCCCGCCTCGCGTCGGCCGATCCGTTCCGGCCGACGCGAGACGGGAGCCCGGGTTCCTTCACGGAATCGAAGGGGCCGGCTCCTCGCGGAGCCGGCCCCGTTGCTTCTTCCTTCAGGCCGCGGCGTCTAGCGGCTGCCCCACTTCGTGGACTCGTCGGCGAGGTCCGTGATGCGGGCGCGGATGATGATGAGGAGGTTGCTGTACTCCTGCGAGGAGCCCCGGCGGCTGAAGAAGAAGGAGACGATGGGGATCTTCGACAGGTAGGGCGTCTCCGACTTGAGGTCGACCTGGGAGATGTTCTTCAGGCCGCCGATGAGGAGCGTCCCGCCGTTGGGGACCCGGACCGTGGTCTGGGCCTTCTGGATGTTGATCTCCGGCAGCTGCAGGGTGACCGGCGAGGTGAAGGCGCCCAGCGAGGTCGTGAAGGTCTGGATGGGGCGCTTGAGGGTCGCGATGGTGGGCTGGAGCTGCAGCGTCACGTAGCGGCGGTCGTTGCTGACGATGGGCTTGACGTCGAGGTCCAGGCCGTCCTGGATGATGGAGATCTGCGGGTCGGCGATGAAGGCCGTCTGGGCGACCTCCACGTCGAAGTCCTGCACGAAGGCGAGCTGGTTGATGAGGGTGATGTTCGCGCGCTGGGTGTTGTAGACGGTGAGGTTCGGCGACTGGAGCACCCGGGCGTCCTGCTTCTTCTCGACCGCGCGCCAGATGACCGACAGCTGGGTGTCGTCGAGCAGCGTCCACTGGAGGACGGCGCCGCCCAGGTTGGAGAGCGTGGTGCCGAGGCTGCGGTCGAAGATGTGCTCCGTGCGGCCGCGGTAGTCGCCGTCGCTGAAGTCGTTGTAGAAGGCGCCCGAGGAGGGCTTCCCGGAGGCGTTGGCCGGCAGCCCGATGCCGCCGTTGTCGAGGCCGGCGGAGGCGCCGTCCTCGAGGCCGTTGGTCACGTCGTCGAGGCTGGCGGAGGTGCCGACCACGCCGCCGAGGCCCCGGATGTCCACGCCCACGTCGCGGAGGAAGTTGTCGGAGACGGAGAGGAACCGGGACTCGATGTTGACCACGAGCCCGGAGAACTTGCGGAGGTCGCGCAGGAAGGCCGCGACGCCCTCCTGGAGGGCGGGCTCGGCGACGACCAGCAGGTTGGCGTCGCCCTGGGCGTCGATGCTCACCCCGTCGGCGTTCCAGACCTCGGGCGACTCGCCCACGTTGTCCTTCACGAGGGTGATGAGGTCCTCGGCCTCGCCGTAGGCGGGCTTGCCCTCGGTGGTGGCGCCGAAGAGGGGGGAGGCCTCGTCGGACTCCGCGCCGGCCGGCTTCAGGACGAGGTTGGGGGCGATGAAGTCGTTGATCTTCATCGTGAGGTCGCCCACGGGGTGGATGCGGACCACCGGGGCCTCGCGGGCGAGTTCCGGCTTCGTGATGAAGACCACGTTGCCGCGGATGCGGTAGGTGAGGCCGGAGACGTTGGAGAGGAGCAGCTCGAGGGCGTCCTTCAGCGGGATGCCGGTGAGCTTGAAGGAGGGCAGGGGCTGGGCGTCGGCGTCGGCCCGCACCTGCTCGTCCACCACGATGTTGAGGCCGTGGCGGGCGGAGAGGTAGCCCACCGCCTCGGAGAGCGTCTGGCCGTCGAAGATGAAGCTCGTCGTCTCGCCCGCCAGGCGGTTGCGCAGGGCCTCCGCCTCGGGGGACTCGACCACGCCGCCGCCCTCCTGGCCGAGGCTGCGGCGCAGGCGGGTGATGCGGTCCCAGTGCTCGGCCGAGGGGCCGGTGAGGACGTCGGAGTAGGGGACCGTGGAGGCCTCCATCTCGAGCTTCCAGCGGCGGAACTGCTCCTTCTCCTCCTGCCGGGTGGCCTCCGTCGTCTGGCCGTGGCGGGCGCGGTTGGCGGCGTTCATGAGGTCGCGGGCCCGGGCGTTGGAGGGGCGCACGTCGAGGGCCTGCCGGGCGAGCGTCTCGGCGGAGGAGTAGTCCTCGCGCTCGTAGGCGGCGACCGCCTCGTCGAGGAGGGCCTGCCACTTCCTCTCCTCCTGCAGCTGCCTCTGGAGCTCCTCGCCCTTGATCTTCCTGTAGGCCTCGGCGGCGGCCGTGCGGCGGGCGTCCTCGGCGGCCTTGGCGCGGGCGGCGACGGCCTCCCTCAGGCGGGCCTCGGCGTTCGGCTTGAGGTCGCCCCAGGAGATGCCGTAGGGGTCCTGCTGGATGACGGTGAGGGTGTCCTCGAAGGAGTGGATGGCGCCGTCGAAGTTGCCGCGGCCCATCTCGGTCCGGCCCTGGGCGTAGAGGGCGCGGGCCTTCTCGAGGGTCATCTCCGTCTTCACGCGGCGCATCTCGGCGAGTTCCTTCGTGATGTCGGAGACGTCGTCGGTCCTCAGGCCGAGGGCGGAGCGGGACCGGACGAGGAGATCCCGGGCGCCGGCGTGGCCGCCGTCCTGCTCGAGGGCCTTGAGGGCCCACTCCTGGGACTCCTGGAACTTCAGGGCCTTGTAGGAGGCCTCGCCGTTCCTCGCGTACTCCTCGGCGAGGAACTTCCGGCGCTCGACGTCGATCCGCTTCTCCTCGGAGAGGGCCTTGAGGAGGGCCTTGTTCTTCTCGTCCTCGACCTGGGCCGGGGACTTGATGGCGGGGGCGGCGGCGGGGGGCACGGCCTTCCCGGCGACGGGCGCGGGGGTGGCGGGCTTCGCCGGCTCGGGCTGCTGGACCACCGCGGGGGCGGGCTCGACGGGCTTGCCCGGGGCGGCCGGGGCCGCGGGGGTCCCCGCCGTCGGGGCCGCCGCGGGCTGGCCGGCCTCGCCGTCGGCGAGGTCGCGGCTCTTCGGCGCCTCGCGGACGTTCACCGGGGGCTTCGGCGGATGCTCGGTGGAGGCGGGGGCCGGGGCGGCGCCCCCCGTCTTCGCCGCGGGGGCCGGGGCCGGCGCGGGGGCGGGCTTCGCGGGCTCCGCCTTGGCGACCTCGACGGGCTTCGCGCCGGCCGCGGGCTTCGCGGGGTCGGCCTTGGCGGGAGCGGTGCCGGGCTTCGCGGAAGAGGTGTCCCCCTTGGCGGTCATCGGGGGGCTCGTCTTCGACGGGGGCTCCGGCTTCTTCGGCTCGCTGGAGCAGCTCGACACGGCAGCGGCCGCGAGGAGCATGGCCCCCAGGGTCGCGGTTCCGGCGGTGCGGAAGCGTCGCGGATCCAGCATCGGCTCCTGCCCTCCTTGCTCGCGCCCATCGGCGCGCGGGTCTCCCGGGTGCGCTTCGCCCTCGTCGGCGACGGCCGCCCGGAAGTCCCTGTGCCAGGAGCACCCGACCGGGAAGACCCCGGCCCGGGTGCGTGCGGATTGCCCTACCTGCCCACGGTGATGCGTCGAGGGCGAAATTCTACGGGGCGGGGGATCGGGGGATCAACGACTTTCGGAAGGGGCGGGGCCCTTTCGTGACAGAGGCATGACCCTGCCCGCCGCCCCGGGTCAGCGACCCGATTCGACGAAGGCCCGGACCTCCCGGATCCGGACCCGCTCCTCCTCGGTCCGGGCGCGGCGGAGGGCCTCGTCGAGGTACCCGAGGGCCCGTGTCCGGCCCTCGGCCGTGGGCCGCCCGTCGGCCCCCCGCGCCCCGTGGTACCAGGCGAGCGCCACCCAGACGTGGAAGGAGGCGTCCCCCTCCATCCCCCCCTCCACGGCCAGCCGCGCCGCGGTGAGCATCTCCCGGTGCTGGCCGGCCTGGAAGGCGGATTCCAGCAGGAGGTTGACGGTCCTCGGCTCCCGGTAGCCCCTCTTCCCGGCCTCCAGGAACCACTTGAAGGCATCCTTCCAGGGGTTGAGGGCCCCCTGCGTCGACTGGCGGGCCTCCTGCCGGAAGGCGCGGCCCATCCAGAAGGCGAGGGCGGGGTTCCCGGGCTCGTCCCGGTCGAGCTGCTCGAGGAGGGCCCTGGCCTCCCTCAGGAGGTGGGAGGCCTCTTCGCCGGGGACCTCGCCGGCGGCCCGCTCGAGCATCCTCTGGACCGCCTCGAACCGCTTCAGGAAGGAGAGGGAGGGGAGGGGCAGGCTCCCGTTCTCCTCCGCCCCCAGGATGGAGACGGGGCTGTAGCCGGTGATGTAGCCGATGGCGGCGAGGGAGGGGTCCTCCCCGGCCGCGGGGCCCGTCGCCGGGGAGAGGGGGGGGCTCCGGAACAGCTCCCAGGCCTTTGCCGCCGCCTCCTCGTCCCCGGGGGCCGGCGGGGAGGCCGCCAGGTCCCGGGTCTCCCCCGGGTCGGAGGCGAGGTCGTGGACCCGCCTGCGGCCGCCGCCGTGGTCGAGGACCCGGCGGGTCCCGTTGCGGACGGCCACGGACTGCGCCCAGCGGAAGGCCCTCCACCCGTAGAGGGTCTCGGCGTACTGGACCGACGGAGGCGGGGGCGCGGCCGCCGGGCGCCGGGAGAGGAGGGGCAGGAGGGAGAGGCCGTCGAGGGGGGCGGGCGAGGGGTGGCGGGCGAGGTCCAGGAGGGTCGGGGCGACGTCGGCGAGGGACACCGGGACGGGGATCCGGAGGCCCGCCTCCACCCGGCCCGGCGCCCGGAGGAGGAGGGGGACCCGGGTGGTGGACCGGTGGAGGAAGTAGCCGTGGGTGGATTCCCCGTGCTCCCCGAGCCCCTCCCCGTGGTCGGAGCAGACCATCACCACGGTGCGGTCGAGCGTCCCCTCCTCGCGGAGGAGGGAGAGGAGCCTCCCCACCTGGCGGTCGGCGTGGGCGACCTCCTCGTCGTAGGCCTCCACGGAATCCGGCGGGTGGCCGGCCCCCCCGGGGGCGGCGTAGGGGTGGTGGGGGTCGAAGAGGTGGACCCAGAGCAGGAAGGGGCGCTTTCGGTCCCGCTTCCCGAGCCAGGCGAGGGCCTTCCCCGCGGTCTCCGAGCCCTCCCGCTCCCCGAGGCGCAGGACCCCGGCCTCGCCCTCGGGAGCCGGGTCGTAGGTGTCGAAGCCGGCGTCCAGGCCCCAGCGGGGGGAGAGGGGGGAGCCGGAGAGGAAGGCCCCCGTCTGCCACCCCGCCTCGCGGAGGCGCTCCGCCACGGTGCGCCAGGTCCTGCGGTCGGCCGGGGCGAGGGGGCGGGGGGTGTCGTTGTCGCGGAGGCCGTGGCGGGGGGGGAGGAGGCCGGAGAGGATGGTGGCGTGGGAGGGGAGGGTGAGGGGGGAGGCCGTGGCCGCGTCCTCGAAGAGGGCCCCCTCCGCGGCG
>JAKLKS010000170.1 GCA_023150535.1 Planctomycetota bacterium
CTTCTTCCTGAAGCGGCACTTCCGGGGATCGCGGGCGGGAGTGGAGGAACTCGAGGGCGCGCTCGCCTTCCGGCGGGCGGGGGTGCCGGCGTGCCTTCCGGTGGCGATCGGCGAGGACCTCGGGACGGGCTCCTTCTGGTGCGCGGAGGCGGCGCCGGGGGAGCCGCTGGACGACCTGCTGGCGCGGGGGGAGGTGCCGGTGGCGGCGCGGCGGGAACTGGCGGGGCTCCTTGGGCGGTGGTGCGGGGCGCTGCGGCGGGCGGGGCTCTTCCACCGGGACCTCTACCTCAACCACTGGATCGGGAGATGGGAGGGGGGGCGGTGGGAGGCGGCGCTCATCGATCTCCAGAGGTGGGGGCGGGTGGGGCTCGTCCGGGAGCGGTGGTTCGTGAAGGACGCGGCGGCGCTCCTGCACTCGGCGCGGCGGACGCCCTTCACGCGGACGGACGGGGTGCGGTTCCTGCGGGCCTGCTTCGGGATCGCGCGGCTCGACCGGCGGGCGAGGACCTTCGCGCGGGCGGTGGTGCGGAAGGCGGCGCGGATGGCGGCCCACAGGCCGGGGACGGCGGTCTAGCGGAACGCCCGGAACCCCTCCAGGATCTCCTCCGCCTCCCGGCGCTGCTCCCCGTCGAGATCCCCGCGCCAGGCCGTCGTGAGGACGTGCACCTTCCTCCCCTCCTCGACGACCCGGAAGGAGGAGCGCACCCCCTCCACCGCCCGCACCGGGTAGGCCCTCTCCTCCGCCGCCGCGGCCTCCGCCGCCCAGGCCTCGGGGGACTTCAGTTCGAAGGTCTTCCGGTCCATCACCGATACCGCGACCCAGACCTCCTCCCCCGGCGCCGCGACGCGCGCCGCCGTCGCTCGCGGCTGGCCGGTCCCGAACTCCTGGAGCACCCAGTCCGGCCCCGGCCGCGCCAGCTCGTACCCGCGCTCCGGGTCACGGAGGATCTCCCGCCACAGCGGCGCGAGCCGCGCCTGGGCGCCGCCGTCGGCGCGCCAGCCCTTCCGGTGGTCCCTCCACCACTCCTCCCACTGCCCGGGCTCCTCCAGCCCCCTCCCGGTGATCCTCTGGAGGAGGTCCACCAGCGCCGTCCGCGTCGCGGCCCGCGCCGCCGCCTTGCCCGCGTCCGGCGTCGGGACCGCCGCCCGCTCCAGCTGCTTCACGAGATCGGCCACGACCTCCGCCGTCACCCACCGCGCCGCCGAGCGGAAGGCGGCCGCCGCCACGCGCGCGTCCCGGTCGAGCCACTTCTTCCCGAGGTCGACGTGGTCCTCGGCGTGGCTCCCCGGCACCGCGTCCCCGATCCCGTCGAGGAGCGCCGCCAGGAACTCCGGCTCCTCCCGGGTCCGCTTCTGGTCGGCCATCCGAAGAAGGAGGTCCCCGACGGAGGGGTCCTTCTGATCGCCGATGACCCGGGCGACGGCGACCCGCACCTCGAGCGACCCGCGGTCGAGGAGGGGAAGGAACGCCGCCGCCACCCGGGGGTCCTTCAGGAGGCCGAGGCGCAGCACCCGGCGGGCGACGGCGGCGGGCCCGGGTCTCCCGTGGACGTACTCGTCGAACTCCTGGAGCGCCTGGTCCACCGCGTCGTGGGGGGGCGGGAGGGGCGGCACGGAATCGGGAGGCGCCGGGTCGGATGGAGGGATCCCGGGATCGGGCGATCCCCACGGTGCCTCCTCCCGCGGCATCCGATCCGGCGGCGGCGCCGGCGCGGGGAGGGTGCAGGAGGCGAGGAGGGACCCGGCGGCGAGGAGGAGGAGCGCGGGGCGGGGGAGCATCCTTCGATGGTAACGGACCCGGCCGGGGCCGCGCATCCCCCGTCCTCCCGGGAGGGGCTGCCGGTGAGGTGACGAAATCGGGTCGGGTTCCGTACTGATCCGGGAGGGGCTGCCGGTGAGGTGACGAAATCGGGTCGGGTTCCGTACTGATCAGGTTCCCTGCGGATCGGTCGGGTACCGTACCCCGATGCGCTTCGCCGTCCTGATGGATCGGTTCCGGCCCGGGAAGGGCGGTGCGGAGGTCTGGCTCGAGCGGTTCGCCGCCGCGGCCCGGGCGGCGGGGGACGAGCCGATGCTCGCGACCCGCGACCCCCGCGACCCCCTCGCCCCCGGGAGCGCCTTCGCCTCCTGGATCCCCGTACCCGTGCCCCCCGGCCTCCGCTTCGCGAAGGACCGCGCCTTCGCGGAGCGGGCCGAGGATGCCGCCCGCGCCGCCGGCGCCGCCGCCACCCTCGGCATCCGCCACGTCCGATCCTGCGACCTCTACCAGCCCCACGGCGGCGTCCACCGCGCCGCGCTCGAGGGGACGCTGGCCTCCATGGAGGGGGGGGCGCTCCGCGCCGCCCGCCGGGCGGCCCGGGCGATCTCGCCGAAGCAGAGGACCCTCCTCTCCATCGAGGAGGCCCTGCTCGACGGCGGCGGCGCCCGCCGCGTCATCGCCCTCTCGCCGCGCGTGCTCCGCGATCTCGAGCGCTGGCACCCCGCCGCCGCCGCCCGCGCGGTCGTCATCCCCCCGGGCGTGGACCTCGACCGCTTCCGCCCCGCGGAGCGGGAGCGGCGGGGGCCGCCGCTGGCCCTCTTCCTCGCCCGGGAGCCCCGGCTCAAGGGGCTCGCGCCCCTGCTCGGGGCCCTGGCCCGGGTGCGGAGGGGGGGCGTCGATCTGCGCCTCGCCGCCGCCGGTTTCGAGCCGGGGCCCTGGGAGAGGGCCGCGGAGCGTCTCGGGCTGGCGTCCTTCGTCCACTTCGCCGGCCCCGCGGACCGCCCGGAGAGGCTGCTGGCGGCCGCCGACCTCCTCGCCCACCCGACCTTCTACGACCCCTGCTCGCTGGTCGTGCTCGAGGCCTGGGCCTGCGGGATGCCGGCCGTGACCACGGAGGCGAACGGGGCCGCGGCCTGGATGGAGCCGGGGGCGGGGGCGGTGGTGGCAGACCCGCGGGACGGCGAGGGGCTGGCGGAGGCGCTCGCCGCCGTCGCCGCGGCCGCGCGCGACCCCGGAACGAAGGACGCCGCCCGGCGCTCGGCGGCGGCGGCGGGCGGCGTCGAACGGCTGGGGGAGGTGCTGGAGCGCCTGCGCGTCCCGCCACCGCCGGCGTGACGGAAACGGGTCGGGTTCAGTACCGATCTGACGGAAACGGGTCGGGTTCGGTACTGATCAGCGGGTGAGCTTGAAGGTCTTGAGGATCGTCTCGATGTCGTCCTTGAGGGCCTGGGGCTTGCCGCTCTTCCAGTAGCAGTGGAACATGTACATCACCTCGCCCTCCTCCATGTACACGTTGTGCATGGCGACGGCGTCGAAGTCCTTGTGGGCGCCGAAGAGGATCTGCTCGACGGCGTTCTTCCCGGAGACGCGGGTCTTCTTCGCCCACTCCGCGCCCTCCTTGATGTCCCGGAACTTCCCCTCGAGGATCCCCTTCCACTCCTCCGCCATGGCGTCCGCGGTCCTCGACTTCAGGTTCTTCGTCCCGAGGACGGTCAGGTCGATCCAGGCGGCGCGCTGCCCCTCGTCGAGGGCCTCGAGCACGAGGTAGGGGTTGTTCCCTTCCTGCTTGCGGAACAGCCAGGCCCGGCTCGGCCGCTTGATGACGAAGCCGTAGGCGGAGTCGGAGAACTCGTCGGAGGCGTTGATGTCCTTCTTCTCTCCGGTGCCGGAGACGGGGGGCTTCCAGGTCTTCTTCTCCTTGTCCCACCACTCCTTCCAGATCTTCACGTCGCTGATGTTCTGGCCCGTGATCTTCTTCAGGAGGTCCTGGATGACCGGCCGGCAGGCGCCGCGGGAGGCCTTCTTCACCGCGTTGTCGTTCTGGGTGACGTAGTCGGCGCGGCCGAGTTCGGCGACGAGGTCGTCCACGGTCTCCGCCGTGACCCAGTTCGCGGCGGCGCGGTAGGCCGCCGAGGCGATGTCCTGGTTCTGGTCGAGGTACTTCTTGGCGAGCTTGATCAGGAACTCGTAGTTCGCCTTCGGGGCGGCGTCGCCGACCCCCTCGATGAGGGCGGCCATGACCTTGGGCTTCTCGTCCATGTCCTTCATGTCGATCATCTGCTTGAGGATGGGGACGATCTTCGGGTCGCCCTGCTTGCCGATGTTCTGGGCGACGGCGATCTTCACGTCGTCGTCCTTGTGCTTGAGCAGGGGCTTCAGGGCCTCGGCGACCCGGGGGTCCTTCTTCAGGGAGAGTTCCGCGATCTGGTTGCGGAGGCCCTGGGACTCCGGCTTGTTCTTGAGGTAGTCCTCGAAGTTCTTCACCGCGTCGTCCACGGCGTCGGCCCCGACGGGGGCGGGGAAGAAGGCGAGGAGCGCGGCCGCGGCGGCCAGGGGGGCGAGGGCGACCAGTCTCCGGTTCACGGGAACCTCCTAGGGTGGCGGACGGGGGCCTGCAGGCCCCTTCCGCGCGGGCTTCACAGGGATTATAACCGGCCCTCGCCCGCCGCGGCCCACCGACCCTCCCTCCATTGGAACCGAGCCTGCTGCCCCCCCACCCGACCCCGGCCGCCCCCTCCCGCCGCGACCCCGGCTCCCGCAGGGACCTGGGCCGGCGGGCCGTGACCCGTTTCGTGGAGGAGGCGGCCCCCGCCGTCCCCCCCGGCGCCCGGATCCTCGATCTCGGGGCGGGGGAGGGGTGGTACCGGGATCGCTTCCCGGGGCGGCGCTACGCGGCCGTGGACTTCGCCCTCGGGGACCCCCGGTGGGACTACGGGGGGCTCGACGTCCGGGCCGACCTCCACCGCCTCCCCTTCCGGGACGGCTGCGCCGACGCCGTCCTCACCACCCAGACGCTGGAGCACCTCGTGGACCCCCAGGAGTTCCTCCGGGAGGTCGCCCGGGTGCTGCGGCCGGGGGGGATCCTCCTCCTCACCGCCCCCCAGTCCTTCCGGGAGCACCAGCCCCCCCACGACTACTGGCGGTTCACCCGCTGGTCGCTGCGCCTCCTGGCCGAGAGGGCGGGCCTCGTCGGGATCGAGGTGGAGCCCCTGGGGGGGTACTTCGCCTTCATGGGGGACCGCCTCCCGGCCTTCCACCGGTACCTCTTCCCGAAGCGGCGGCCGCTCCTCCTCCGCGCGCTCCTCCTCCCGCTCTCCCTCCCCTCGAAGGCGTTCTTCGCCTGGTTCTGCCCCTTCGCCTGCGCGCGCCTCGACCCGCTGGACCGCAAGCGCACCTGGACGAACGGATACGGCATGAAGGCGCGCAAGCCCGGGGGGGCGGCATGAGCGCCCGCCTCGCCGTCCTCTCCGCGGAGCCCGGGGGGCCGTCGGTCCGCCACCGGTGGACCCGGCTCGCGCCCCTCCTCGCGGAGGCGGGCCTCGACCTCGAGGTGGTGGAGCTGCCGAAGGCGGGGGGGGCCCGGCGGGAGGCCTTCGCGCGGGCGGGGTCGGCGGCGGTCACGGTCCTCCAGAGGAGGCTCCTGCGGTCGGCGGACTTCGAGCGCCTGCGGGACGCCGCGCGGAGGCTCGTCTACGACTTCGACGACGCCATGCCCTTCCGGGAGCCCTGGCGGGAGAACCCCCTCTCCACGATGCGGGGGAACCGGTTCCTCCGCTCCTGCTCCGAGAGCGACGCCGTCCTCGCCGGGAGCGAGGAGCTGGCCGCGCTGGCGCGGGGCTGCGGGCCCCGAGCCCTCTTCGTGGCCCCGACCCCGGTGGATCCGAAGGCCTACGGGCCGGAGCCCTCGCCCCGCCCCCCCGGGGGGCCGGCGCGCTTCGGGTGGATCGGGAGCCGCTCGACCCGGCCCTACCTCGACGCCGTGGCGCCGCCGCTGCGGGCCGCCTGCGCGGCGCTCCCGGGGGCGGCCCTCCTCGTGGTGGCGGACGAGCCCCCCGTCCTCGAGGGGGTCCCGGTGGAGTTCGTCCCCTGGACGGAGGAGGGGGAGGCGGAGGCCCTGCGCGGCATGGACCTCGGGATCATGCCGCTCCTCGACGACCCCTGGAGCCGGGGGAAGTGCGGCTTCAAGCTCCTCCAGTACGCGGCCACGGGGATCCCCTCGGTGGCCTCGCCCGTGGGGCCGAACCGGGCCATCCTGGAGCACGGGCCGGCGGGCCTCCTGGCCTCCACGCCCGCGGAGTGGGAGGAGGCGCTCCTCCGCCTCGCCCGGGACGGGGACCTCCGCGCGCGCCTCGGCGCGGCGGCGCGCCGCCACGCCGTCTCCCGCTGGTCGGTGGAGGTGCTGGGGCCGCCCCTCGCCCGGTTCCTCTCGCTCGTGGCGGGGGGCCGCTGATGGAGCCCTTCGAGCGCATCCTCGTGCGGGCCCCGAACCCCCTCGGGGACGCCGTCATGGCGACGCCGCTGCTCCGCTGCCTCCGGCGCTCCTGGCCGCGGGCGCGGATCACCGTGCTGGCCATGCCCTCGGGAGCGGAGGCCTACCGGGGCCTCGAGACCGTGGACCGCGTGGAGGTCTACCGCCGCCACGGGGGGGACGCGGGCCCGGGCGGGTTCCTGCGTGTGGCGAGGCGGCTGCGGGCGGAGCGCTTCGACCTGGCCCTCCTCTGCCCCAACTCCCACTCCTCGGCGCTGCTGGCGCTGCTGGCGGGGGCGCGGCGGCGCGTGGGATGGTCCTACAACGGGCGCGGGCCGCTCCTCACGGACGCGCTCCGGCCGGAGAAGGCCGGGTTCGCGAAGCGGGTGGCGCGCCCCATGACCTCCTACTACCTCGACCTCGCCCGGCACCTGGGCGCCGAGGTGACGGACGAGCGCACGGAACTCCGCACCACCCCCGACGGGGAGGAGGAGGCGCTGCGGGCGCTCGCGGCCGGGGGGTGGCGGGAGGGGGAGCCGCTGGCGGCGCTGGCGGTGGGGGCCTCCTTCGGGCCCTCCAAGCTCTGGACCGCCGAGGGCTTCGCCCGGACCGGGGACGCGCTCGCGGCGAAGGGGCTGCGCGTGGCGGTCCTCCACGGGCCCGGCGAGGAGCCCGTGGCCCGGGCGGTGCAGGAGCGGATGGGGACGAGCCCCGTGGTGGGGGCGGGGACGGTGCTCGGGCTCGCGGGGCTCAAGAGCCTCTCGGCGCGCCTCTCCGTCATCGTCACCACGGACACGGGGCCGCGGCACGTGGCCTCCGCCTTCGGCGTGCCCGCCGTGGTGGTCATGGGGCCCACGGACCCGGTCTTCACCAACTGCAACCTCGAGCGGACGGTCGTCCTGCGCAAGGAGGTGGACTGCACCCCCTACCGCTGGCCCTGCCACGAGAAGGCCTGCCCCCTGGAGAACGCCCGCTTCCACCAGTGCATGACCCGCATCCCCTTCGAGCGGGCGGTGGCGGCGGCGGAGGACCTCATGGGGCGGTTCCCGCGGGGCTCCTGAGCGCCTCCGCGTACATCCCCTCGAGGGCCCGGATCCAGGGCCGCGGGGAGAAGGAGGATTCCCAGGCGAGGCGGGCGGCGGTGCCGAGGGAGGCGCGGCGCGCCGCGGCGGCGGGGGAGAGGATCCCCGCGAGCGCCGCGGCGAGGCTCCCCTCCTCCCCCGGGTCGAAGGGGACGAGGCCCGGCGCGAGCGCCCCGGGCACGAAGGCGAGGGGGGCCAGCACCGGCCTCCACGCGGCGGCCGCCTCCAGGACGAAGTAGGGGCAGGCGTCGTACCTCGTGGCGAGGACGGCGGCGTCGCAGAGGGCGAGGAGGTCGGGGACGTCGGCGCGGTCCCCGAGGACGAGGACCCGGGGGCCGGCGGCGGCCCGGCAGGCGTCGAGCAGCGGCCCCGCCCCCGCGAGGAGGACCCGGGTCCCGGCGGGGAGGGCCGCGGCGGCGCGCAGCAGCGCGAGGGGGTCCTTCGGCTCCGCGAGGCGCGCCGCCATGAGGGCGGTCCTCTCCCCGGGGGCGAGGCCGAGGGAGGCGCGGAGCGCGTCGACGCGGGCCGGGTCCGGGGGCGGGGCCGGCGGGACGGCGTTGGGGATCACGCGGATGCGCTCCGCGGGGAGGATCCCCTCCTCCAGGGCGTCCCCGCGCTCCCCCTCGCCGACGCAGTGGAGGAGGCGCGTCGCGGGGCCGAGGCGGCGCTCCACCCGCAGGAAGAGCGCCCGGGCGGCGGCGGAGGGGGCGTAGCGGAAGTACCAGCCGTGGGGCGTGTAGATCACCGGTGGGCCGCCCCGCTCCGCGCCGAGGCGCGCGAAGGCGCCGGGCTTGCTCGCGTGGGCGTGGACGAGGTCGTACTCCCCGGACCGCGCGAGCGCCCGGATGGCGCGGAGCGAGGCGAGGTCCCGGAAGGGGGCGGGGTCCCGCTCCATGGGGACGGGGACGACGCGGGCGCCCATCCCCTCCAGGGCCCGGGGGAAGCGGGGCTCCTCCAGGGGCGAGACCGCCACCGTGGCCTCGAAGGCGTCCCGGTCGAGGTGCTCGAGGAGGAGGCGGAGGTGGCGGGCGGCGCCGCCGGTCCCGGCCCGGGCGACGAGGAGCAGGCGCGTGCGGCGGCGCGTCCTCGCCGGCGCGGCGCGCCCCCCGAGGCCGGCGTAGAGGGCCTCGTGGGCGTCGAGCGCGGCCTCCAGGGGGAACTCCCGCCGCACCCGCTCCCGGAGCGGCTCCCCGGCGGCGCCGGACCGGACCGCGGCCAGCGCGGCGGGGGAGAGGAACTCCCCGAGGGCGGCCGCGAGGGCCTCCGGGTCCTCCGGGGGGACGAGGCGGCCGGTCTCCCCGAGGACCTCCGGGAGGCCGCCCACGGAGGAGGCGACCACGGGGCGCCCCCCGGCCATGGCCTCCAGCGCGGCGAGGCCGAACCCCTCCCAGCGGGAGGGGAGGACGACCACGTCCGCGGCGAGGAGGGCCGGCCCGGGGTCGGCGAGGAAGCCGGCGAAGAGGACGGTCCCCCCGAGGCCACGGGCGCGGGCCCGGGCCCGGAGGTCCGCCTCCTCCTCCCCCCGGCCGACCAGAGCGATGCGCAGGCCGGGCACGGACTCCCGCAGGGACCGCGCCGCGTCGAGGAGGACGTCGAGCCCCTTCTGGCGGGTCCAGCGGGCGGCGGCGACGGCGAGCGGCGCCCCGGGGGGGATGCCGTGGAGGGCGCGGA
>JAKLKS010000171.1:0-8631 GCA_023150535.1 Planctomycetota bacterium
CGCCGCGGTCGCGGGCGCGAGTCCGTGGAGCAGGGGCGGACTCGAGGCCCGGAGGGAATGGGAGTACCCACACGAAACAGCGAGGATCCCGCGCGCCCCTACCTCCCCCCGCGCATCCTCCGGAGCGCCTCCTCCTGGCGGCGGAAGTCGGGGGAGAGGAGGAAGTCGACGAGGTCCCTCCGCTCCGCGGTCGCCTCGAGGGCCGGGTCGAGCCGGCGCTGGATCTCCCGGAGCGCCGCCTCCGCCGCGGGGGACCCGATGCGCCCGAGGGCGAAGAGGGAGGCCCGGCCGACGGGGTCGGGCTCGCGCGCGAGGGCCGCGAGGTCGGGGATCGCCTCCGCCGCCGCCAGCATCCCGAGGGCCTCCGCGGCGGCCGCGAGGACGAGGGGGTCCTCGCCGCCGCGGCGGGCGTCCCGGAGCCCGCGGACCGCGGCCGGGGAGGAGGGGCGTCCCCCGAGGGCCGCGGCGGCCGCCGCCCGCAGGGCCGGCCCGTCCTTCCCGAGGAGGACCTCCACCAGCACCCCGGTCGCCCCCTCGCCCGGCTCCGCCGCCGCGTCCTCCAGCGCCTCGAGCCGCTTCTTCGGGTCCTTCTCCTCCCGGAGCGCCCGCAGGGCCGGCGCCCCCCGCAGCGAGACCCGCCCCGGCTCCGCCGGCGCCAGCGCCCCCCGGGTCCCGGCGTCGGAGAGCGCCTCCGCCGCCTCCACGAGGAGGGGGCGCAGCGCCCTGTCCCCCTCCCGCATCGCCCGCTCCGCGATCTCGCGGGCGTCGAGGGAGGAGAAGGCCCCGGGCCGGGTCGTCGCGAGGTGGGCGAGCTCGCGGCCCGCGTTGCGGCGGGTCCAGGCGTCGGGGGCGCCCAGGCTCTCGAAGCAGGAGCGGCGGAGCGCCGCGGCCCGCAGCTCCCGGGGCAGGGCCTCCACCTCCAGGGATCGGCGGACCGCCGCGAGCCGGGCCGGGCCGTCCCCGTCGGAGAGGTCGACGATCCCCTCGCACTCGAAGCGGGCCTTCCCCTCCAGGCGCCTGAGGAAGAACAGGGAATCCTCGGTGACCCTCGCGAAGTAGCCGGGCTCGCCGGAGAGGACCTGCACCGGTCCGATCCTCTCCCCCCTCGGCGCCGGCCAGAGGACCTCGGCGACCTTGAGGGTGGCCATCTCGACGCCGTAGGGGAGGGTCGAGACCCGCTCCAGGGAGGCCCTCACGAGGAGGGTGGACTTCCGCAGCGTCCCGGTGCCGATGACGGTGACGGCGTCCTCGTCCTGCGCCCCCGCCGGGGGGAGCAGGCGGGCGGCCAGCAGCGCCGGCAGGAGGACGAGGAGGGGCGGGAGCCGGGGGGTGCGCACGGGGCCGATCCTACCGTCCGGCGCGTCACCCGCCCGTCACCGGCGGGGAACGCCGGAATCGAACGACCGTCGCGGCTGACAAGCATCGTTTGCAGGCCGCGACGGTCGTTGACAGCTCCTCCCGGCGTCAGATCGCGGCGCGGGCGGCCTTCCGCGAGGCCAGGCGGTAGATGGTGACCGTCGGGTGGCGCCGGCGGGGGGTGCGGAGGGAGGCGATCCGGGCCCGTTCGGTCTTGGCGGAGTGGATCTCGAGGAACCGCTTGCACTCGTCGAGGGCCCCGCAGAACAGCTCCTGTCCTGCAAAGAGGACACGGTAGAGCTTCCGTCCCTTCCAGATGCAGTAGAAGCGCGTCGTCATCGGCCTCTCCTCCCGGGCCCTGGTCGGCCCGTGCCAGCGCAACCCCGATTCGTGCCTGAGCCTCTGGAGGCCACCGGTCCTGCCCCGGCGACCCGCTTCGGGGGGAGGGAGAACAAATGGGGTGCCAATCGCGATACCGCGATACCGAACCCGGCACAAATCAGCAGGGGACCGGCGCGACCGTCCCACCCTCGCCCGTCGGCAGGGGATTCCCGGGTGCGCGCCGGGGGGGAGGGAGCGCCCCCGCCGCTGCTGTTTCGTGCCGGGTACGGTATCACCGCCAGGGGGCGGTGAGGGCGCGGACGGTGCGGGCGGTGCCCAGGGCGTCCCCGGCCGCGAGCGACCAGGTGTCCTTCCGGGTGCCGAAGGCGCCCGAGGGGGACTGGCTGCGCAGGGTGGCGCGGACGACAGCGCCGGCGGGGTTCCCCGGCTCCGCGGCGTCCCGGGGGGCGAGGGTCTCGAGGACCGCGGAGCGGAAGAGGACCCTGTCCCCGAGGTCGGCGGCGGCCGCCTCGCGGAGGACCTCGGCCAGCATCCGGTCCCGCACCTCCGGCGGCAGGCGGAGCACGCGGTCGAGGGTGAGGGCCTCGGCCGTGAGGGTGGCGTCCGCCCCCCGGTCCCCGGCGACGCGGTAGCCGAGCCTCCCGTCGGGCCCGATGCGGGACGCGATCCAGGCGGCGGCGCGGTCGAGGGCGGCGCGGCCCACCTCGAAGCCGGCGAGGCGGGCCGCCTCCAGGGCCTCGATCTGGAGCAGGGTGACGCTGGCGTCCCCGGAGCGGGCCCCGGGGGCGTAGCCGAAGGAGCCGTCCTCCCGCTGGGCGGCGAGGGAGGCGGCGATCCCCCGCAGGATGACGGCGGCGAGGTCCCGCCGCGTCTCCTCCCGGAGGAAGCGCCAGTCGAGGCCGTAGGCCTCCGCCAGGGCGCCGAGCGCCGGCCCGTGGTTCACGAGGGGGCGGTCGTTGGCGGGGCCCGCGGTGAAGGCGCCGAGGAGCCCGGTGCGCCGGTCCTGGGAGCCGGCCAGGGCGTTCACCGCGTCCCGCACCACCGAGGAGTAGGTCCCCTCGCGGAGCGCGGTCCGCCCGTCGGCGAGGAAGGCGCCGACGCAGATGCCGGTGACCCCGCCGCGGAACCGGTCCCGCTGGGGCTTCGGGTCCCCGGGGCGGCCCGAGGGCCAGGTGCCGTCGGACTCCTGGGTCCCGGCCAGGAAGGCGAGGCTCCTCTCCACGGCCCTCCCCACCGCCGTCGCCTCCTCCGCGCCCCAGGCGCGGGCGAGGCCGCGGGTGCGGAGGTCGGAGCGGAAGCGGGCGGTGGCGAAGGCGCTGAACTCCCCGTTGGGGTAGAGGCGCTGGGCGGCGCTGAAGTCGAGGGGGTCCTGGAGCACCGGGGTCGGCTCGGCGCCCGGGAAGGAGGAGCCGGGCACGGGCCAGCCCGCGTCGGGGATCCAGGGAAGCGGGGTCCCCTCCGCGATCCCCCCCTCCGGCACCGGGGGCGCGGTGAAGGGATCCTCGGGATAGGGCGGAGGGAGTTCGAAGGTCCCGGAGACCTCGATGAGGGGCCGGCGGTCCCCGCTCCCGCCGCCCCCCCCGACGAGGTGCACCGTGAGGGCGACGGCGGCGGCGGCGTGGATCGCCACGGAGAAGGTGAGGAAGCGGACGGCCCGGCTCTCGGCGTAGCGGCGGCCGGCGTGGTCGAGGAGGCGGAGGACCGGCCCCCGGGAGCGGCGGCGGTCCGCCTCGGCCTCCTCCTCGGCGAGGGACTCCTCCCAGGCGGCGTCGAGGACGGCCCGCAGGCGGGCGCGGGAGGCCTCCCCGGGAACGGGGGCCGGCCGGGCGGCGGCGGCGGCCCGCACCCGGAGGGTGTCGGCGTGGAGGGAGGCGCAGGAGGAGCACCCCTCGAGGTGGGCCCGGAGGGGGGCGGCCTCGGCCGGGGGCAGTTCCCCCCGGGCGAGGGCGACGACCTCGGGCTCCAGGTCCCGGCAGGAGGTGCTGGGTGCGGTCACGACGGGCCTTTCCCGGCGGGCTTCCCCCCCCTGCGGGGGGCCAGCGCCTGCCGGAGTCGCTGGATGGCGGCGTGCATCCTGGACTTCACCGTCCCCACGGGGATGTCCAGGATGGAGCCTACCTCCGTGTACTTAAGTCCTTGTATTTCACCGAGTTCGAACACCTGGCGGAGGCCCTCCGGGAGGTCCTCGAGGGCCTCCCGGATCCTCCCCGCCTCCTCATGAACGGAGGCCCGCTCGGAAGGTTCGGGCTCCTTCCCGGGCAGGAGGGTCGCGAGGGCGACCCCCTCCCCCTCCTCCCCCCCCACCTCCCGGTCGGCGGAGAAGGTGGGCGGGGCGGCCTTCTGGCTCCGGTACCGGTCGATCCAGAGGTTGCGGGCGATGGAGAAGAGGTAGGTCTGGAAGCGGGCCGTGGGCTGGTAGTGGGCCCGGTGGCGGATGATGCGGACCCAGGTCTCCTGGGCGAGGTCCTCGGCGGTCTCCCAGCTGCGGGACTGGTGGAAGAAGTAGCGCACCAGGGAGGCGTGGTGGCGGTCCACCAGGGCCTCCAGGGCGGAGCGATCCCCGTCCCGGAACCGTTCCATGAGCAGGACGTCATCCGCCTCTTCCATCCGGCACGGTCTCCGGAACGGCGCACGGGGGGCGGGGTTCATCGTACGGTGTCGGACCGGGGTTGCCGGACGATTCCATCCCGACAGGAATCACCCTCGAACCCGCGGGGGGCGCCCTAGGATCCCCCCCATGATCCCCCCCCTCTCCCCCGCCGCGACCCGCATCGGCTGGATCGGCACCGGCGTCATGGGCTCCTCGATGTGCGGCCACCTGCTCGCCGCCGGGTACCGGGTGACGGTCCACAACCGGAGCGAGGCGAAGCTCGCGCCGCTCCTCGCCCGGGGCGCCGCGCGGGCCGCGACGCCGCGGGCGGCGGCCGAGGCCTCCGAGGTCGTCTTCTCCATCGTCGGCTTCCCCCGGGACGTGCGGGAGGTGACGCTGGGCCCGGAGGGGGCGCTGGCCGGCGCCCGGCCCGGGACTATCCTCGTGGACATGACCACGAGCGAGCCGGCCCTCGCCGCGGAGATCGCCGCCGCCGCGCGGGCCAGGGGGGTCCACGCCGTGGACGCCCCCGTCTCCGGCGGGGACGTCGGCGCCCGGGAGGCCCGCCTCTCCATCATGGTGGGCGGCGACCCGGAGCCGGTGGCGGCGCTGGCCCCGCTCCTCGCCCTCCTCGGGAAGACCGTCGTCCACCAGGGCCCCCCGGGGGCCGGCCAGCACGCGAAGATGGTGAACCAGATCCTCATCGCCTCGAACATGGTCGGCGTCTGCGAGGCACTCCTCTACGGGAGCCGGGCCGGGCTCGACCTCGACGCCGTCCTCCGCAGCGTGGCCAGCGGGGCGGCCGGATCCTGGAGCCTCAGCAACCTCGGGCCGCGCATCATCGCCGGCCGCTTCGAGCCGGGCTTCTTCGTCGAGCACTTCCTGAAGGACATGGGCATCGCGCTGGCGGAGTCGCGGCGCATGGGCCTCGCGCTCCCGGGCCTCGCCCTGGCGGAGCAGCTCTACCGCGCCGTGGAGGCCCAGGGCCACGGGAGGGACGGCACCCACGCCCTCGTGCGGGCGCTCTCGAGGATGTCCGGCAGGGAGTGGCCCGCCGCGCCCGCGGGGAAGTGAACGCCCGGTTGCCCGGCGCCGGTCGCCGGGCGGCCGGTTCCCGGGCCACCGCCGCCCCCGCTCCCCCTTTCACGGGGGCCGTGGCGCGGCGCCCCGGGTGGACGGTCCCGTGCTCCACGAGATCGCCACCCGGGTGAACGACTGCCCCTAGCGCGCCTCCATCCCGGGGTGCGGCGAGGGCAGCCCCTGGACCTTGATGAGGAGCTTCCCCTTCACCGCCTTGCCGGACAGGGGGCCGGAGGTCATGGAGGCCGCGAACTTCACGTTCGCCGTGCCCTTCAGTTCGGTCATCCCCTTCACCCCGGCGAACTTCCCCGACAGGGCGACGGATTCGACGTCGATGAGGATGTCCCCGAGCTTCGCCGGGTCGAGCTTCCCGGCCCGCAGGGAGGCGCCGCCGCCGATGTCCGCCTCGTGCCCCGAGAGGAGCGCGTAGATCACCGCCGCGGTCTGCGCGAGGGGGGGCTGCGTCTCCGGCCTCTCCACGGAGATGCGCACGGAGGTCGGCTTGAAGGGGCCGGGGTCGCCGATGAGGTGCCCGACGACCGTGCCCTCCCCCTCGGGGAACCCGGGGAAGGTGATCTCGTTCATGCCCACGAAGACCTGCCCGGCCTCCCCGTCCGACCAGAGGTCGCAGGGGCACTCCTCGAAGGCGCCCGTGGACTTGAGCACCCCTCCGCCCTTGATGACGAAGGAGGCGGCGACGCTCCCCGAGGCCTCCCACATGGAGTTGGCGAGGACGGGGGAATCGGCGGTGGAGGCCGCGGCGAGCAGCAGGCCCGAGGCCAGGGCCGCGGCGACGGCGTGCGGGACGCGCATGGTGGTTCCCTCCGCGCCGGACGGTCCCGCCATGGTGCCGCGCGGGGGCGGCGGGGTCCAGAGGAGGGGCTGACCGCGATCAACCCCGGTCTCCCTCCCTTCCCCTCCCCTCCCCTCAGTCCTCCTCCGGGGGGAGGATCGCCACCACCGTCCGGGCCCCGTGGAGGGGATCCAGCCGCACCCGCGACTCCCCCGCGACCCCGCCCTTCCAGGCGCGCACGCGGTAGACGCCGGCCCGGATGCCGGGCACGCGGAGCCTCCCGTCGGGGCCGGTCCTCCCCTCGGCCCGCAGCGGCGCCCCCGCGCCCCCGGAGCCCTCCTCGAGGGGGACCGGGATCCCGAGGAAGTCCCTCACCTCGACGGAGGCGTCGGGCAGCGGCGCCGCGCCGGGGCCGACGACCAGGATCTCCAGCGTCCCCCCGGGCAGGAGGGAGAGGTCGAGGGTCCGCTCCTCCCCCGGCGCGAGCGAGAGGGGCTCCGGCGGCGAGGCCCCGATCCCCCCGGCCCTGGCCGTGAGCACCAGGGGCCCCGGCGCGAGCCCCCCGAGCGCGAAGGACCCCGCGGCGTCCGCCCGCGTCCGCCCCCCCGGGAGGAGGTCCCCGGTGGCGGTGTCCGTGGCCTCCACGAAGGCCCCGGGCACCGGCCGCCCCGCCCCGTCCCGCACCGTGCCGGCCACCCGCCCCGCCCGGGCGAGCGCGATCTCCACGGGGGTCGCCCCGCCGCCGCGCAGCACCCGCACCGGCCCCGTGCGGGCGGTGCCGAGCCCCCGCCCCGAGGCCTCCAGCACCCAGGGGCCCGCGGGGAGGGAGGGGAACCGGAATCGGCCCGCGCCGTCCGCCGCCGCCGTGAAGCCCCGCAGGCGGAGCGCCTCGGCCACGTCCCCCGCCGCGGGCTCCGGCGACCAGGCGCGCACGGAGGCCCCGGGCACCGGGCTCCCGTCGGCCGCCGCCACGACGCGCCCCTCGATGCCGTCGGCGGGGAGGTCCACCTCGAGGGCGCCGCGGGAGGCCTCGAGCGAGAGGCGCACCGGGGGCTCCCCCGGGGGGGTCACCTCCACCAGCACCGGCCCCTCGGGGAGGCCCGGCACCCGCGCCACGCCCCGGTGGTCGGCGGCCACCTCCGCGGAGGCGGCGTAGGCGCCGGCCCCGCGCACCGCGTCGAGGACGCGGACCGCCGCCCCGGGCACCGGCCCCCCGGCGCGGCGGACCGTCACGGTCCCCGGGGGGTCGAGGCCGAGGTCGAGGACCTCCTCGAACTCCCCGTCCGCCGGGGCGTCGATGGGGCGGCGGAGGAGGGCCCCCGTGGGGAGCCTCACCTCGAGGAGGTGGGGCCCCGGGGCGAGGCCGCCGAAGAGCGCCATGCCCGCGCCCCCCGTCGTCTCCTCGCGCCGCAGGCCCGCGTCGTCCACCACCGCCGCCTCCACCCCCGCCCAGGGGGCGCGGTTCCCGTCGTAGACCCGAAGCCGCAGCGTCGCCCCCTGGCCGAGGAGCACGTCCCCGAGGTCGAGGACCCCGCCCTCGGGGGGGACGACGATGTTCCGCAGCACCACGGGGGCGAGGCCCGGCAGCGACACCACGAGGTCGTGCTCCCCCGCGGGGACCCCGTGGAGGGAGAAGGCCCCGGATTCCTCCACGACCGCCGGGGGGAGCCCCCCCTCGGCCTTCCCCCCGAGGAGGAGCCGCAGGGAGACCCGGCGGAGGTCCTCCACGAGCGGGCCCGTGACGACCCGCCCCCGCACCGAGGAGCCCGTGGAGAGGACCAGGGAGACCCGGGGGGAGGGGCCCGCGGACACCTCCGCGTCCGCCGCCGCGAGCCTCCCGTCGGGGCTCTCGGCGCGCAGGCGGTAGCGCCCCTCCGGCAGGGGCCGGGTGGCGAAGGCGCCCCCCGGGCCGAGGGGGACCCGCTCCACCTCGCGCGCGGTCTCCAGGAGGAGGCCGCCCGGGGGCCCCCGCTCCAGGCGGGCCACCACCACGAAGCCCCGGGGCTCCTCCCCCGCGGGATCGGTGACGATCCCCTCCAGCGGGGAGCGGGAGGGGAGGCGCCACTCGTTCCCCTCCGAGGGGACGACGGCGTCGAAGAGCGGGCGGAGGGGATCGGGGAAGGGCTCCCCGGGGAGGAGGACCCGGACCCGCATCGCCCCCCGGTCGAGGCCCTCCAGCAGGAAGGTCCCGTCGGGCGCGGTGCGGGCGCGCCCCGCCTCGGCGTCCAGCGGCGGGGCCAGCGCCGTGAGGAGGGCGTCGGCGACGGGCCTCCCCTCCGGGTCGAGGAGGCGCCCGGAGAGGGCGGCGCCGGGGCGGAGCGACAGGGCGAGCCCCCCCCGCTCCTCCCCCGCCGCCACGGGGATGCGGGTGAAGGCCGCGGGGAGGCGCCCCGGCGCCCGGGCGAGGAGGGAGCGGGAGCCGGCGGGCACGCGGTCGAAGCGGAAGGTCCCGTCGGGGGAGACGGGAAGG
>JAKLKS010000171.1:8641-8951 GCA_023150535.1 Planctomycetota bacterium
AGCGGCCCCCCCGCCGCCGGGTCCGCGGCGACGCGGAGCGGGTCCTCCTCCCCCTCGAAGAGGGTCACCGCCGCCTCCGGGAGGGGCAGGCCGTCCGGACCGAGGACGGTCCCCGAGAGCACGCCGCCGCGGTCGAGGAGGAGGAGGCCGAGGTCGATGACCTCCCCGGGGAGAACGGCGAAGGCCCCGCTCACGCGGGGGGCCAGGGGCTCCGGCGGGAGGACGAGCACGCGGTGGCCGGCGCCGGGCCCGAGGGGGGCGAGGCGGGCCGCGCCCGAGGCGTCGCTGCGCGCCTCCGCCGGCGGGCCCG
>JAKLKS010000172.1 GCA_023150535.1 Planctomycetota bacterium
GGTGAAGAACGGGAGCCTGGCTCCGTACCTGTCACAGGCCCGACGCCGCGAGCGCTTTCTTCTCCACCGCCTCCGCCGCCGCCTCCAGCTCGCCGACCGCCTTCGCGAGGGCCTCCTTCCTCGCCGGGTCCTTGAGCGTGGGGAGGTTGATCCGCACGTTGAAGCAGGCCCCCCGCAGCGCCGCCCGCCCGAGCAGGGTCGCCACGCAGGCGTCGCTCGCGGCGTTGCGGTTCCCCTTGGCCGCCGCCTCCGCCGCCGCCTCCATGGCGCGGAGCGCGAGGCGGGCCGTCTCGAGCGGCACCTCCGAGGCCCGCACCGCCGCCGCCTCCATGGCCGCCGCCCGCGCGGCCTTCTCCTCGGGCGTCCCCTTCGGCAGCTTCATCGCCTTCATGAACCCGTCGTAGGAGGCCGCGTCGTCCCGCGCCTGCCGGAGCAGCGCGTGCCGCAGGTCCTCGCCCGCGGCGAGCACCCGCTCCATGTCCCCCTGCACCGCGGCGTACTTCTCCCGGCCCACCGTGAGCCGCGCCACCATCGCCGCCAGCGCCCCGGCCATGGCGCCCGCCACCGCCGAGGCGGAGCCGCCCCCCGGGACCGGCGCGTCCGAGGCGACCGCGTCGAGGAGAGGGATCGCCGCGTCGTAGGCGTCGGCGGGGGCGGGCGGGGCGAGGTTGTCCTCGACCACGGCGGGCCCGAGCGGCGCGTCGAGGAGGAGCCCCGTGGAGACGATCTCGTGCACCGCGCCGCGCGGCACGAGGCCGATGATCTCGCTCTCGGCGACCTTCGCGCCCCCCTCCCGGGCCATCTCCTCGATGCGGCGGAAGAGGGTGCCCATCCCGGTCCTCCGGTAGTCGAGGAGGTTCATGGAGACCTGCACCATCCCCTTCGCCGGGAGGTCGAAGCCCATGGCCTGCACCGCGGGGAAGCCGCCGTCCTTCTCGCGGATCGCCTTCGCGATGCGCTTCGCGAGGGCGAGGTCGCGGGAGGCGAGGTTCACGTTCCAGGCGATGAGGAAGAAGCGGGCGCCCACGGCCGTGGCGCCGGCCGAGGGGTGGACCGCCCGGGGGCCGAAGTCGGGGGCGCGGGCGGGGTCGGTCGCGATGGAGTCCCGGATCCCCTCGAACTGCCCCTCGCGGACGTCGGCGAGCTTCCGCCGCTCCGGGCGGGAGGCGGCCTCGGCGTAGAGGTAGACGGGGATGGAGAGTTCCCTCCCCGCCCGCTCGCCGAGCCGCCGGGCGAGGTCGGCGCACTCCTCCATCGTGGAATCGCCGAGGGGCACGAAGGGGACCACGTCCGTCGCCCCCATGCGGGGGTGGGCCCCCTGGTGGGTGCGGAGGTCGATGGTCGCGGCGGCCTGCTTCATGCAGCGGAAGGCCGCCTCGAGGACCGCCTCGGGGGGGCCGGCGAAGGTGAGGACGGAGCGGTTGTGGTCGGCGTCCATCTCGCAGCCGAGGACGGAGACCCCGGGGACGGAGGCCGCCGCGGCGGCCAGGCCGTCCACCACCTCCCTGCGGCGGCCCTCGCTGAAGTTGGGGACGCACTCGACGATGCGGGACACGGGGGACCTCCTCGGGTTCGGGGCCGGGAAAGGGGCCACGGTACCCGACGCGGCGGCCGCCCCGAAGCGGCGGGCGGGGGGCGGCGGGGACCGCCCGTGACGGTGGGAATCCCCGCCCCCGGGGACATTCCCCGGGGCGCGGGAGGGGCATCCGCGGGCTCCCGCGGGGGTCCTCCTGACGTCCGTCACGCGCCCCGGCGGGGGCGGGCGGGGCCCGCGCCCCGTCACTGACGACCGCCACGGGGCGGCAGCCGCGGCCGGGCTCTTGCGGCCTCTCCGTCTCCGGCCGGGGCAGGCAGCGCTTCCGGCCCCCGGCCCCTGGAGCGCCCATGATCCTCGGCACCGGCATCGACCTCCTCGAGGTCGATCGCGTGCGCCGCGAACTCCGCCGGGGGGGCGCGCGCTTCAAGCGCGCCGCCTTCACCGGCGGGGAGATCGCCTACTGCGACGGGAAGCGCTACCCCGCCCGCCACTTCGCGGCCCGCTTCGCGGCCAAGGAGGCGGTCCTCAAGGCGCTCGGCATGGGCGGCCTCGACCTCTCGGTCTTCCGCCAGGTGGAGGTCCGCCGGGACGCCGCGGGGAGGCCCGGGGTCCGCCTCACGGGGCGGGTCGGGCGCTTCGCCCGGGAGCGCGGCGTCCGCTCCGTCGCGCTGTCGCTGACGCACACGAGGACGATGGCCGCGGCGGCCATCGTCGTGGAGGACGGCACGGCGTCCCGCGGGATGCGGGGAGGGAAGGGACCATGACGACGACGGCGGCGCAGCCGGGGACCTGGACGGGGACCTGGCTGGAGGCGGCGAGGGAGATCGGGCTCGAGCCCGGGGGCCCCGTGAACATCGGGTGGCACTGCTCCGACCGGATCTGCCGGATGGGGCTGGGGGCGAAGAGGGCCCTCCTCTGGGAGGACGCCGAGGGCCGCTCGCGCACCCTGACCTTCGACGACCTCCGGCTCCTCACCAACACCTTCGCGGCCTTCGTCCGCGGCCTCGGCGTCGGGCCGGGGGAGCGGGTCTGCCTCTTCCTCGACCGCGTCCCGGAGCTCTACATCGGCTTCCTCGGGATCCTCAAGACGGGGGCGGTGGCCCAGCCGCTGTTCTCGGCCTTCGGGGAGGATTCGCTCCACGTGCGCCTGCAGGACGCCGAGACGGCCGCCATCGTCACGCAGCGCAAGCACCTCGGCAAGGTGCGCCGGATCCGGGAGAAGCTCCCCCACCTGCGGCGCATCGTGGTCGTGGACGGCGCCGGGGCCCCCGGGCCCGGGGAGGTCCACCTCGACCTCTTCGGGGCGGCCCCCGTGCAGGAGTTCGCGGTCCACCCGACGACGGCCGATTCCCCCTCGGTGCTCCACTACACCTCCGGCACCACGGGGCAGCCCAAGGGGGCCCAGCACGTCCACGGCTCCCTCCCCGCCCAGTACCTGACCTCGAAGAGGGTCCTCGACCTCCGCCCCGAGGACGTCTACTGGTGCAACGCCGACCCCGGGTGGGTGACCGGCACCTCCTACGGGATCATCGGCCCCTGGGTCAACGGGGCCACGCAGGCGGTGCTCGATTCCGGCTTCAACACCGACCGCTGGTACGACTTCGTCGCGAAGCACCGGATCACCGTCTGGTACTCCGCGCCCACCGCCATCCGGCTCCTCATGCGCGAGGGCGGGGAGGCGGCGCGCCGCCGCGACCTCTCCTGCCTGCGCCACCTCTGCAGCGTGGGGGAGCCCCTCAACGCCGAGGCGGTGGTCTGGTCGGAGAGGATCTTCGGGCGCCCCTTCCTCGACACCTACTGGCAGACGGAGACCGGCTGCATCGTCATCACCAACCTCCCGGGCATGAAGGTGAAGCCGGGGTCCATGGGGAAGGCCTTCCCCGGGATCGAGGCGACGGTCCTGGACATGAACTCCCTCCGCCCCCTCGACCGCCCCGGCGCCGTCGGCCTCATCGCGCTCCGGCCCGGCTGGCCCTCCCTCATCCGCACCTACCGCAACAAGCCGGACGCCTACGCCTCGAAGTTCCGCAACGGCTGGTACCTCACCGGGGACCGGTCCAGCATCGACGAGGACGGCTACTTCTGGTTCGTGGGGCGGGACGACGACGTGATCAACACCGGCGGCCACCTGGTGGGCCCCTTCGAGATCGAGTCGGCCCTGCTGGAGCACCCCGCGGTGGCGGAGTCGGCGGCGGTCTCCAAGCCCGACCCGGTGAACATGGAGGTCGTGAAGGTCTTCGTGACCCTCAAGCCCGGGTACGAGCCCTCGGACGACCTCGAGCTGGAGATCATGAACCGGATCCGGAGGAAGCTCTCCCCCCTGGCCATGCCGCAGGAGATCCAGTTCGTGGACTCCCTCCCCAAGACCCGGAGCGGGAAGATCATGCGCCGCGTGCTGCGGGCGAAGGAGTGGAACGAGCCCGTCGGCGACCTCTCTTCCCTCATGAACGACTGAAAGGAGGCGGACCGTGGACCCGATGAGGCAGGCGATCCTCGACTACGTGAAGCGGGAGTACCTGGAGGAGGACGACGACCGGGAGGTGGACGCCTCCACGAGGCTCATCAGCGGCGGCATCGTGGACTCCTTCTCGATGGTATCGCTGAAGCGGTTCCTGGAGAGGAAGTACGCCATCTCCATCCCCGACGCGGACGCGAGCCCCGAGGCCTTCGACACCGTCGAGAGCATCGCGAGGCTCGTGGAGAGGTTCACGGCGGCCAAGGCGAAGGCCTGAGGAGGGATCCATGTCCTGGGAGACGAAGGCGCGGGCGCACTTCCGCGCGGAGCTCGATTCGATCCGGTCGGCGGGGCTGTTCAAGGAGGAGCGGGTCATCCGCTCGGTCCAGGGGGCGGAGATCGAGGTCGAGTACCCGCCGGGGGCGCCCCCCCGGAAGGTCATCAACATGTGCGCCAACAACTACCTCGGGCTCTCCAGCCACCCCGAGGTCGTGCGGGCGGCCCACGCCGGGCTCGACGAGCGCGGCTACGGGATGTCCTCGGTCCGGTTCATCTGCGGGACCCAGGACATCCACCACCGCCTGGAGCGGCGGCTGACGGAGTTCCTCGGCACCGAGGACACGCTCCTGTTCCCCTCCTGCATGGACGCGAACGGCGGGGTCTTCGAGGCCTGCTTCGGCGAGCAGGACGTCCTCATCGCGGACCGCCTCGTGCACGCCTCCATCGTGGACGGGATGCGCCTGTGCAAGGCGATGCAGGACACCTTCAAGCACTCCGACATGGCCCACCTGGAGGAGAAGCTGATCGAGCACGCCGGGCGGCGCTTCCGGGTGATCGTGACCGACGGGGTCTTCTCCATGGACGGGGACCTCGCCCGGCTCGACGCCATCGCCGACCTGGCGGAGAGGCACGACGCGCTCGTCTTCCTCGACGACTCCCACGCCACCGGCTTCATCGGGAAGAAGGGCCGGGGGACCCACGAGCACTGCGGCGTGGTGGGGAGGATCGACATCATCACCACCACCCTCGGCAAGGCCATGGGAGGCGCCTCGGGCGGCTGCGTGAGCGGGAGGAGGGAGCTGGTGGAGATGTGCCGCCAGAGGGCGCGGCCCTACCTCTTCTCCAACTCCGTCGCGCCGGAGATCGTGGCCGGCGCGCTCCAGGTCATGGACCTGGTGTCCCGCAGCACCGAGAGGAGGGACCGCCTGGAGGAGAACGCGGCCTACTGGAGGAAGGGCCTCTCGGAGGCCGGCCTCGACCTCAGGCCCGGGGACAGCCCCATCGTCCCGGTCATGCTCTACAACGCCAAGCTCGCGCAGGAGTTCTCCCGCGACCTGTTCCAGGAGGGGATCTACGGCGTCGGCTTCTTCTTCCCCGTGGTCCCCAAGGGGCAGGCCCGCATCCGGACGCAGCTCTCCGCCGCCCACGAGAGGCGGCACCTGGACCTCGGCATCGCGGCCTTCCGGAAGGTGGGCGCGAAGCACGGGATCCTCGGCCTGAAGCGGAAGGAGATCCTCGCGAAGTTCGGGGAGTGACGGGGGAGGAGGAGCGATGGAGCAGGTGCGCAGCGTCCGGGTGGCGCTCCCCGCGGGGGCGCGCACGACCGAGGAGGAGCTGGAGCTCCTGGAGGCCGCCTTCCGGGCCATCGTGGACATGCACTACGAGGGGGGCGCCGACTGGAAGACCGCGTGGGAGGCCCTGGAGCGGGACGGCTGGACCCTCCACGCGGACCTCTGCTGGAGGGTGACCGCCCAGAGGGGGCACGACTTCGAATCGGCCTCGGGCCGGACGAAGGCCGACGCCCTGGGGCAGCTCCTGCGGCTCGCCAGCCTGGACGCGACGGAGGGCTGCCCCTAGGCGGGAACCCGGGGCGGGGCCTCCCCCGCCCCCCGTGACGCCGTCGCCCCCCGACGGGCGCGATTGCGCCCGGCCCCCCGGGGGCCCGGGGGAGAATCGGACCCCGCCGACGGACCGGCGCCGCGCCACGAGGTGAACCCATGCCCGACACCCAGCCCCAGAAGCAGGAGTGGCCCCCCCTCGACCCGACCTCCGACCTCATCTTCCGCGGCCGCGGCCGCAGGGCCATGGACTCCATCTTCGGCCCGCGCACGGTGGCCGTCGTCGGGGCCACGGAGAAGGAGGGGAGCGTCGGGCGCACGATCCTCTGGAACCTCATCTCCAGCCCCTTCGGAGGGGTCGTCTTCCCGGTGAACGCCAAGCGCACGAGCGTCCTCGGGATCAAGGCCTACCCGGACCTCGCCTCCGTGCCGGAGAAGGTGGACCTCGCCGTCGTCATCACCCCCGCACCTGCGATCCCGGGGATTATCGGGCAGTGCGTGGAGCTCGGGATCCCGGGGGCCGTCATCATCTCCGCGGGGTTCAAGGAGATCGGCGAGGAGGGCGCCCGCCTCGAGAGGGAGATCCTCGCGATGGCGCAGCGCGGGAGGATGCGCATCGTGGGGCCGAACTGCCTGGGGGTCATGAGCCCGGTCACCGGGCTCAACGCGACCTTCGCGGCGGGCATGGCCCGGCCGGGCAAGGTGGGGTTCATCAGCCAGAGCGGCGCCCTCTGCACGGCCATCCTCGACTGGTCCTTCGAGCAGAACGTCGGGTTCAGCCACTTCGTGTCCGTGGGCTCCATGATCGACGTGGGCTGGGGCGACCTCATCTACTACCTCGGGGACGACCCGCGCACGGAGAGCATCGTCATCTACATGGAGTCCATCGGCAACGCGCGGGCCTTCCTCTCCGCGGCCCGCGAGGTGGCCCTCACGAAGCCCATCCTCGTGATCAAGCCGGGCCGCACCGCCCAGGCCGCGAAGGCCGCGGCCTCCCACACCGGCTCCCTCACGGGGAGCGACGAGGTCCTGGACGCCGCCTTCGAGCGCAGCGGCGTGCTGCGCGTGGACGACATCGCGGAGCTCTTCGCCATGGCCGAGACGCTGGCCATGCAGCCGCGTCCGAAGGGACCGCGGCTCACCATCGTCACCAACGCGGGCGGGCCGGGCGTCCTCGCGACGGACGCGCTCATCACCTCCGGCGGCAGGCTCGCGGAGTTCACGCCCGCGACCATGGCCGCCTTCGACGCCATCCTCCCCGCCACCTGGAGCCGGAACAACCCCGTGGACATCATCGGGGACGCCACGCCGGAGCGGTACGCGAAGGCCCTGGAGGTCGCGGCCGCGGACCCCGGGTCCGACGGGCTCCTCGTGGTCCTCACGCCCCAGGACATGACCGACCCCACGCGCATCGCCGAGGAGCTGCGGCCCTTGGCCACGGGCCTCGGCAAGCCGATCCTCGCCTCCTGGATGGGCGGGATCCACGTGAAGGCGGGGCGCGAGGTCCTCCAGCGGGCCGGCATCCCGAACTTCGAGTACCCCGACGAGGCGGCCCGCGCCTTCTCCAACATGTGGCGCTTCAGCGACAACCTGAACGCCCTCTACCAGACCCCGTCCCTCGCCGGCGGCCCCGGGGGGGAGGCGCCCCCCGACCGGGCCGCCGTCGCGGACCTCGTCGGCCGCGCGCGGGAGCGCTCCCGGACCATCCTGACGGAGGCGGAATCCAAGGCGGTCCTCGCCGCCTACGGGATCCCGGTCATCCGCTCCGTCGTCGCCGCCACCGAGGCGGAGGCGGTGGAGGGGGCGCGGGCGATCGGCTACCCGGTCGTGCTCAAGATCCACTCCGAGACCATCACCCACAAGACCGACGTCGGCGGGGTGAAGCTGAACCTCACGGACGCCTCCGAGGTGCGCGCGGCCTTCAACGCCATCCGCAACGCCGTGGAGGCGAAGGCCGGGACGGGGCACTTCCTCGGCGTGAACGTCCAGCCCATGGTGCGCCTCGCGGGCAACGAGCTCATCCTCGGGAGCAGCATCGACCCGCAGTTCGGGCCGGTGATGCTCTTCGGGGCCGGCGGCTCCCTCGTGGAGGTCTTCCGGGACCGGGCCCTGGCGCTCCCGCCCCTCACCTCGACGCTCGCCCGGCGGATGATGGAGCGCACGAGGATCCACCGCGCCCTCGGCGGGGTGCGGGGGGCGAAGCCGGTGGACCTGGACGCCCTGGCCGGGCTCATGGTCCGGTTCAGCCAGCTCGTCGTGGAGAACCCCCGCATCCGGGAGATCGACATCAACCCGCTCCTGGCCTCCGCGGAGAACCTGCTGGCGCTGGACGCCCGCGTGGTGCTCCACGACCCCGCGGTCCCGGACGCGGCGCTCCCGAGGCCGGCCATCCGGCCCTACCCCTGGCAGTACGCGGGGGAGTGGAAGGCGCGGGACGGGTCGCTGCTGCGCATCCGGCCCATCCGGCCCGAGGACGAGCCGCGGGTCGCGCGGTACCACGAGACGCTCTCGGCCCGCACCGTCTACCTCCGCTACCTGCAGGAGGTGAAGCTGAGCCAGCGCATCGCCCACGACCGGCTCCGGCGGATCTGCTTCAACGACTACGACCGGGAGATCGCCCTGGTGGCGGAGAGCGCGGATCCCGGCGAGGGGGCGGCGCCGGTGGTGGGGATCGGGCGGCTAACGCGGCTCCGGTGGACGCCGGAGGGGCGGATCGCGCTCATGGTGACCGACCTCTTCCAGGGGCAGGGCCTCGGCTCGGAGATCCTGCGGAGGCTGCTCGCCGTCGCGAAGTCCGAGGGGCTGGAGCGGATCCTCATGGAGGTGGCGCCCGACAACCTCCCGGTGATGAAGATGCTGGAGAGGGCCGGCTTCCGGTTCGAGGAGAAGGCCGACCGGAAGCTCCTGCACGCGGAACTCGCCCTGAAGTGACGGGTACGGAGCCAGGCTCCCTTTCTTCACCGGCCCGCCCGCTCCGGGCGGGCCGGTGAAGCCAGGGAGCCTGGCTCCGTACCCGTCTCCCGGA
>JAKLKS010000173.1 GCA_023150535.1 Planctomycetota bacterium
AGACCGACATCCTCCACCACAAGGCCTGGGACCTGCTCGCGGGGGAGGGCCTCCCCGGGGGGGAGGAGGGGCGGATCCTCCGCGCCCTCTACGAGGAGGTGGATCGCCTCGCCGGGGACCTCCGGGGCGCCCTGGGGCCGGAGGCGCGGGGCCTCGTCCTCAGCGACCACGGGGGCTGCGCCGGCCGCTGGGTGGTGCAGGTGAACGTCCTCCTCGCGGAGTGGGGCTTCGCCCGCCCCCTCGAGGGGGCGGACGGAAGCCTCGCGCGGCCCGAGGAGGTGGGGACCGGCGTCCGCGCCCGTGGCGTGCGGCTCCTGCGGCGCGTCCTCGGACGCCCCCTCACGGAGGAGGCCGGGACCATCGACGCCGCCGCCTTCGTCGGCCGGGAGATCCAGCTCGACTGGAGGGGGACCCGCGCCTACCTCGCCGTGGGGGACCACATGGGGATCCTCCACCGCGGGGACGGGGAGCCCCTCGACGACGCCGGGCGGGAGGCGCTCGCGGGCCGCCTCCGGGCGCTGCGCCTCCCCGACGGCTCCCCCGCCCTCCGGGAGGTCCTGCCGGGGGAGGAGGTCTTCCGCGGGGCGGGCGCGGAGGGGGGTGCGGTCCCCCTCCTCGTCCTCGTGCCCGAGGACGGCGTCTTCCTGGGTCGGCGCACCGGGGGCGCCCCCTTCGTCCCCTACGCCCCCGAGATCGGGTCCCACCGCCGCCACGGGATGGTGCTGTGGGACGGCCCGGGGGTCCTCCCCGGCGCCGATCCGGAGCCGCTCCCCGTGGTGGACGCCCTTCCGACCCTGCTGGCGGCCGCGGGACTCCCCGTCCCCGCGGGGCTCGACGGGACCGTGCGGGCCGGCGTCTTCGAGGGCCTCGCGCCGGGGACCGCCCCCGCGGCGGCGGCGGCCGCGGAGGGCGGGCGGGCGGCGGGGGAGGCCCCCTCGGCGGCGGAGGAGGCGGAGCTCCGCGCGCGCCTCGAGGACCTCGGCTACATGGGGTAGGCGGGCCGCCCCGAAAGTATCACACTGTGATACTTTAGCGGGGGCCGGCCGCGAGGTCGGCGAACCGGCGGGCGATCCGGTCCCAGGAGAGGTCCGCCACGGCCGCCCTCCGCCGGGCCGCGGCCTCCGGACCGTTCCCCTCGGCGAGTGCCGCCCGGACGGCGGCGGCGAAGGACGCCGGGTCCCCGGCGAAGGCCGCGGCGTCCCGGATCTCGACGAGGTCGGTCCGGGCGGGGGCGCAGACGGCGGGCCTCCCCGCCGCCAGGGCGTCCAGCACCTTGAGCGGCCAGCAGGCGCGGTTGAGCCGCCCGTCGGCGTAGGGGGCGACGGCGACGTCCATGGCCGCCGCCAGGGCGGGGACCTCGGAGCGCGGGCGGGGGCCGAGGAGGCGGACGTTCGGGATCGACCGCAGGCGCGCGAGGCCGCCGCGCCCGTCGTCGTGCTCCCGCCCGGCGAAGAGGAGGGTCCCCCCGGGGAAGGCGGTGCCGAGGGACTCGACGAGGGGGATGTCCAGCCGGTCGGCGCGCACGGTGCCGAGGAACCCGAGGAGGGGCCGGGGCAGGGCCGCCACCTCCGGCGGCGGGGGGGGGAAGGGGGGCCGGAGGGTGCGCTCGTCCCAGCCGAGGGGGAGGACCTCCACGGGGCCGCGGGCGAGGGGGCGCAGGCGATCGGCGAGGGGGGTGGTGATGGCGACGGTGAGGTCGGCCCGTGCGAGGGCCGCGCGCTCCCAGGCGAGGAAGGGGAGGTCCGGCGTCCCGTCGAACCGCTCCGACCAGTCGTCGATGGCGTGGTAGACGGCGCGGGCGGGGGAGAGGGCGTCGAGGAGTTCGAGGGAGGCGCGGGCGTAGAAGACGACCCGGGGCGGCGGGGAGCCCGGGGGGAGGGCGCGGCGGACCGCCGCCGCGGTCGAGGCCGCGCCGGCGCGGCGGAGGAGGGCGAACCTCTGGAGGGGGAACTCGAAGGGGACCACGCGGAGGAGCGGGCCCTCGGGATCCCCGGGGGAGGCGCCCGCCCGGAGGGGGGAGCGGACGGGGTCCTCGAGGTAGACGGTGGGGGCCAGGGACGCGAGCCGGGAGGCGAGGTGCTGGCGCCCGCCCCACCGCCCCGTGAGGGGATCCCTGCCGAGGAAGACCCAGGGAGGCTCCCCTCCGTTCATGGGGGAACGATAGGCGCGGGGGCGGGGGACCGGACCCGAAATCGCCGCGGGGGGGGCCGGGGCGCGGGAGGCGCCGCCGGAGGGGGAGGACCCCCGGGGGCGCGGGTCCGCCCCGACCCCGCCGTTCCCCCTGCCGGCCCCGCACCCCGCGCGGCTAGGATGCGGCGACCTTGCTCCACGACCTCTGGCGGTTCCGGGATCTGCTCCTCCTCCTCGTCCGGAGGGAGATCCGCGTCCGCTACGCGCGGACGATCCTCGGCGTCCTGTGGTCCCTCGTCCTCCCCGTCGCCATGATGCTCTTCTTCACCCTGCTCAACTTCTCCCGCCTCGTCCCCGCCTCGAGCGACTTCGCCGCCGTCCCCTACCCGGTCTTCGCCTACTGCGGCCTCCTCCCCTGGGCCCACTTCTCCACCACCCTCACCCAGGGGGCCGCCTCCCTCGCCAACGCCCGGGACCTCCTGCGGAAGTCCGCCTTCCCGCTGGAGGTCATCCCCCTCTCCCGGCTCCTCGCGCTGCTCCTCGACCTCGCCGTCGGGTCGGCCTTCCTCGTGCTCCTCCTCCTCTGGCACGGCATCCCCTTCGGGGCCGCCCTCCTCTGCCTCCCCCTCGTCCTCCTCCTCCAGGTCGCCTTCACCGCCGGCGTCCTCCTCGTCCTCTCCGCCTCGAACGTCTTCTTCCGGGACGTCGCCTTCCTCGTGCAGGTGGGGGTGATGCTGGCGATGTTCGTCACCTCGGTCCTCTACCCCGCCCCCTCCATGGTGAGCCACCCCTGGCTGGCGGCCCTCCTCGACTGGAACCCGATGTCCTCCTTCATCGACGCCTACCGGGAGGCGGTCCTCCTCGGCCGGTGGCCCTCCCTCGCCCTCCCCTCGGCGCCCGGCCCGACGCTCCTCCCGGGCCTCCTCGCGGCGGCCCTCTCCCTGCTCGGGGGGGGCTGGCTCTTCCGCCGCCTCTCCCCCCGCATCGCCGAGGAGGTGTGAGGACCGTGCCCGCCGCCCCCTCCATCGAGTTCCGGGAGGTCCGCAAGTCCTTCCGCATGAGGAACCGGGGGGACTCCCTCAGGGACGCCCTCCCGCGGCTCCTGCGCCGGCTCGCCGGCGGCCCCGCGGCCCCGGCGGCCCGCTTCACCGCCCTCGACGGCGTCTCCTTCGCCGTCTCCCCGGGGGAGGTCCTCGGCGTCGTCGGCGCCAACGGCGCGGGGAAGTCCACGACCCTGCGGCTCGTGGCCGGCGTCTACCGCCCCGACGGCGGGGAGGTGATCGTCCGCGGGCGCGTCGCCGCCCTCATCGAACTCTCCGCGGGCTTCCACCCCGACCTCTCGGGGAGGGAGAACATCTACCTCAACGGCGCGCTCCTCGGGATGCGCCGGAGGGAGATGGAGGCGCTGGAGGGGGCCATCGTCGCCTTCGCCGGCATCGGGGAGCACATCGACGCCCCGGTGCGCACCTACTCCTCGGGCATGGTGGTGCGCCTCGGCTTCGCCGTGGCGGCCCACGTGCCCGCCGACATCCTCCTCGTGGACGAGGTCCTCTCCGTGGGGGACATCGAGTTCCGCCAGCAGTGCCTGGAGCGCATGACCCGCCGGCGCCAGGAGGGGACGGCGATCCTCTTCGTCTCCCACAACCTCAAGGTCATGGAGCAGTTCTGCGACCGGGTGCTGGTCGTCCGGGGGGGGAAGGTCCTCGTGGACGGGGAGCCGCGCCGCAGCCTCGCCGCCTACCGCGAGCAGGTCGCCTCCATGGGGAGCCTCCGCGCGGTGAGGGAGACCGCCGCCCCCCAGATCCGCAAGGGCACCGGCGAGGTCGTCATCGAGGGGGTCCTGGTGGACGGCGGGGAGGGGACGGCCCCGGGCGCCGCCCCCAAGGGGGGGACGCTGCGGGTCGGCGGCCGGCTCCGCCCGACGGCGCCGGTGCCCTCCCCGCTGGTGGCCGTGTCGATCCACTCCTCCCAGGGGGTCCTCTGCACGCGGGCGACGGTGGACGCCGCCGCGGCGGGCTTCTGGGATCCGGCGGAAGGCGGGACCTTCACGGCGGAGTTCCCCGGCCTCTCCCTCCACCCCGGGGCCTACGAGGTCTCCGTCCTCGCCTTCGCCGCGAACGCCGTCCTCCCCTACGACCACCACCAGCAGCTCTACCCCCTGGAGGTGCAGGGCGACGCGGCCTCCATCGAGGACGGCCTGGTGGATCTCCCCGTCCGGTGGGGGGGCTCGCCGGGTGCCTGAGGCGGGGGCCGGGGGCGGGCGCCGCGTCCTCGTCGCCGACGGCGGCCCCCCCTCGGCCCTCGCCGTCGCCCGCTCCCTCGCGGGGGCGGGGTGGGCGGTGGAGGCGACCCGGCACGGGCCCGGGGACCGGGCCCCCCGCTCCCGCGGCGTGCGTCCCCTCCCGGCCCCCTCCCCCTCGGGGGACCCGGCGGGATTCGCCCGCGCGATCCTCGCCGCGGCGAAGGCGGGCCCGCGGCCCGCGGTGATCCCCGCCACGGACGCGGCGCTGCGCGCCCTGGAGCCGGTCCGGGAGGAGCTGGAGGCGGCCGCCGACTACCCGCTCCCCCCGGCGGAGGTCCTGCGCCGCGTCCTCGACAAGGACGGGACGCTGGCGGCGGCGCGGGGCGCGGGCGTCGCCGTCCCCGCCACGGTCCTCCTGCGCACCGCCGCCGAGGCCGGGGCCTGCGCGCTGCGGCCGCCGCTGGTGGTGAAGCCCCTCTCCTCGCGCTGGCGCGCCGCCGACGGGACGGTCCGGGGGGCGGGCCCCTCCTTCGCCGCCGACGGGGCGGGGCTCCGCGCCGCCGCGGAGGCCCTCCTCGGGGCGGGCTGCCCCGGGGCGCTCGTCCAGGAGTGGCTCCCCGGGACCGGCTGGGGGGTCGGCCTCCTGATGCGGGGCGGGTCCCCCGCCGCGGTCTTCGTCCACAGCCGCCTCCGCGAGATGCACCCCGCCGGCGGCCCCTCCTCCGCCGCCGTCGCCGAGGCCCCCGACGCGGCCGTGGTGGACCCCGCCGTGGCGCTCCTGCGGGCGCTCGGCTGGGAGGGGCTCGCCATGGTGGAGTTCCGCCGCGAGGGGCGCGGCGCGCCCCTGCTCATGGAGGTGAACGGGAGGCCCTGGGGCACCCTCGGCCTCGCGGTGGACGCGGGGGTGGACTTCCCCCGGCTCCTGCTGGAGGGGCATCGCGGCCCGCCCCCCCCCTACCGGATCGGCACCCGGCGGCGGTGGTTCGCGGGGGATCTGCGGAGGCTCCTCGCGGTCCACCGGGGGCGGCCCGCGGGCTACCCCGGCCCCTTCCCCTCGCGGGCGCGGGCCCTGGCGGACGTCCTCCTCTCCTGGGCGCCGGACATGGTCTTCCGCTGGTCCGACCCGGGGCCCTTCCTCGCCGAGGTCGCGGGGGCCCTCCGGTGACCCGCGCCGAGAGGTTCCTTCTCGCCCTCCTCGTCCTCCTCGTGGCCTTCTCGCCGGTCTTCCTCGGGGGGGTGGGGCGGTTCGAGCAGGACTGGTCGGGGCGGTCCCGCACCCCGCTCGAGCGGTTCCTGCGGGCGGAGGGGCCCTGGAACGTCCTCTGCCTCCTCTCCCTCGCGGCGGCGGCCGCCTCGCTCCTCGTCGCGCGGGAGCGGGCCGCGGCGGGGGAGCCCCCGGCCTTCCGCCTCCACGCCCGCCTCCTCCTCCCCCTCGGCGGCCTCGCGCTCCTCGCGCTCCTCCACCTCCTGCCCCTGCCCCGGCCGCTCCTCGCGCTCCTCTCCCCGGGGGCCGCGCGGGAACTCGAGGTCCTCCTCCCCGGGGACCGGTCCTGGCGGCCGGTCTCCCTCTCGCCCGAGGGCACGGGGGTCTTCCTCGGCGGCCTCGGGGCGGGAGGTGCCGTCCTCCTCGGGACGCTGCTGGCGGCGCGGCGGCGGGGCCCCGCCCTCCTCCTCCTCGGGACGGTGGCGGGGACCTACGCCCTCGTGGCCGGCTACGGGCTGGCGGAGTCCTTCCTCGGGGAGGACCGGGTCATCGGCTTCGGCAAGGTGGGGGCCCCCGGGGTCACCGGGACCTTCCTCAACCGGAGCCACATGGCCGCGGGGGCGGCCCTCGCCCTGCCCGCGGCCCTGGTCCTCCTCTTCCTCGCGGCGCGCGGGGGGAGGTGGTGGGTGCCCGCGGCGGCGGCGGCCGCGCTCCTCCTCGGCGCCGTCGTCCCCTTCACCCACTCCCGCATGGGGCTCGCCTCGGCCGCGGTGGGGGTCGCGGCCCTCGGGCTCCTCGCGGCGAGGGCCTCCCGCTGGCCCTGGTGGGGGAGGGCCGCCGTCCTCCTCCTGGCGGCGGCCGCGGTCGGGGGCGGCGTGAAGGCGGCCCTCGACCGGGTGCCGGACCTGCGGAGGAGGTTCGAACTCGCGACGACGGAGCGGGGGTTCTTCGACATCCGCTTCCCCGCCTGGAAGGCGACGGTGGAGCTGGCGGCCCGCCACCCCCTCACGGGGAGCGGGCTCGGCTCCTACGGGACCGCCATCCACGGGACCCAGACGCCGGACAACCCCGACGAGCTCCACTTCGCCCACAGCGAGCCGCTCCAGCTCCTCGCCGAGGGGGGGCCGGCCGGGCTCTTCCTCGGGGTCCTCCTGGCGGCGGGGGCCCTCGGCGCGGCGCTCGCCGCCGCGGGCTCCGGGGACCCGCTCCTGCGCGCGGCGGGCTGCGCCTGCGGCGCCGGCCTCGCGGCGCTGCTCGCGGGCTCCACGACGGAGTTCCACTTCCACATCCCCGCCCTGGGGATCGCGGCCGCGGTCCTGGCGGGGATCCCGGCCGGCCTCGCCGCCGGGGATCCGCGCGCGGCGCCGCCGCCGGGAGGGGGGGCGCGGCCGGCCCTCCTCGCGGCGGGGGCGGTGGCGCTGGGGGCGGTCTCCCTTCTCCAGGCCTCGGGGGCCGCCACCCGGCTGGCCGAGGCCCGGTTCGCGGAGCAGGGGGGGGACGCGCCGGGGTGGATCGCCGCGGCGCGGGCGGCGGTGGCGGCGGACCCGGGGAGCGCGGGGGCCCGGCGCTCCCTCTCGGGCGCCCTGGCGGAGGGGGCCTGGACCGGGGAGGACCGGGAGGGGAGGGCCCGGGAGGCGCTCGCCGAGGCGGATCGCGCCGTGGACCTGGAGCCCTTCCACGCCTACGGGCACTGGGCCCGGGCCCGGGCGCTGCGGGCGGCGGGGGAGGAGGGGGGGGGGGGGGCGGCGCTGCGGCGCGCCCTCACCCGGGCCGGCGGCATCGGGCACCTCCACTTCGCGGCGGGGAAGACCCTGCTCCTCCTCTCCACGAAGGACCCGGGCCTCCGGGGCGAGGCCCTGGAGGCGCTGCGGTACGCCGGCGCCTGCGAGCCGCGGTGGTTCACCGCCGCGGTCCGGGCGCTGGAGGAGGCGGGCCTGCCCCTCCGGGGGCACGAGGCCCTGGTCCCGGACCGGGCCTACGCCCTCGTCGACTGGGTGGAGGCCTGCCGGGGGGCGGGGGACTTCGAGGGGGCCTTCGCGGCGGCGGTGCGGCTGTGGCGCCTCGATCCGGGACCGGAGTCGCGGAGGATCATCCTCGACGCCGCCCGGCGGGCCGGGCGGGAGGCGGAGGCGGAGGGGATCCTCGCCGGCGGGAGGTGACGGGGTACCGGACCCTGCACGAGGCGGCGCCGGGGGGCGGAGGAGCGGGAGCGGCCCCGCTCCCTGCCATTCTGTGCCGGGTCCGGCATCACCGCCGCCCTATCATCGTGGGGATGGGCACGAAGGACCGGCGCCATCTCGCGCTCTTCGCCTACTACTACCCTCCCCTGGGCGGGGCGGGCAGCCAGCGGGCCCTCTCCTTCGCGCGCCACCTCCCCTCCCTCGGCTGGCGCGTGACGGTGATCACCCCGCGGGAAGGGGTCTACGGCAGGGACGGGAGCCTCCCCGCCGGGGACCTCCCCGGGGTGCGGGTCCTCAGGACCGGCTCCCTGGAGCCCGCGGCCCTCCTCCGCCGCCTGAAGGGGGGCGCCCCTTCCGCGGTGGAGGGGGCGGGGAGCTACGTGGAGGAGGCGGAGCTCGGCGCCTTCGCCTCGGCTGTGCGCGCCGTGGCGCGGAAGCTCCTCTACTTCCCCGACGCCTCCGGGGGATGGGTCCGCCCCGCCGCCGCCGCCGCCCGGGAGGTCCACGCCGGGGACCCCTTCGACGCCGTGCTCTCCTCGAGCCCCCCCGTCTCCGCCCACCTCGCGGCCCGGCGCTTCGCCCGCCCGGCCGGGGTCCCCCTCGTGCTCGACTTCCGGGACCTCTGGGAGCCCGCCGTGGAGGGGGCGGCCCGGGCCTCGCGCCTCCTCGGCGGCCTGCTCGAATCCTCGGCCGCCGTCCTCACCGTGAGCCGGGGGTACGCGGAGTGGATCGGCTCCCGGGCGGGGCGCCCCGTCGCCGTGGTGCGCAACGGCTTCGAGCCGAGGGAGCCGGAGCCGCCCCCCCCGGGCCTCCCGGGGGAGCCCTTCCTCCTCCACGCGGGCACGACCTACGGGGCCCGCCAGGACTTCGGCGTCCTCGCCGGGGTGCTGGGGGAGGTCCGCGCCGCGGGCGGTGCGCTCCACCTCCGCATGCCGGGGCGGGTGGACCCCTCGACGCGGGGGAGGCTCGCAGCGGCCGAGGCCTCCGGCGCCGTCCGGTTCGAGGGGTTCCTCCCCTCCGACGAGATCCACCGCAGGGAGGCCGCCGCGGCGGCGGTGGTGGCCTTCGCCTGGACCGGCGAGGGGGACGACCCCATC
>JAKLKS010000174.1 GCA_023150535.1 Planctomycetota bacterium
CTCTGCTCCCGGGCGCGCCTCCTGGACGTCACCCACGCCATCGAGCCCGGCGACCTCCTCGGGGCGGCCCTCGTCCTGGAGGAGGCGGCCCGCTGGTTCCCCCCGCGCACCGCCTTCGTGGTGGTGGTGGACCCGGGGGTCGGCACCGACCGGAGGGCGCTGGCGGTGGCGGCCGGGGGGAGGTTCTTCACCGGCCCCGACAACGGGGTCCTCCGGCCCGTCATCGACGCCGATCCCCGGGCCCGGGTCCACGAGATCCGCTCGAGGTCCTTCCGCCTCCCGGAGGTCTCCGCCACCTTCCACGGGAGGGACGTCTTCACGCCGGCCGCGGTCCGCCTCGCGACGGGCCGCCCGATCCGCTCCGCAGGCCCCGCCGTCACCGACCCGGTGCGCCTCGAGGGCTTCTCCTGCACCCGCCGCGGCGGGCGCCTCGAGGGGCAGGTGCTGCGGGTGGACCGCTTCGGGAACCTCCTGACCTCGGTGCGGGAGGCCGATCTCGAGGCGGCCTTCGACCGTGTCCCCTTCCCGACCCTCGACATCCGGGTGGGGGGGCGGCGCATCGACGAGACGGCGGCGACCTACGGCCTCGCGCGGCCCGGGGTCCCCTTCGCGCTCCTCGGGAGCGGCGGCCGGGTCGAGATCTCGGTCCGGGACGGGAGCGCCGCGGCGGCGCTCGGCGTCGCGCGGGGCGCGGAGGTGACCGTGGAGCGGCGGGGGGGGCGTCGATGAGGAAGTCGCTGTACGTGGAGCCCTTCTCCGGCATCGCCGGGGACATGTTCGTCGGCGCGCTGCTGGACGCGGGGGCGTCCTTCGAGGCGGTGAGGGAGGCGGTGGCGGGGATCCCGGCGGAGGGGATCGAGGTCGGGGCGGAGAAGGTGATGCGGGGGGCGCTGGCCTGCACGAAGTTCACTGTCAAGGTCCATGGTGAAACCGAAGCGGCTTCGAGCACGGAACAGGAGCACGAAGGCCCCCGATCCCACGACCACGGCCACGACCACGATCACGGGCCCGGCCACGACCACGCTCACGACCACCACCACAGCGAGGATCACGGCCACCGAACCCTCGCAGACATCAGGAAACTCCTCGAGAAGACTCGCATCTCGAAGCCCGTGCGGGACCGGGGGCTGCTCATCTTCGACCATCTCGCCGCCGCCGAGGCCCGGGTCCACGGCGCCGATCCCTCCTCCGTCCGCTTCCACGAGGTCGGCGCGCTCGACGCCGTGGCGGACGTCGTCGCCGCCGCCGCGGCGCTCGACGCGCTCGGGATCCGGGACCTCTTCTGCGGGCCGGTCCGCTGCGGGAGCGGGATGGTGCGCATCGCCCACGGGCGGGTGCCGGTGCCGGCGCCGGGGACGCTGCAGCTCCTCCTCGGCTTCGACCTGCGGCTCGAGGAGGGGCGGGGGGAGCTCGTGACGCCGACGGGGGCGGCGATCCTCGCGGCGCTCTCCACGCCGCGCCCCCCGGGGGAGTTCTACCCGGAGCGGGTCGGCTACGGGGCGGGGACGCGGGACGGGGGGGAGGTCCCCAACTGCCTCCGGGTCACCGTGGGGCGGACGCCGGACCCGGCGGCGGAGCCGCCGGTCTGGGAGGTGGCGGCGAACCTCGACGATCTCGCTCCCCAGGTGACGGCGCGGGCGGTGGAGGCGCTGCTCGAGGCGGGGGCGCTCGACGCCTGGACGGAGCCGGCGGGGATGAAGAAGGGGCGGTCGGGGGTGGTGCTGCGGGCGCTGGCGGACGAGGGGCGGCTCGCGGCGGTGGAGGAGGCGTTCTTCGGGGAGACGGGGACGCTGGGGCTGCGGAAGCACCGGGTGGAGCGGTCGAAGTGCGAGCGGGAATGGGTGAAGGTGAAGACGCCCTTCGGCGCGGTGCGGGTGAAGGTGGGCACGCGCGGGGGGGAGGTCGTCTCGGCGGCGCCGGAGTACGAGGACTGCCGGAAGGCGGCCGCGAAGGGGAAGGTCCCGGTGCGGAAGGTGATGGACGCGGCGCGGGCGGCGTGGCGGGAGATCAGTACGGAACCCGACCCGAATTCGTCAACCTGATCAGCACCGAACCCTGATCAGTACCGAACCCGACCTGATCAGTACCGAACCCGACCCGATTTCGTCAGATTGACGGAAACGGGTCGTGATCAGTACCGAACCCGACCCGATTTCGCCAGATTGACGGAAACGGGTCGGGTTCAGTACTGATCAGATTGACGGAAACGGGTCGGGTTCAGTACTGATCAGGTTTCCTCCTGTAGAATCCGGAGTGCGCCCCGGCGGGTGCGCGCGGGATGGGCCCACCCATGGCATGGCGTCGGTGGCCGACCTTCCTCGGACTCCTCCTCGGGCTGGCGATTCCGGGGGCGGGGAAGGACCGCGACTGGTACCCGCCCTGGGACTTCGGGGAGGAGGTCCTTTCCATCGCGATGGTCTCCGGTGCCGTCCCGCTCCCGCCCCCGGAGGACGGGGCGGCGAGCCTCCTGTTCATCGGGCAGGACTCCGATGAGGGAGTCTCCTTCTGGAGGTCCGACGGGACGCCCGAGGGGACTCTGTCGGTGGGCCGCCCCTGGGCGGGTACGGAGTGGGCCTACGGGATCTCCCTCCACGGCGGGTTCGGCTGGGTCGCCACCGGAGGAGGCCTCTACCGGAGCGATGGAACTCCGGAGGGCACCAGCACGGCGATCCCGCCTGGCGGTCCCCTCCACCCCTACGGTCCCATCGGCTCCGTCGCGGGGAGGATCCTCTTCCCGGCGCGCGAGGGGGAGTCGGAGGTCGCTGCCCTGTACGCCCAGGATCTCTCCGGCGGGGCCCAGCTTCCCCTGCGAACCGACCGGGCGCCCCGACCGGGGGCCTGGGGATGGGACCTGAACTCGATCCCCCTCGGGGGAGGACTCCTCTTCCCCGGTTGGACGCAGGAGAACGGCTGGGAACTCTGGCGGACCGACGGCACGGAGGAGGGAACGCGCATGGTCCGGGACATGGCGCCCGGTCCCGCCGACTCCCTGACCGGCGATTTCTGGCTCCTGCAGTACACACGGGGGCGTCATGAGGTCCTCAGGGGGCGCCTGTACTTCATGGCCCGGACGGAGGAGACCGGGAGGGAGCCCTGGGTGAGCGACGGGACGGAGGAGGGGACCCGGCTGCTGGCGGACCTCGCACCCGGTTCCGGCGACTCATGGCCCACCATTCTCGGCGAAACCCCGGGGGGGATCCTCGTGGCCGGGATGCGGCCGGAGATCGGGTCGGCGCTCTGGTCCGTCCGCGGGCCGGGGGAGGAGGCACGCCTCCTGAGAGTTCTCCACCCCGGGACTGTCCTGTATCCCGGGATCACCCCCATTGGCCAACTCGGCGGGGCCTTCCTCTTCCTTCACAGCCAGAGTGCCCTGGACACCCTCGAGCTCTGGCGCACCGACGGGACGCCGGAGGGGACGGAGCTGGTGAGGCTCCTGGAGGTGGGGGGCACGCGGAACTGGACATCCGGGTTCTTCCATCCCCTTCCCGGCACGGGGTCGGCGGTCTTCGATACCGTAGGGAACAGCGAGTTCGGACCGGGGATGTGGCGAACCGACGGGACGGAAGCGGGAACGGAGGCGTTGCGGGTAGAGGCCATTTTCCCCCTGTTCTGGAGGGGGACGATCTACTTCAGCGGTTGGGGCCCATGGGCCCTTCTGCGGGCAACCCCCGCCGGCCTCGGCCTCTCCTCCTCCCTCATCGACGACGACGGCGACGGCTTCTCCACGGAATTGGAGATCGCCCTCGACTCCCCCTGGTGGGACGGCGGCGCAACGCCGCTCGGCCCCGGCGGGGGAGGCCCTCCCAGGGAGTTCACCGTGCGGGCGGCGTCCTTCGCGCTCGACGGGTGGAAACCTGCGGCGGATCGGCTCACACTCGAGGGGACCCTGCCCGTCCCGGCGGACTTCGAGGCCGCGGGGGCGTCCGTCGTCCTCGACGGCGGCGGGGTGCTCCGTACGCTCACGCTGGACGCGCGCGGCCGGGCGCGGTCGGGGGAGGACGACTTCCGCCTCCACCTCCGCCGCCGGAGGGGGGCCGTCCTCGAGGACCCCGCCGCGCCCTTCCGCCTGCGACTGCGCCGCGCCTCGCTCATGGGGGCCCTCTACGACGAGGGCGTCTGGGAGCCCGAGGTGGTGGAGAACGCCCCCCTCAGCCTCCCCGTGACGGTCCTCTTCGACGGCCGCCGCCACCGGTCCGAGGTCCCCCTCCTGTGGACCGTCCGCCGCTACGGCACGGGCCGGGCCCGCCTCGACCGATGAACGGCCCGGACCCCGACCCGGATTCGTCCATCTGACGGAAACGGGTCGGGTTTGGTACTGATCAGGTTCGGTACGGATCCGCTACTTCCCGTCCTTCCCCGCCGCCGGCGCGGGCCAGAGCGCCTCCGGCGGCAGGGGGGCGTCGGGCCGGAACTTCACCGTGAATTTCGGCAGGTGGTAGTCCCCCTGCGTCCCCCCCGCGACCTTCCCCGCCTCCCCCCGCCCGAAGGTGAACACCGCCCGCCGCGCCCCCTCCCCCTTCCGCGGCTCCTCGGTCTTCCCGAGTTCCGCGGGCGCGAAGGACAGGATCGTCCCCGGCACCTCGAGCACCAGCCGGTTCTTCATCTTCAGCGTCTCCTCGGACACCTCCGCCACCGCCATGGTGAGCTGGAGCATCCCCTCCGCCACGGCGCCCACGTCGATGGCCACCGAGACCCGGACCGGGTAGGTCACCTCGAGTTCGCAGTTCCCCTCCCCCGCGTCCCGGAGCGCCACGAGCCCCTTCCACGGGTCCACCTGCTGCCCGAGCCCCGCGGGCCCCCGCTGGAGCGGCCCACCGGCGATGTCCTTCAACCGCGGCAGCGCGCCGAGCCGGTCGAACTCCGCCTTCCACTTCGCCGCGCCCCCGGCCCTGTCCTTCTTCACCGTCATCGAGGAGACCTTGAGCCCCGCCTCCTTCAGCTTCCTCGCCGCCGCCCCCTCGGGCTTCTCGAGGAGGAGCGGGTTCGCGTCGAGCCAGGGATCGGAGGGCGGGTGGATCCGCTTCACCTCCTGCGCCGCGGCGCCGAACTCCTTCGAGAACTTCGCGTCCACGGAGAGGGTCCCGCCCCCCTTCGCGTCGAGGACGAGGCGCGTCTCCGCATCGACGCAGGAGGGGAGGAGGAGGACGAGGAGGGGGAGGAGGCGGGGGAGGAGGGGCGGGGAGCGGAGGCCCATGGCGGGGACCAGCATGGCCCCGCACGGAGGCACGGTCAAGGCCCCGCGCCGTTCCGGTCACCCCCGGCGCCGGGAAGGGAGAAGGAGAGGAGGTCCGCCTCGTAGACCACCCTCCCCCCGAGGCTCGCCCTCTCCTTCACGAGGCCGATCCCCGGCGCGTGCCATCGCAGGACCTCGAGGGGCGGCTCCCCGTGGACCACCCGCGTGCGCCAGCAGGGGAAGACCCCCGCGGGGACCTCCACCTCCTCCCTGGCCTCCACCCGGCCGAGGGCGGTGGAGGGGCCGTCGTACTCCCCCGCCTCCCCGCGGAGGCGGAGCCTCCCGCTCCACTTCCAGGAGGCGCCGGGGACGGCCTCCGCCCCGCCGAAGAGGGGGATGGGGGGGGCGTACTCCCAACTCGCGCGATGCAGCCCCTCCCTCGCGAGGTGGAGGACGCCGTCCACCTCGGGCAGGAGGCCCTTGTCGAGGTGCGTGGCGCCGCCGTCGAAGGAGAGGTAGAGGTTGGGGGTCGGAAGGGCCCGGTCCCACCCGGGGAAGAACCGGCGCTCCCGGGCGAGGAGCACGAAGGTCGTCCGCAGGGCCGGCTCCCCGGGGCCGAACCGGGCGTCGTAGGTCCAGGTGCGGCCGGTGTCGCAGGGCTGCAGGTCCGCGGCGGGGGCCCCGTCCGGCTCCGGCGCCGGCGAGGCGCACCCGAGCAGGAGGGAGAGGAGGAGCGCCGCCCGCGCCCTCATCCCCGCAGCCGGTCGAGCGCCCCGCCGAGGAGGGCCAGCCCCTCCCGCAGGCGCCCCTCGTCCATGCCCCAGGAGACCCGCAGCGACCCCGGCTCGAAGAACATCGTCCCCGGCACCACGCCGACCCCGGTCTCCTCGAAGAGCCCCTCCACCCAGGCGACGTCGTCCTTCCCCCGCAGCGCGGGCACCTCGAGGAAGCCGCTGATCCCGGCCTCAGGCTCCGACCAGAGCACGTCCCCCCGCCCCCGGACCCACTCCCGGACGATGCGCAGGTTCGAGAGCCCGTGGGCCCGGTTGCGCGCCGCGATCCCCGGCAGCCTCTCCCAGGCCGCCAGCGCGACGGAGGCGGAGGGGGCGGGGAGGTTCACCACGAGGTAGTCGTTCAGGTCCCGCATCCGGTCGACGATCTCCGGGGCCGCCAGCGCCCAGCCGATGCGGAGGCCGCCGAGCCCGTAGACCTTGGTCACGCTGGAGGTCGCGAGGAAGGGGCCGCCGGGGTGGAAGGAGGTCCCGAAGGGGGGCGGGAGGAAGTCCCGGTAGACCTCGTCGACGAGGATCCAGGCCCCGAGGTCGCGCCCGATGCCGTCGAGCGCCGCGAGGTCGTCGGGGAGGAGGCGGGCGCCGCTGGGGTTGTGGAGGTCGGTGGTCACCACGACCTTCGCCCCGGCCTCGACCCCGCGGCGGATCACCGGGATGGGGAGCCGCCAGGCCTCCTCCCGGCGGCGGCGGAAGGGGAGGACCCTGGCGCCGACCGCCCGGAAGACGCCGGGGAGGGCCTCGTAGTTCGGCTCCTCGCAGAGGACCGTCGTCCCCGGCCCCGCCAGCACCCGGGCGAGCATGTAGTTCGCGTGGTGGGTCCCGCAGGCGGGCATCACGCACTCCACGGGGACCCCGTAGCGGGCGGCGACGGCGGCGGCCACCTCCGGGTCGGGAGGGGGCGGGTTGGGACGGGAGAGGCGGACGGCGGCGCCGTCGAGGCCGAGGGACTCCAGGGACTCCGCGGGGATCCCCGAGGCGTGGAGGGGGAAGCGGCCGCGGGAGGAGTGGGCCTTGGCCCAGGCCATGTAGCGGAAGGGGGGGATGTCCATGGACGGGTACGGTACCCGACCCGGATTCGCCGCGGCGACGACTTCGGGCGATCGAACCCGGACCGACCGGGAGCGGCCGCCGTGACGGAAACGGGTCGGGTTCCGTACTGATCAGCCTCAACTCCTGTCCCTCCCCCGTCCGATAATCCTGTAGCGACCCCTTCCCTTGGAGAGTCCGTCCATGGCAACCCCCGCCCTCGCCCTCCTCGCCCTCCTCCTCCTCGCACCCCCGGCCCCGGCCCCCGACGACGGCGGGCCCCCGCCGGCCCCCCCGGCCCCCGCCGCTCCTCCCGGGGAGAGGACCGCCGCGGTGGAGGCCCCCGCCCCCGCGCCGGAGGCCGACCCCTGGGTCGCGGTCACCACCGGGGACGACATCCGGGTCCGGGCCGGCCCCTCGGTCAACTTCCGCGTCCTGGAGCGCCTCCCGAAGGGCTCCTGGATGGTCGTCACCGGGATGGCGGGGGAGTTCGCCCGGGTCCGCATCCCCGGCGGCGTCCCCGTCTTCGTCAGCGCCGACCTCTGCGAGGCGGCCGCCGACGGGAAGACCGCCGTCGTCCGCAGGAGCGACGTCCTCCTCCGCCCGACCCCGGGCCAGGAGTACTTCCCGCTGGAGGGCCAGAAGCTCCAGGAGGGGGACTCCCTGGCGGTGCTCGAGACCGCCGAGGGCGAGGGGGGAGGGAAGTGGCTCAAGGTCCTCCCGCCGGACCGGATCGAGTACTTCGTCCACGCCTCCCTCCTCGAGAGGGTCGCCGCCGAGGGGGAGCGGGCGGAGGAGCTCGCCCGCATCACCCTGGAGCGCCGCGACGGCTACACCGGCGGGAAGGAGGCGGAGGCGGCGCGGGCGGCGGAGAAGGCCCGCGAGGACGGCTTCGCCGCGCTGGTCGAGGCGGCCGCCGCCTCCCTGGCGAAGGCGCCCGCGGCCACCCTTCCCCCCGACGCCGCGGCCCGGCAGGCCGACCTCCAGCAGGTCATGACGGAATCCGGCTCCCCGGCCACCCGGGGTCGGGCCTCCCGCGTCTCCCGCGACTACCTCGTGCGGGAGAAGGAGATGCTCGTGGCGAAGGCGAAGGCGGAGTCCTCCGCCGTGGCCGCGGACCTCGAGAGGAAGCTCGCCGCCGTCGAGGAGAGGTACCGCGCCGCCATGGCCGAACTGCTCAAGGCCTCCCCCCGGGCGGCCGCCCCGAAGCACCTCGCCGTGGGGACCATCCGCCGCAGCCGGAGCGGGGGCTACGAGCTCGTCAAGGCCGGCGTCGTCCTCCACGAGGTCGAGAGCCTCCGGTACGACCTCTCGGAGTTCCTCGACCTGCGCGTCGGCGTGAACGGGAAGCGGATCGCCGTGGACGCCTCGAAGGGGGAGGAGATCCTCCGCATCGACGCCCTCGAGATCCTCGAGTAGGGGAGGGGACCGGGGTGGCTCCCCCGCGGCCCGCCGCCACGCGCCTCGGGCGGCGGATCGCGCTCGCCGTCCTCGTGCCCGCGGCGGCGGCCCTGGCGGCGGTGGACCTCTTCGCCGTCGCCGCCGCCCGGGAGGCGGAGAGGGACCAGGTCGTCCGGCGCATGGAGGCCGCGGCCGCGGCGCTGGCCGGGGATCCACGCTTCTTCCTCGAGGCCCCCCTCGACGGGGCCGCCGTGCGGGAGCGCCTCGCCCTCATCGCCGGCTTCGACTTCGTCCTCGCCCGGGGGGAGGGGCCGCCCACCTCCTCCCTTTCCCCGGGCACGGCCGCGGCGGCGCTGGCGGCGGCGGGGCCGGGGGTCCACGGGGGGGAGATCGA
>JAKLKS010000175.1:0-4616 GCA_023150535.1 Planctomycetota bacterium
AGCGGACCGCACCCTCCGATTCCAACCTCGGGACCCTGGCCGTCGCGGGGCTGATCGCGATCCGCGTCCTCCTCCGGATGTTCCCCTGGGGGGAGCCCCGGGAGTTCCTCCCGCGCCTCTCCTGGCGCCTCGGCGTCCTCTTCCTCCTCTGGTGGGGGGTGATGATGGCCGCGGGCCTCTGGCTGCGGTTCACGGGCGCCGACGACCGGAGGGGGCGGATCATCCGGTGAGATCCGTCCCCGCCCGCCGGGACCGGAGGGACCGGACCCTTGCCCCCCGGCCGGGGGAGTGATACACCTCCCCCGACAGGGATGGATCCGCCCTCCACGGTCCGCGGCGGCGCGGCGTCGGGGCGGCCGGGGGGCGTCCGGAGCCGGCCCCCCCGGGTGGAGGCCGGGCTCCCGGTGGGCTGGTTGGCATGTCCCTTCGCGCGCGGACCCTGCTCCTCCTCGGGACCGGCATCGCCGTCCTCACCCTGACGGGGGCCCTGCTCGCCTCCACCCTGTGGCTCGGGAACCTCCGCGATCTCGAGGTCCGGGAGATGGAGCGGAACCTCGAACGCCTCGAGGGGGTCCTCCGCCACGAGGAGCGCACCCTCCTCGGCACCGCCCAGGACTGGGCCGAGTGGGACGAGACCTTCGAGTTCGCTCGCGGAAAGAACCCCGGGTTCCCGCGGAAGAACATCCTCCCCGAGACCTTCGAAGGGCTCCGGCTCGACTTCATGAGCATCCTCGGGGCCCGCAGGTCCGTCTGGCGCAGGGACCCCGCCACGGGGGAGGTCGTGCGGAGCGACATGGAGGAGCCCCACGCCGACGACGGCAGGGAGGCCAGGACGGAGATCTGGTCGAAGGGGGGGACCGCGGTCGTCGTGGCCCGGCGCGCGATCAAGCGGAGCGGCGGGGAGGGGGAGCCCGCGGGGACCCTCCTCCTGGGCAGGAACCTGGACGAGGACGCCGTTTCCGCCCTCGGCAGCCTGGCCCGCGTCTCCCTCCGGGCGGTCGCGCCCGGGGACCGGAGCCCGCCCTGGTGGGAGGCCGGAGTCGGGGCCTCCCCCCGGGAGGCGGGGGAGCGGGAGCGGGCGATCCGCGCCCGGGACGACGACACGCTCGAAGGGGAGATCCTCCTCCGCGACTCCCACCACGAGCCCGCCCTCCTCCTCGTGGTGGAGGAGCCCCGGGAGATCCTCCGGGAGGGCCGGCGGTGGGTCCTCCTCCTCACGCTCTCCCTGGCCGCCGCGGGCCTCCTGCTCGGCGCCGGGATGCTGGCCCTCCTCCAGCGGCAGGTGGTGGGGCGCGTCGGGCGGCTCTCCGCCGAGGTGGAGCGGGTGGGCCGCGGCGGGGACCTCTCGCGCAGGGTGGCCGTGGAGGGGGAGGACGAGATCGCCTCGATGGCGGCGGGCATGAACGCGGCGCTGGCGGACCTGGAGAAGGCGGTGGCGGACCGGGAGGCCGCCCGGGGGCGCCTCCGGGAGGCCGAGGAGGAGCTCGACCGATCCCTTCGCCAGGAGCTCGTGGGGCGGGTCGCCGGCGGCGTCGCCCACCACTTCAACAACCTCCTCGTGGTGATCCTGGGGCGGGCGGAGCTCGAGGCGGCCCGGTTCCCCGAGGGGGACCGGACGCGGAACGCCCTCGAGGAGATCCGCCGCGCGGGCGAGAGGGCCGCGGCCCTCGTCCGGGAGCTGCTGGCCTTCGCGGGCCGCCAGGTGATGCGCCCCGCCGACTTCGATCTCCGCGCCTTCCTCCGGGAGCGGGCGGGGGAGATGGGGGCGGCGGCGGGGAAGGGGGTGGCGGTGCGCCTCCCCCCGGAGGGAGCCCCGCTCCCGGTGCGCGCCGATCCCGGGCAGATCGGCGCCGCCCTGGTCGACATCGCCGAGGCGGCGGGCCGCGCGATGCGGGGGAGCGGGACCCTCGACATCGAGGCGTCGGAGGCGAGCGTGGAGGAGGGGGAGGTCCCGGGCCTCGCCGCGGGCCGCTTCGTCCTCCTCCGCGTCACCGACGGCGGACCCGGCCTCGACCCGGAGGCGGCGGCGCGGCTCTTCGACCCCTTCTACGTCCCCGGCGAGGAGGGCGTGTTCGTGACCCGCTTCGGGCTCGCCGCGGCCCACGGCATCCTGCGGCAGTCGGGGGGGAACCTCTCCGTGGCGAGCCCCCCCGGAGGCGGGACCTCCTACCTCCTCCACATCCCCCGGGCGGGGTGAGGCGGGGGGACCCCGGGCCCGCGCCTCCGGATCCGCCGTCGCCGCCCCGTTCTCGCTCCCGGCGGGACCGTGGCGGCCCGCGCCTCCCCCCCCGAGGAGGGCGCGATGTATCATAAAGTGATACATTGTACCCCGGGTGAAGGAACTTGACGGGCCCCGGGGCGCCGCCTATCCTCCCGCCCCACATTCCCGGGTTGGCTCGAAAGAGACGACCGAGACGCGACGCACCCCGACTTTATCCAGAGTGGGCGAGGGACGGGCCCTGTGACCCCACGGCAACCGGAGGAGGCTTCTCCTCGCAGGTGCCAATTCCCGCGGAAGGCCGTCCGCCTTCCGGAAGATGAGGCCGGCGGGGGAGCCGTGCGCAGCGCCCCGCTCGCTTCAGCGAGCGGGGCGCTGCGCGTTTCGGGGGTCGGAAAGGACCTCCGTGGCCGCCGCCGCCGCCGAATCCGCCGCCGCCGCGCCCCGCGCCCTCCCGGCGCGGCCCCTCCCGCTCCGCCTCGCCGTCCTCGGCTGCGGCGTCGTCGGGCGGGCCTTCCTCCGCGCCGCGGGCCCCGCCGCCGCCGCGGGGGAGCTGCGGATCGTGTCCGTCACGGACCGATCCGGCACCCTCCACGCCCCCGGGGGAGTGGACGGCGCCGCAGCGGCGGCGGCGAAGGAGGCGGGCTCCCTCGCCCTCCTCCGCGGGCCCCTCCTCGCCCTCGACGGCGCCGCCGCCGCCGCCCGGATCCCCTGCGACGCGGTGGTGGACCTGACCCCGTCGCCCCTCGGCGGGGCGTCCCCGGAGGACCTCCCCCTCCTGGCCGCCCTCCGGGCGGGGCGGGACGCGGTCACCGCCTCCAAGTCCGCCCTCGCCCTTCTCCCCGCCGAGGTCGCGGCCCTCCGGGCGCGCACCGGGGCCCGCCTCCTCGCCTCGGCCGCCGTCGCCGGGGCGGTGCCCCTGCTGGAACTCCTGGAGGGGGCGCTCCGCGGCTCCGGGATCCTCGAGGTGGCCGGGGCCTGGAACGCCACGAGCACCTCGGTGCTCGCCCTCGTCGAGGAGGGGGCCGGCCTCGCGGAGGCGCTGGAGGAGGCGCGCCGCCGCGGCTACGCCGAGGAGGACGCCGCCCAGGACCTCGACGGCCGGGACGCCGCGGCCAAGGCCTGCATCGTCGCCGCCGCGGCCTTCGGCCTCCCCCTCCGCCTCGACGCCGTCCCGCGGCGGGGGATCCGCGAGGGGGACCTCGCCGGCTTCCGGGAGGCGACCCGCCGGGGCCGCCGCACCCGCCTCGTCGCCCGGGTGACCGCCGCGGGCGCCCGCGTCGCCCCCGAGACCCTGCCGGAGGACCACCCGCTGGCCGCCGCCCCCGGGGAGGCCGCCGTCCTCCTCCGCACCGCGCTCGCCGGGGGGATCTCCCTCCGCGGACCCGGGGCGGGGGGCCCCGCGACCGCGTCCGCCGTGCTCAACGACTGCCTCTCGCTGGCCCGCGGGCGTCCCGCGGCCGGCGCCGCGCCGTCCCTGTCCGTCGCCTGACCGGAAGGAGGAAGCCGTGACCGACGCCGATCGCCGCACCCGCTGGAGGCCCGCCACCGTCGCCGTGCGCTCGGGGCCGGGGGAGGAGCCGGACACCGGCGCCATCGTGTTCCCCGTCTTCCAGACCGCCACCTTCGCGCAGGCGGAGCCGGGGGGGAGCCCCCCCTGGTGCTACGCGCGGACCGGGAACCCGACGCGCTCCGCGCTGGAGGAGGCGCTGGCCGCGGTGGAGGGGGCCCGCCACGGCCTCGCCTTCGCGAGCGGGCTCGCGGCGGCGACGACGGTCCTCCTCTCGCTGCGGGCGGGGGACCGGGTGGTGGCCGGGGCCGACCTCTACGGCGGGGCCTGGCGCCTCTTCACGAAGGTCTTCGCGCCGCTCGGGATCCGCTTCGACTTCGCGGACACGACCGACCCCGCGGCGCTGGCGGAGGCCCTGGCGCGCCCGGCGGCGCTCCTGTGGCTCGAGTCCCCCTCGAACCCGCTGCTGCGCGTCACCGACCTGGCCGCCGCCGCGGACCTCGGCCGGCGGGCGGGGGCGCTGGTGCTCGTGGACAACACCTTCGCCACGCCGGTGCTCCAGCGGCCGCTGGCGCTGGGGGCGGACGTCGTGCTCCACTCGACGACGAAGTACCTCAACGGGCACGGGGACGTCCTCGGCGGGGCGCTCCTCTGCGACGACGACGGGGTGCACGGGAGGCTTCGGTTCCTGCAGAACGCGGCGGGGGCGGTGCCCGGTCCCCAGGACTGCTTCCTCGTGCTCCGGGGGCTGCGGACGCTGGAGCTGCGCGTGGCGAGGCAGGTCGCCGCCGCGGAACGGGTGGCCCGGTTCCTCGACGGCCACCCGGGAGTGGCGCGGACCTGGTACCCGGGGCTCCCGTCCCACCCCGGCCACGGACTCGCGCGGCG
>JAKLKS010000175.1:4626-8739 GCA_023150535.1 Planctomycetota bacterium
GGCAGATGAGGGGATTCGGGGCCATGGTCTCCTTCGACCTCCGCGGGGGGGAGGCGGCGGCGCGCGCGGTGCTCCGGGGGTTGCGGCTCTTCACCCTGGCGGAGAGCCTGGGCGGGGTCCGGTCCCTGGTCTGCCATCCCCCGACCATGACCCACGCGAGCGTGGAGCCGGAGGTGCGGAGGGAGAGGGGCATCGGGGACGGGCTCCTGCGCCTCTCCGTCGGCTGCGAGGATCCGGAGGACCTGCTGGAGGACCTGCAGGCGGCGCTGGGAGGGCGCGATCAGTGCGGCAGCACCACCGCCACCCCGATCACGTTGCCGTCGGGATCGGCGAAGTAGGCGGCGCGGTCCCCCCAGACCCTGTCGGCGGGCGGAGAGAGCTCCCGCGCGCCGGCGGCGCGGAGCCGGGCGCAGGCGGCCTCGAGGTCCGCCACCCGGAGGTAGATCTCCGTGGAGGTGGTCGCCCCCGGGGGCACGGCGGCCGGGGTGAGCCCGGTGTTGGCGGCGAAGCCGGCCCGCGCGTAGAGGGAGAGCCCCGTGCCCCCGGGGAGGCGGTACTCCCGGTAGACCGGTTCGTTCCAGCCGACCTCCCATCCGAAGGCCGCGTCGTAGAAGGCGGCGGCCCGGGGGAGATCCTCCACGGCGAGGATGAGGAGCGCGATGGGGGCGGGGGGGCCGGCGTCAGCCACGGTCCGCCTCCGCGAGGGCGAGGAAGGCCCCGTGCACCCGCGCGTCCCCCGTCAGTTCCGGGTGGAAGGTCGCCGCCATCACCCGCCCCTCCCGGACGAGCACCGGGAGCCCCCCGTGCTCCGCCAGCACCTCCACCCCGGGGCCGACGCGGACGAGGGCCGGCGCCCGGATGAAGACGACGGGGAGCGGGGGGCCCTTCCCGAAGGGGACCTCCCCCTCGAAGGAGTCCACCTGCCGCCCGTAGTGGTTGCGGGCGGCGGTCGCGTCGAGGAGGCCGAGGGAGGGCTGGGCCGGCCCCGTCACCTCGCGGGCGAGGAGGATCGCCCCCGCGCAGGTGCCCAGCAGCGCCCCGCCCCGCGCGTGGAACTCCGGGATCGCCCGGTCGAGGCCGGAGGAGGCGAGGAGGCGGAGCAGCGTCGTGCTCTCGCCCCCGGGGAGGACCAGCCCCGCGAGGCCGAAGAGGTCGGCGGGGACCCGCACCTCGGACACGGGACCGGAGCCCGCGGCGCGGAGCGCGCCGGCGTGGGCGGCGAAGTCGGCGAGCTTCGACACCTCGAGCCCGCGCATGGGCTCCCCGAGGTCCTCGCAGATCTTCGCCAGGCGCTGGGCGTCCTTGTAGTGGGTGGTCGCCTCGACGATGGCGCGGGCGCGGACGGGGGGGTCCTCGCTCTTGAAGATGCCGGACCCCACGAAGACCGCCTCCGCCCCGAGGTGCATCATGAGGGCGGCGTCGGCGGGGGTCGCGATGCCGCCCGCGGCGAAGTTCGGAACGGGGAGCTTCCCGGCCTTCGCCACCATCTTCACGAGTTCCACCGGGACCCGGTACTCCTTCGCCTTCGCGGCGTGCTGCTTGGCGGTCATGGTCCGCAGGGCGGCGATCTCCGAGACGACGGCGCGCATGTGGCGGACCGCCTCGACGATGTCCCCGGTGCCGGCCTCGCCCTTGGTGCGGATCATGGCGGCCCCCTCGAGGATGCGGCGGAGCGCCTCGCCGAGGTTCCGGCAGCCGCAGACGAAGGGGACCTGGAAGGGCCGCTTGTCCACGTGGAACTGCTCGTCGGCGGGGGTCAGGACCTCCGACTCGTCCACGAAGTCCACGCCCAGCGCCTCGAGGATGCGGGCCTCGACGAAGTGGCCGATGCGGCACTTGGCCATGACGGGGATGGAGACGGTCTCCTGGATCTCCTTGATCTTCCTCACCGGCGACATGCGGGCGACGCCGCCGTCGCGCCGGATGTCGGAGGGCACCCGCTCGAGGGCCATGACGGCGACCGCCCCGGCCTCCTCGGCCACCTTCGCCTGGGCGGCGTCGGTGACGTCCATGATGACCCCGCCCTTGAGCATCTCGGCGAGTCCGGTCTTGAGTCGGAGCGTGGCCCTGGGCATGGCGTGGATTCCTCCGGCGCGGGGGGCGTCGAAAGGACCATCCTCCGGCCCGGAGCGGGGGACCCCCAAGGAATCGACCGGGACGGGCGTCACGGCGGCCGGCGGTACGGCGGTACGGAACCCGACCCGGAATCGTCAGGATGACGGAAACGGGTCGGGTTCCGTACTGATCACTTCTTCTTCCTCTTCGGGGGGGGCGGCGGCTCCTCGGACTTCTTCCCGCCGCCGAGGAGGCCCTCGACGGCGCCGCCGATGCCCCGGACCCCCTCGCCCACGGCGCCCGCCGCACCCTTCACGACCCCGGCGGCCCCGCCGACGACGGAGCCGAGGCCGCCGACGAGGGAATCCACGGTGGCGGAGACGAGCCGGATGGGGGTGTTCTGGAGGACCTTCAGCACGATGAGCTTGACGATGGCCTCGGGGGAATCGACGTTCCGGAACTCCTCGTGGTCCACGCCGATGTCCCAGACCTCCTCCGCGGGCTTCCCGTCCCGCATCCGCGTGTAGTCGAGGAGGACCACCCTCCCGATGGTGAGTTCGAGCCGGTCGATGCGCCACCGCGTCCCCCCGCCCTCCTCCGCGGGGGCCGCCGGGGTCGCGCCGCCCTCCTTCCCGCCCTCCTTCGCCCCCCCCTCCTCCCCGCCGCCTCCCAGCGCCTTCAGCCGGTCGAGGCTCGTCTCCCCCGCGGCGTTGCGCACCACGACCACCTCGCGGATGTCGAGGACGATCTCCCGGAAGCGGACCTCCTCGGTCCGGAGGCTCCCGAGCTCCATCTCCGCGGAGACCCGGGGGAGGTGGAGGCAGCGGGGATCCTCGAAGCCCGCGGTATTGGAGAGCCGCATCCCGCCGATGTCCACGCGGGCGTCGAGGAGGCCGAGGGAGAAGGACTCCACCGAGAGGGGGAAGCCGGTGACGCGGGTGACCACGGCCTCCATCCCGCGGCGGAGGAGGAAGTTCCGGGAGAGCAGGGCGGCCAGGAGCAGGAGGACGAGGACCGCCCCGATCCGCAGGCCCCACCGGAGGACGGGGGAGCCCCGGCGGGGGGCGGGGGCGGGGGAGGGAGAGGGGGAGGGCGGAGCGGGGGGCGGCGTCGGGGGGGGCTCGCTCATGGGGGCTCCTGCGGGGGGGGATGGCGGGAGCCTACCGCCGGGAGCGTCGGAGGGGAAGCGGGCGGCCGGCAACGACGCGGACCGGACCGGAGCGGCGGATCGGGGGCGGGCTTCCCGCGCCCGCCGCCGGGGGAGAGGGGAGAGGGCCCGCCCCCGGGCGGGGCCGTGGTAAAACGGGGCGCGCCCGGATCACCAGGCGCCGAAGGGAGTCCCCGCCGCCGAGGGAGGATCGATGGAGCCCCGCGTCGCCGTCGTCGTCCCCCTCCCCGCGGAGGCCGCCGGGCCCATCGAGGAGTTCCGCCGGATCCACGATCCCCTCTTCCACAAGATCGCCGCCCACCTCGTCCTCGTCCCCGCCCAGGGCTGGTGCCCGGAGGACCGGGCGGTGCCCCGCCTCCTCGAGGCGGTGCGGGCCTCGGGGCAGGGGCCCTTCCCCGTCGGCCTCAACGGCGTCGGACGCACCCGCGACGGCGTCGTCTTCCTCCGGGTCGAGGAGGGGGCGGAGATCCTGGCGGAGATGAACCGCCTCCTCCTCGCCGCCCTGGGCCCTCCCCCCGGGACGGAGTTCCCGGAGTACCGCCCCGTGGTCGCCCTGGGGAGGGGGCCCGGGGAGGCGGAGGCGGAGTTCCTCCAGCGGCAGGTCGCGGGCCACCTCGCGCCCGTCCGGTTCCCCGCGGAGGCCTTCTCCGTCGTCGTCGAGGACGCCCGCGGGCTCTGGCACCTGAGGGAGCGCCTGCCGCTCGAGCCGCCGCCCCCCCCGGCGGAGCGGGGGCCCGTGGTATCCTCCGAGCGATGAGCGCGTTCCTCCGCTACGCCGTCCTCGGCGCCGCCTTCGGCGCCTCCTCCTGGGCGGGCTTCGCCCTGACGCGCCCCGCGGAGGAGCCGTACTCCCCCGGGCCCCCCGCGCCGCCGGCCCCGCCGTCCGCCGC
>JAKLKS010000176.1 GCA_023150535.1 Planctomycetota bacterium
CTCTCCGAACAGCCAAGGTGGCTGTTCGGAGAGTGCGGAAATTTCCCCGATTTATTCGCCAACTTGGGTCGGGTTCGGTATGGCTACCCTCCCGCCGTAGACGAGGCGGCGGTCGGCGTCCTCCGCCGCTCGATCCAGCAGGTACCCGGGGTCCGGCGCCACGGCGCCGCGGAAGGCCTCGACCCCGTTCACGACGACCCGGATCTCCCGCCCCGCCGCGACCCGGTCCGCGTCCACGCGCACCTCGAAGGCGCCGATGCCGAGACCCTCCACCTCGAGGAGGTCCCCGGTCCACTCCGCGCGGAGGCTCCCCCAGGGCTTCCTCCGGTCGAAGGCCGGCTCCGTCGCGGGAGGGGGGAAGCGGCCCGTGCCCGACATCTCCTCGGCCCCCCGCCGCCAGCGGACCGACACCTCGTCCCCGCGCTTCTTCCCCGCGAGCATCCGCCGCACCATGGCCCCGTTCGGCACCGCGGCGCCGTCCACCTCGAGGAGGAGGTCCCCCGCGGCCAGCCCCAGGGACGCCGCGAGCGACCCCTCCACGACCTGCGTCACGAGCCCCCCCGGCCCCTCGAAGCCCTGGTCGAGCTGGACGCCGAGGCGCACCCGCTCGTCCCGCAGCAGGGGGTTCACGTCGGGGAAGGGCTCCACCCCCGCGCCCCCCGTCACCGCCGTCACGTCGAGCCAGTCGATCCGCCCCGGCGCGTCCGCCGTCCCCTCCCAGGAGACCGCCGCCGGGAAGGGCGACCGCCGCACCCCGTCCATCCAGGCGACGATGGCCGGCCGCTCCGCCGGGAGGTAGGAGGGGTCGTGCCGGAACCCGGTGATCTCCCGCCAGACCACGGGCGCCCCGATCCCCGCCAGCGCCTCGAAGACCGGCCGCAGGGCGGCGGAGGGATAGAGCGAATCCTGGTCGGTGTTCACCGCGTAGATCGGCCGGTTCCGGAGGTTGCGCAGGTGGCCCTGGAGGCCGCCCATGGTGGCCACGCCGACGTGCCCGTTGAGGGGGATGAACCCGGCGAAGGGGGTGGCGCGGGAGAGGGCGAGGTGGAAGGAGCCCGACCCGCCGTCGGAGAAGCCGGTGGCGAAGACGCGGTCCTCGTCCACGTTCCACCCGCGCCGCACCTCCCGCAGGATCGCCAGCACGTTGTGCACGCCGCCCGCGTCCCACCAGGTGGCGTCCCGGTCCCCCGCGGGGAGGGCGAGGAAGGCGCCGGTCCTCTCGCAGTGCTCCGCCCAGAAGAACTTCATCTCGAGGAGTTCGTCGTGGGTCAGCGGCTCCGGCCGCGAGACGCCGCCGTGGAGGTCGATCATCATCGGCCGGGGGGGGCCCGCGGGGTCGTACTCCTCCGGCACGTGGAGGAGGAAGGCCCGCCGCTTCCCGTCGAGCCCGGTCACCCACCGCTCGAGCCAGCCCTTCGACTCCTCCGCGGCCGGCGCGTAGACCGGCCCCGCCGCCACCGCCGCCGCGAGGTCGGCCACCGTGGGTTCGCCCGCCAGGATGTCCGCCCGCAGCGCCGCCCGGGCCGCCGGGTCCGGCGCGTCGATGAAGGCCTGGACCTTCCCGCGCAGGGCCTCGCGCTCCTCCGGCGTCAGTGGCGGCCGGGAGGCGCAGGCGGGGAGGAGGAGCGGGGCGGCGAGGGCGAGCAGGCCGAGGCGCAGCGCGGCGGACCGGTTCATGGGGACCTCCTCGCAGGATGGTACGCCGCCCGCCCGATCCCGCGCCCTCTCCCGGGCGCCCGGCCCGTGACCCCTACAGGATCCGCTTCCCCAGCATGGAGAGGATGAGCTCCATGGCGAGGGCGCCGGTGCGGTTGGAGACGTCCAGGACCGGGTTGACCTCCATGAACTCCATGGAGGTGACGCGGCCGGAGCGGGCGCACATCTCCGCGAGGAGGTGGGCCTCGCGGTAGGTGAGCCCCCCCTGCACGGCGGTGCCGACGCCCGGCGCGTAGTCGGGGTCGATGCCGTCCACGTCGAAGGAGACGTGGAAGCCGGCGGTGGAGGCGGTGAGGAGCGGGATGACCTCCTCCATGACGGTGCGCATGCCCTTCTCGTCGATCTCGCTCATGGTGAAGGCGCGCACGCCGGAGGCGGCGATGATGGCGCGCTCCTCGCCGTCGATGTCGCGGATGCCGAGAAGCACGGTGCGGCCGGGGCGGACCTTGGGGGAGAAGCCGCCGAGGCGGGTCAGCTCCCGCGGGCCGATGCCGAGGACGCAGGACAGCGGCATGCCGTGGACGTTGCCGCTCGGGGAGGACCCGGGGGTGTTCATGTCCCCGTGGGCGTCGACCCAGAGAAGGCCGATGGTCTCGCCGCGGGCGCGGTAGTGGTCGGCGACGCCGGAGATGGTGCCGACGGCGGCGGAGTGGTCCCCGCCGAGGACGATGGGGGTGCGGCCGTCGTCGAGGGACTTCCGGACGAGGCGGCGGGTCTGGCGGCAGGCGCGGACGATCTCGGGGAGGTACTTGGCGCGGGGGTCCTTCACCTTCAGCGTCTCCACGGCGGGGATCTCGAGGTCGCCGAGGTCCTCCCAGGGGATGCCGAGGCGCTCGAGGTGGGCGTGGAGGCCGGCGATGCGGACGGCGGAGGGGCCCATGTCGGTGCCCCGGCGGCCGGCGCCGAGGTCGAGGGGGACGCCGAGGATGGAGACGGGCCGGGGGGCGGCGGGGGCGGGGCGGCGGGGGGTCATGGGGGGAGAGGGTAACCGAGGAGGGGGGGGAGGGGGGATCGCGGGGGAGGGGGTTGGCACGGGATTCCCGCGTGGGGTAGAGGCCTGGCAGGGGGCTCTGGGGCGGACGGGCGTGATCCCCGCGTCCTCCTCAGCGTAGTTCCCGCCGCCGCATCCGAAGGACGAGGCCGTCGCTGTCCCCGGGGACGTCGCGGAGGGATTCCTCCTGGAGGTCGTCCCGGGCCCGGACGAGTATCCGGAAGGGCCCGCCCAGCAACCCCTCGGCCCGGAAGGCGCCCTCACCATCGGTCAGCAGGCGGCGGAACCGGCGCGGGTCGGCGGGGTCCGGTGGCCGGACACCCCCGGCGTCGGCGATTTCCACCCATGCGTCGGCGAACGGCGCCCCCTCCGGATCCAGGACCCGGCCCGCGATGAAGACCGATCGGGCGGAGCGGAGTTCCAGGGTCGAGGTCCCGGCGGCGACCGGGGGGAAATCGGGAAAGACATGGCCCGCCGCGGCCACCGAGATCCCGTGACTCCCCGAGGAGAGGCCTCCGACGGAGAATCTCCCGCGGGGGTCCGTCATGGTGACTCCGAGGACCTCCGCCTCCTTCGGCGGCAGGGGGTGGACCCGGACCCGCGCCTGCGGAACGGGCCGGCCATCGAGGTCGAGCACGGTGCCCGCGATCTCGAGCCCCCTCTCGAGGACGACCCGGACCTCCTCGCCGCCGGCCAGTTCGAGATCCTCCGGTGGACGGTGGACGAACCCCGCCTTCCCCGCGAACAGGGTGTGGGGGCCGGGGAGGACGGGACGGATCTCGAACCTCCCGTCCGCGTCCGTCGTGGCCGTGCCGCCGCTGCGGTTCCCTCCCTGGAGGGAGATGGAAGCGCCGGGTAGAGGGTGGTCCTCCGCGTCCACGACGATTCCGCGGAGGACGCCGCCCCGCACGAGCACGAGGGGGGCCGCCTCGGTCCCCGCGGCGGTGGCGTGGATCCCGGTCAGGTCCGCGGGGGTGTGCCCCTCCAGGGTGGCGAAGACGCTGTAGGGGCGCTGCTCGAGCCCCTCGATCCGGTACCGCCCGTCGGGACCCGCGACGGCCTCGTCGGGGAGGTCGGCGGGGACGATGGGCCCCGCCCGGCGCGTCGTGCTCCCCGTCGTCACGCGCACCTGCGCGCCGGGGAGGGGCGCGCCCGCCGGGTCCGTCACGAGACCGGTGATGGCGCATCCCGGGAGGAGGCGGATCTCGATGCCGTCCACGGTCCCACCCTCGGGGATCCGGAACGGGGAGGAGAGGCCCTTCCGGAAGGGCACCTTCGCCGCGACCGCCGCCAGGGTCGTCCCGACCGGGAGCCCCTCCAGGGAGAACCTCCCGTCGGGACCGGACATCGTCCGGGAGGTGCCCAGGTGGGGGGCCGTGGTCATGGGGCCCTCCTCCGTGGTCTTCACGGCGAAGGAGATGGCGGCGCCGGCGACGGGCCCTCCCTCGGGGTCGAGGACGATGCCCGAGGCCCGTCCCCGAGGGATGAGCGTCACGCGGATCCCGTCGGAGAGGGAGGAGGCGTCGGTGGCGATGCGCAGCATCCCCAGCCCCGCGGGGAAGGAGAAGGCTGCGTCCCCCGGGTCCGCCGCCAGGAACACCTCCCCGTCGGGAGGGACCGGCGCCTCGAACCACCCGTCCGCGTCGCAGGTGATGGAACGATGGGGGTTCCGGTGCCTCCCCGACGCCATGTCGACCTCCAGGGGCGGCTCGTGGAGGACGATCCGTGCGCCGGGAGCCGGGCAATCGCTCCCGTCGGGGGCGCGGGTCACCGCGCGGCCGCGGAGCAGGGGGCGCCGGTCTGCGGGAGGGGCATCCGGCGTGGCGGCGGACGGCGGCGCGGGCGGGTCGTCCTTCGTCCCAGGGGCGCGTGGAGGCGGTGCCGAGGGCGCCTCCTGCGGAGCCGGTGCGGCGGACGCGGCCGGCGGCGGGGAGGAGGGCGCCCGCCGCTCCTCCGGGACCGGGGAGCGCAGCAGGAACCATGCGAGGGAGGCCACGACGGCCACCGCGACCCCGACCGCAGGACCCCGCCGGCTCCTTCGGCCGGAGGGACCTCCGGCAATCCCCCGCCGTTCCGCACCCTCCGGCGGGGCCGTCACTTCCCCGCCTCCGGCGGCAACGTGGCGGACGCCTCCCCCGCGGCCGGGTCGAAGGTCCCGAGCGGGACCGGCTCCGGCCCGCGATCGGGGATCACCGCGGAGAGGGCGACGGGCCCCGCGGGGAGCCCCTCCAGTTCGAAGGTCCCGTCGGTCCACGTGCTGGTGAAGGCCGCCGGGAGGCCCGCTCCCTCGAAGATCCCGACGACGACCTCCCCCACGGGTTCGCCGGCGGCGTCCCTGAGGGTTCCCCGCAGTCTGCCGGCGCCCTTCCGAAGGACGAACCGGAGGTCCTCCGTCCCCGCGGGAACGGCCCGGGCCCCCGCCGCGGACCACCCGCCGGTCCCCCCGGCGATGACGTCGTAGGAGCGCCCCGCGAGGAGCCCCTTCACCTCGAAACGCCCGGAGCCGTCGACGAAGCTCTCCCCCGCCTCCCCCGACCCGGGCCAGCGGTCGGGGCGGAAGGGGATCCCTGCGGGCCAGGCGATCACGCTCCCGTCCCGGACCGGCCGTCCCCGCTCGTCGAGGAGGGTGCCGGCGATCACGCTCCCCGTCCGGAGCCGCAGAACCACATCCCGCCTCCCGGCGGCCACGTCGAGGACCGCCGAGGGGACGAGCCCCGTCGCCTGGGTCAGGTCCACATGCACCGAGTAGGCGCCCGCGGGAAGCCCGGTGAATCGGAAGCGCCCGGCTCCGTCCATCCGCGTGTAGACCACGACGCGATGGTCATCGCCGCCGATGGCGGAGACGCGGAAGGGCACCGCGGTGACGGGGCGCCCCTCCTCGTCCACGACGGTCCCCTCGATCGTCTCGCCCCGGAGGGCCGTGAGGACGAGGTCGGTGGTGCCCGCGGGCACGCCCTCGGCCAGGGGGGGGAGGAAGCCCGCTCCCCAGTACCCTCCGGTGACATCGAAGGTCCCGGCGGGAAGGCCGGGGATGCGGAAGCACCCCTCCGCGTCGGTCATGGCCTCCGCCTGCACCTCCCGTCCCGTCGCCTTGATCGGGATTCCCGGGAGGCCCCGCCCCTCCTCGTCGAGGAGGATCCCCGAGATCCCCAGCCCGCGCTTCGCCAGGAGGACGACGGGGGGGCCGGGCACGTCGGCCTTCACCTTCGCGACGAGCCAGTCCTCCCCGTTCCCCCGGGGAGACGCCGCATCGAGGACGTAGCGGCCCGGCCGCAGGGAGGGGAACCGGAAACTCCCGTCGGGGCCGGTGGGCCGCCGGAGCGGGTACGGGAGTTCCTCGTGCCGCGCCACGACCTCCAGGCCGGGCACCCCCACGCCGTCGGGATCCTCGACCCGCCCCTCGAGGGGCGTCGCGGGGTCGAGTCCGAGGGTCGTCTCGCGGACGGGAGACTCGAAGTACCGATGGAAGCGGGCGTATCCGTCCGCCGACACGTCGAGGTCGAAACCGCGGTCCGCGGGCGTGGGGACCTCGAAGGTCCCCCCGGCGCCGGTCACCGCGGACGCTCCTCCCCATGCGTCGATCCCGCCGACGGCCACACGGGCCCCCGGAACGGGGAGGCCCGTCGCCGTCGAGTGGACGGTGCCCCGGAGCGTCGGCCGGGGGCGAAGGACGAGGTCGGCCGGACCCGCGGAACCGCCCGGCATCGCTTCCAGGGGAGGTCCGAAGTCGGGCTCGAAGCCGGCGGCCTCGGCCCGCACGTGGAGGTGGGGGCCCTCCACGGGAAAGGAGACTTCGAAGGAGCCGTCGGGGGCCGCAGGGAAGGCCGGGAGGCCGGGCCACTGTTCCGGCTGGGGAGGATCGGGGTCGTCCCCGCAGGCGACGCGCACGAGGGCCCCCGCGACGGAGCCTCCTCCATGGGCGCGGACCGTGCCCCGCACCCTCCCTTCGCGGGGAAGGCGGAGGAGGATCCCCGCGACGACCTCCCCGGGGCGGACCTCCCGCGGTTCGGATCGCGCCGGCGAATGGCCGGGCGCCTCGGCGACGAGGACGAGGGGACCCGGGATGGCGGTCAGGGCGAAGGTCCCGTCGTCCATCGCGGCCGCCACGGGGGTGTCCCCGTCGGGATCCCGGACTCCCTGGCGGACGATGGCTCCGGGGACGGGGATGTCGTCCGAGTCCACGACGGTTCCGCGGACCGTGGCCGGAGTCGCCAGCACGACGTCCCTCCTGACCTCGCCCTCCACGGGCACCTCGAAGGCGCCGGCCGCGGGGTCCAGGCTCTCGAGGAGATTCTGCCGCCAGCGATCGGCGGTCATCTCCCCCGACGGCGGGGGCGGTGGGAGTGCGGACCCCTCCTTCGCTCGGACCTCGAGGAGCGCCCGCCCCGCGGCAAGGCCGGCGAGGCGGAACTCCCCCGACGGCGCCGTCCGGGTGCGCGCCTCCATGGGGCGCTGCCACGCGGAGGCCCCGAACAGCCGCACGTCCGCCCCCCCGACGGGACTCCCCCCGGCGTCCCGCACGACGCCCGTGACGAGGGCGCCGCGGCGGAGGCGGAAGTCCCTCCGGAGGACGCCTCCCGGGGGCAGGGGGAGCCAGCGGGAGTGCGCGGCCTCGGCCCCGGAGGGGACCGCGCCCGGGGCGCTGGCATCGACCAGGACGGTGAGACCCGGCTCGAGTCCCCCGATGCGGTAGTTCCCCTCCGCATCGGTGGTCGTCGTGGTCGGGGTGCCGGCCTCCGTCGGCACGCTCACCGTGACCGTGGCCCCGTGGATGGGCGCACCCGTTCCGTCCTCCGTGACGGTCCCCGCCACCGCCGCGCCCTCCTCCGGCGCCGCGAGGACGATGTCGAAGCGGGACACGTGGGGAAGGAGGACGCTTCCGACGAACGAGGGGATTCCGCCCTCCCGGGTCGCCCAGAGGCAGACCGCCCCCTCCGGGAGGTCCTCGAACCGATAGCGGCCCGAGGCGTCGCTCCTCGCCTCGGGGAGGGGAGGGCGCATCCAGGGACTCGTCGGCCCCGCGAGGATGCTGGCTCCGGGACAGGCGCGCCCGGCCGCGTCCATCACCGTTCCCTCGAGGGAGCAGGCCCGCCCGAGCAGGATCCGGACTTCCCGGGCCGCCCCCCGCACGAGGAGCAGGGGGCCGGTCTCGCATCCTCCCCTGCCCGGGGAACGGGCCCGGAAGATCCAGGTGGCCGGCGCGAGGTCCTCGAAGGTCGCCCGGCCCGCGGCGTCGGTGCGGAGGACGGAGAAGGGGGCGGTGGTCGCGGGCATCGGCCGCGCCTCGACCAGGGCCCCCCGGATCGAGTGCCCGTCGATGCCGACCACGGTGACGACGGCACCGGCGCCGCGGGGCAGGGAGGGAGGTCTCCCATCGTCGAACGGCGGTGGCGGGGCGGGCGCGTGCACGGCGTCCGGCGCCCCGGGCAGGCGAGGGGAGGGGGGCGCTGGGCCGCTCCCGCCGAGGAACCAGAGCAACGCCGCCGCCGCGGCGACGGCGACGGCCGCCCCGAGCACCACTCCCCGCTTCATGGCCCGGTCATGGTACCCGGCGGTCGGGAGCGGATGGTGGCGCGAACCCGGGCCCTCCTCCTCCCGGCAGGGTGCGCCTCGGCCCCGCGGGACGCCGGTGCCGGGGCCGAGGAAGTCGAAACGGAGGAGGGGTGGCGGAGGATGCCTGGGGAGCCCCCCCTCACCCCCCCCACACCCCCCGGTACCCCTCCACCCCCCGCATCAGCTCCTCGTGCCTCCCGACCCCGGCCACCCGCCCCCCCTCGAGGAACACCACGACGTCGCATCGCCCCGCCGCCGCCGCGCGGTGGGTCACCAGCAGCGTCGTCCGCCCCGCCGCCAGCGCCTCGAGCCCCTCCTGCACCAGCCCCTCCGCCCGCGCGTCCAGCGCCGAGGTCGGCTCGTCCAGCAGCAGCACCCGCGGCCCCCGCAGGAACGCCCGCGCCACCGCCACCCTCTGCCGCGCCCCCCCCGGCCGCGGCG
>JAKLKS010000177.1 GCA_023150535.1 Planctomycetota bacterium
TGCCGCCGTCCCCCCGTTGACGGGGCCCCCGCCTCCCTTAGGATGGCCTCCGGTCGCCGCGCCCCGGAGGTGGGTCATGAACGGACGCGCCCTCGCCGCCGCCCTCGCCCTCGCCGCCGCCGCCGGGGCCTCCGCCGCCGACGAGGCCCCGCCCGCCGGGACCCCGGCCGCGGGCGCCGCCTGCGCCGCCGCAACTCCCGCGACCCTGCAGGAGGACTACCTCGCCCGGTCCCTCGCGGCGCGGACCCCGCAGGACCGCTACGCCCTCGGACTCTGGTGCCGCGGGAAGGACCTCCACCCCGAGGCCGCCGCCCAGTTCCGCGAGGCGGTCCGCCTCGACCCCGACATGGCCGCCGCCCGCGAGGCCCTCGGCGAGCGGAAGGTCGACGGCCGCTGGACCACCCCCGAGGAGGCCATGGCCCTCAAGGGCCTCGTCCGCCACGACGGCCGCTGGGTCCTCCCCGAGGAGAAGGCCCTCCTCGAGAAGCCCGCCGCCGAGAGGGCCCGCCTCCGCGCCGAGGAGGACCGCGCCCGGAAGCTGCTCGAGACCGTCGCCGACCCCCGCACCGGGGACGCCGCCCTGCGCGCCGCGGGCAAGGCCCTCTCCGGCATCGAGAACGACGCCAAGATCGCCCCCCTCTGCTTCGCGCTGCGCGCCGCCAGCCCGCGCGTCCAGGCGCTGGCCGCCGCGGAGCTCGGCGCCATGAAGGACCGCCGCGCCCTCCGCCCCCTCGTCCACCGCGCCCTCCGCGACACCTCCGCCGAGGTCCGCGCGGCCTGCGTGGACGCCGCCGTCGCCGTCGGCGACCCCGAGCTCCTCGCCCCCTTCGCCGGCGCGCTCCTCTCCGCCAACGCCCCCGAGGTCCGGGCCGCCGCCGCCGACGCCATCGGGCGGGTCGGCGACCTCCGCGGCGTCACCTACCTCGTCTACTCCATCGAGGGCCACGGCGGCGGCCCCCGCGCCCACATCTACGCCGCCAACCAGCTCTCCTTCATCCAGGACTTCGACGTCGAGGTCGCCCAGACCGCCTTCATCGCCGACCCCCAGGTCGGGACCCTCCAGGACGGCGCCTCCCTGGACGTCCAGGTCCTCTCCTCGGAGTGGTACTCGACCCGGGTCGAGCGGCAGGCGGTCGTCGGGGCCCTCCGCCGCCTGACCGGGGCGGACATCGGCGACGACGGGAAGGCCTGGCGCGCCTGGGCCCGGGAGCACGCGAAGGAGATCGCGGCGGCCCGCTGAACCGCCGAATCGCCGGAATCCGCGGAATCCCGGAATCCCGCGACAGATTCCGCCCCCTCCGGCGTTCTCTCCATCGGACGCGGCGCCCCCGGCGTCCGGGGGCGCCGCCCCTCCGGCAGGAGAGGGGGTCCGCGATGGGAAGCCCGCCCGCGATCCGCACCGACGCCCGGCCGCGCCCCCCGGCGGGGCGGCTGCCCGTCCCCTCCTCCCTCCCGCCCGTCTTCCTCGGGACCGACCCCGGCGTCCACCGCCTCCTCGACACCGCCCGCCGGCTCGCCCTCACCGACCAGCCGGTGCTCGTCCTCGGGGAGACCGGGACCGGGAAGGAGCTCGTCGCCCGCCTCCTCCACCACGGCTCTCCCCGCGCCGCGGGCCCCTTCCGGGCGATCAACTGCGCCTCCCTCCCCCCGGGGCTCCTCGAGGGGGAGATCTTCGGCGCCGCCCGCGGGGCCTACACCGGCGCGGCGGAGGCCCGGCCGGGGCTCCTGGAGGCGGCGCACGGGGGGACCCTCTTCCTCGACGAGATCGGCGACATGCCCGCGTCGCTCCAGGCGGCGCTGCTCCGGGTGCTGGAGGACGGGGTCGTGCGGCGGCTCGGGGAGACGGAGGAGCGGCGGGTGGACCTCCGCGTCGTGGCGGCGACCCACCGGGACCTCCCGCTCCTCGCCGGGAGGGGGGACTTCCGCGCCGACCTCCTCTTCCGGCTCGGGCGCACGCTGCGGCTGCCGCCCCTGCGGGAGCGGCGGGGGGACGTGCTGCTGCTGGCGCGGGCCTTCCTGCGGGAGCACGGCGGGGGGGCGGCGCCGCCGCCGGTCCTCGACCCCGATGCGGAGTCCTGGCTCCTCGCCCACCCGCTGCCCGGCAACGTCCGCCAGCTCAAGTGCCTCGTGCTGGGGGCGGCGGCGCTCTGCGAGGGAGGGGTGATCCGGGTCGGCGACCTGCGGGACGGGGACGGGGGGGGCGCCGGACCCGGGCCGGAGAGGGCCCTCCCGGGGCGGTGCGACGGCCCCTGCCCCGCCGCGGCGGAGGCGCTCCTCGGCGCCCTGCGGCGGCGCGGGCCGCTGCCCACCGCCTGGCTGGTGCGCGAGACGGGGCTCCCGCGGAGGACGGTCCAGCGGGCCCTGGCGGAGCTCGTCCGGTCCGGGGGGGTGGTCCGCGGCGGCAGCGGGCCCGCGACGCGCTACCTGGCGGCGGGGGGCTGACCCTTCGCGGGCTTCCCGCCCTTCTCGAGGAAGGCGGTCATGCGGGCGCGCTTGTCCCCCGATTCGAAGAGGACCCCCTGGGACGCGACCTCCAGCGCCATGCCGGCGGAGGCGCCGGATCGCGTGCCGGCGTTGAGGGCGGCCTTGGCCAGCGCCTGGGCGGCGCGGCCCTTCGAGGCGGCGAGCGCGGCGAGTTCGCGGGCGGCGGACAGGACGGCGTCGTCGGGGACGACCCGGTTGGCGAGGCCGATGCGCTCCGCCTCCGCGGCGTCGACGATGCGGCCCGTGAGGATCAGCTCCTTCGCCCGGCCGAGGCCGACGATGCGGGGCAGCCGCTGGGTCCCCCCCGCGCCGGGGAGGATGCCGAGGCCGGTCTCCGGCTGGCCGAAGCGGGCGGAGGCCCCCGCGACCCGGAGGTCGCAGGCGAGGGCCAGCTCGCAGCCGCCCCCGAGCGCCCAGCCCGCCACCGCGGCCACGGTGACGAGGGGGAGGTTCTCGATGCGGGTGAAGAGGGCCTGGTTGATGGCCCGCTCCGCGTCCGCGGGGGTGCGGTCCCGCAGCTCCGCGATGTCCGCCCCTCCGGCGAAGACCTTCCCGCCCTCCCCGGCCAGGACGAGGGCCCCGGCGGCGGGGTCCCGCTCGAGGAGGGCGAGCGCCGCGTGCATCTCCTCGACCATGCGCAGACCGATGGCGTTCCTCTTCTCCGGGCGCGCGAGCGTCAGGACCGCGACGCCGTCGGCGCCGGGGGGCTCGTACCGGATCTCGGCGAAGGGAGCCAAGGGGACCTCCGGGTCAGGGGACGAGGACGACCTTGCCGAAGGCCTCGCGCGCCTCGAGGCGGCGGTGGCCCTCGGCGACCTCGGACAGGGGGAGGACGGAATCCACCACGGGCCGCAGCGTCCCGGCCTCCACGAGGCGCAGCACCTCGTGCAGCTCCCCGCGGCTCCCCATGGTCGAGCCGAGCAGGGAGAGGTTCTTGAAGAAGAGGAGGCGGGTGTCGGTCCTCACCTCGAAGCCGCTGGTGGATCCGCAGAGGACGAGCCGCCCCCCGCGGGCGAGGGAGCGGAGGTTCCCCTCCCAGGTATCGGGGCCGACGTGGTCGATGATCACGTCGAAGCCCCGCTTCGCCGTGAACCGGCGCCCCTCCGCGGCGAAGTCCTTCTCCCGGTAGGGGACGACCTCCTCGGCCCCGAGCTCCAGGGCCTTCGCCGCCTTGGCGGCGCTTCCCACGGTCGTCATGACCCGCGCCCCGAAGGCGCGCGCGATCTGGATGGCGGCGGAGGAGACCCCGCTCCCGGCGGCGTGGACGAGGACCAGGTCCCCGGGCCGCACGCCGGCGCGCTCCACGAGCATGTGCCAGGCGGTGAGGAACACCAGCGGGATGGCGGCGGCCCGCTCCGGGGGGAGGCCGCGGGGGAAGGGCAGGAGGTTCGCCGCCGGGACGACGGCGTACTCCGCGCACCCGCCGTCGCAGGTCTCCCCGAGGATCCCGTAGTGCCGGCAGAGGTGGTCCCTCCCGCGGGAGCAGGCCTCGCAGACCCCGCAGGAGACCCCGGGGGCGACCAGCACCGGGTCGCCCGCCCTGAAGGGGCCCGCGCCGCCGGGGCCCGGGTCGTCGAGGACGCCGGCGATGTCGCATCCCGGCGTGAGGGGCAGGGGGAAGGGGTGGCCGGGGACGCCGCGGCGGACCCAGATGTCGAGGTGGTTGAGGGCGACCGCGGAGACCTTCACGCGCACCCGTCCCGGTCCGGGGGCGGGGATCGGCTTCTCCTCGGCGAGGAGGGCGTCGAGCCCTCCGTGGGCGCGGATGACGACGGCCTTCAAGGGAGACCTCCTCCGGTGGCGGAGCGGCGGCCGGGCGGCCGCGGGGAGGAGATGGTACCGGAGCGGGGGAGGGAGGCCCCGGATGTGGTGACCCCCGGGTCACCGGGAAGGAGGCCCGGCGCCCGGGGGTCTGCTGACTGCGTCGCGAAGCCGCTCTAGCGCTTCTTGGCCTTCTTGGCGGGCTTCTTGGCGGCCTTCTTCTTCGCCTTCTTCTTCGCGGCCATGTTGCGACTCCTTTCCGGGAGCGCAGGCTCCCTGGACCTTGGGCCCGGACCACGCCGGAACCCGGGACTCGACGGGGCCCCCGTCTCCCACCTTGGTGACGAGGGCCGGGCCGGAACTGCCGGTGCGGAAGGGTGCGGGGCGCCCTCGGGCGCCCTCCGCCCCTGCTTCACCGCGGCCGTCGCGACGGCGCTTGCGCCTCCTTGCCTCCGCCTCCCGCCGACCTGCGCGCGGGGCGGTGATCCGCGGGCGGGGTCCGCCGACCCGCGGGTCTCCTGTGCCTCTATCGCCCGGACCGGTGCCCGGACTTGCGTCCCCCGCGGGCTTTTCCTCCCGCGGCACCGCTCCTTCCCGGCTTCGCGACGCGCTTCGCGCGTCCTCCCGACGGTCTTCCCGACGGCTTCCTCGCTGCCAGGGCGGGCTCCTCCGCGGCCATGGCCGCCGGCCGGGAGAGCCTTCCCAGCGCCTGGAGCGATTCCAGCGCCCCGCGCAGGTGGAGCTGCGCCTCGGAGAGCTGTCCCCAGAGGCCCCAGAGGAGGGCGTGGGTGTCGCCGTGCTCCGCCCCCGGGTAGCGGCAGGAGCGGATGGCCTCGCGGATCTTGGGGAGGTGGGCCTCCACCTCGGCGAGGTGGTGGGCGGCGCGGGCGGCGGCCGCGCCCCCGGAGGGATCGCCGGCGGCGAGGATGGAGGTGAACACGCGCATGAGCCCGCGGCTGGACTGGCGGTAGGTCTCGACGACCCCCTTCGCCTGTCGCTGGGCCTTGCGGTGCCTGCGGAGACGGCGGGACTTCATGAGGCGCCTCCTGGTGCGGCCGTGCCGGAACCGTAGCGGGGCGGGCGCTTCTCCATGAACGCGCGGATCCCCTCGTCCATGTCGGGCGTCCGGGCCAGCTCCTCGAGGTAGGCCCTCTCGGCCTTCTCGAGGGACTTCTCGAAGTGGGGGAGGGCGAGGCGGCGGAGGTGGCGCACGGTGATGCCGAGGACGGCGCGGCTCCCCGCGCCCATGGAGGCCGCCATCTCCAGGGCGGTCTCCTCCGCCTTCCCCTCGGGGACCAGGCGGGAGAGGAGGCCGCGGCGGTGGGCCTCCGCGCCCGGGATCGATTCCCCCGTCAGGCAGAGCTCGGCCAGGCGGGGGCCGTAGCGGTCGGCCAGCACCGCGATCCCCACGGGGGGGAAGCAGGCGAGCCGGATCTCGGGGAGGGCGAACTTCGCCGTCTCCTCGGCGACCACGAGGTCGCAGGAGAGGGCCAGCTCCATGCCGCCCCCGAGGCAGGCCCCCTTCACGGCGGCCACCGAGACGAGGCGGGAGGCCTGGAGCCTCCGGAAGAGCCGGTGGAAGCCGAGGATCATGGACTCGAGCTTGTCGGGGGTGTGGTCCTTCACGTCCACGCCGGCGGAGAAGGCCTTCGCCCCCGCCGAGGAGAGGACGAGGACCGCCGCCGCCGATTCCTCGGCCCGGGCCATGGCGGCGTCGAGGGCGGCGATGGAGGGGATGTCGAGGACGTTGAGGGGGGGCCGATCGATGCGGAGGAGGGCGACGGCCCCCCGGTCCTCGTACTGGACGCCCGCAGAGATCGTTCCCGCCATCCCGGTGTCGCTCCTCAGCGGCCCTTGAAGGAGGGCCGGCGCTTCTGGTTGTAGGCTCCGATGCCCTCGCGGGCGTCCTCGCTCTGGAAGAGGCGCTGCTGGAGCTCCCGCTCCAGGGCGAGGCCGGATTCGAGCGGCACCTCGGCCCCGGACTGGACCGCCCGCTTGATGTGGCCCACCGCCATGGAGGCCCGGTGGGGGGGGCAGAAGCCCCCCGCGTACTCCAGGACCCGCGCCATGAAGCCGTCCACGGAGTCGGCCTCGATCACGCGGTTGACGATGCCCAGGCGCTCCGCCTCCGCCATGTCCACGTTGCGGCCGGTGGCCATGAGCTCGATGGCCCTCGACTTGCCGACGAGCCGGGCGAGGCGCTGGGTGCCGCCGGTGCCGGGGAGGACGCCGAGGGTGACCTCGGGGAGCCCGACGAGGGCCGCCTTCGCGCCGGCGGCGGTGCTGCGCCAGCCGATGCGGAGGTCCGCGGCCATGGCGACCTCGAGGCCGCCGCCGACGGTGTGCCCGTTGAGGGCGGCGATGACGAGCTTGGGGGTCTGCTCCAGGCGCAGCAGGGTCTCGTTGGCGTGGAGGCAGAAGTGGTACTTGAAGGAGGGCGCGGCGCCGTCGAGCATGGCGATGTCGGCGCCGGCGCAGAAGAACCGGTCGCCCGCGCCGCGGATCACGAGGACGTGGAGCGCGTCGTCGAAGCGGAACCGGAGGATCGCCTCGTCGATGCCGCGGTTCATCTCGTAGGAGTAGGTGTTGGCGGGCGGGTTGCGGAGGGTGAGGACGGCGACGCCGTCCCGCGCTTCCCAGTCGACGAGCACCGCATCCTTCGAAGCGTCGCTCATTGCGTCTCCCGTCGGCCCTCGCCCGCGTCGCCCGCGCGTCCCGCGCATTCCCGCGTCGCGGAACACGACTCATTGTAGATCCCGACGGCGACACGGAACGGGGAATCGATGCGATCGCGGCGCGGATCAGGGCGCCGCGCCGCCCGCGGGCCAGTCCGGCGCGACGAGGCGGCGCCTCCCGTCGTCGCTCCGCGCGACGGCCGCGTCCGCGGGATCGAAGTCGCGGTCCCAGAGCCTGCAGGTCACCTGCCGGTGGCGCTGGTCGAGCCCCTCGCAGTAGTTCGTGTACTCGCAGCGGCGCACCTCGGCGCCGCGGCCGAGGCGCATCTTCCGCCACCAGTCGGGGTCGGCGAGGGACTGGCGGGCGGCGGCGACGACGTCGGCCTCCCCGCGCCGGAGGATCCCCTCGGCGAGGTCGAAGGTGGCGATGCCCCCGGCGGCGACGACCGGGGTCTCCCGCCCCTCCTCCCGCACCGCGCGCCGCACCGCGGCGGCCAGCGGGACGTTCCGCCCGAAGGGGCCGGCGCCGTCGGCGCGGACCGTGGGCATGCACTCGTGGCCGCTCGGACCGGTGTAGGGGTAGACGGCCTCCCCGATCCGCGGACGCCGCGCGTCCTCGAACTTCCCCCCCTTGCTCACCGAGAGGAAGTCGGCGCCCGCCTCCGCGAACCGGGCCCCGAACCAGGCGGCCTCCTCGACCCGCGTCCCCCCCGCGATCACCTCGTCCCCGAGGAACCGGATCCCGACGCAGAACCCCGGCCCCGTCCGCCCCCGCACCGCCGCCAGCACCTCCAGCGGCAGCCGGACCCGGCCCTCCCGGCTCCCGCCCCAGCCGTCGTCGCGCGTGTTGAGGGGGGAGAGGAAGGAGGCCATGGTGTAGGCGTGGGCGTAGTGGAGCTCGAAGCCGTCGAAGCCGGCCCGCCGCGCGCGGTCCGCCGCGTCGGCGAAGAGCCCGGGGAGGGTGCGGGGGAGATCGCGCACGTGGGGGAGGTGGAGGTCGGTCACCCGCTCGCGGTGGCCGAAGTCCAGGGACTCGAGGTCCCGGGGGGAGAGCGCCGCCTCGAGGACCGCCCGGGGCGCGGCGGCGAGGCGCTCCCGGACCTCCTCCTCCGGGGCCGCGATCCAGCGGCGGTCCCCCTCGGCCGCGGCGAGGCGCTCCCGGAGGGGGCCGTCCACCGCGAGGAAGCGGCGGAGGAACCTCCCCGGCTCGGGGCGGCGGCGCAGCGCGAGGAAGTCGATGCCCTGGAGGAGGAGGCGGGTCTCCCCGCCGCTCTCCCGGCGCACGCGGTCGACCAGGGCGCGCAGGCCCGGGAGGAACCGGTCGTGGCCGATGCGCAGGAGCGGGCCGCTCGGCACGTCCCGGATGCCGGTCGCCTCCACGACGAGGACCCCGGGCCGGCCGCGGGCGAACCTCCCGTACCAGTCGAGCACCGCCGGGGTGGCGAACCCCTCCTCCGTGGCCCGCCAGGGGACCATGGCCGGGACCCAGGTGCGGTGCGCGGCGACGAGGGCCGGGCCGAGGCGGACGGGGGAGAACAGGAGCGAGGCCGCGGCCTCCTCCTCCGTGGGCCAGCGGGCCGCCGGCAGCGGGTGGCGCATGGAGGCATGGTACAGGCCGCCCGCGGGGGCCGGGCCCAATGGCCCCGTCGGGGGGCGGGGGCCGCACCGGGGCCGGGCCTGGATCCTCGCTGTTTCGTGCGGGTGCTCCCGTTCCCTCCGGGCATCGGGTCCGCCC
>JAKLKS010000178.1:0-4568 GCA_023150535.1 Planctomycetota bacterium
TCTCCAACGGTCCCGGAAGGGAGGCGTCCCGGTCGTTCGGGACGCCTCCCTTCCGGGACCCACGCGCCGGACGCGCGTAAGGACCTTCGGAGTCCCCCACAGGATCTGGCGAGGACCCCCTCCCCCGGGGACACCCTGTCCCTTCCCGTGGACTCCCCCGTCCCTTCCCCCGCCTCCGCCCGTCTCAGGGAGGGGAAGGGTCCCCCGGCACATCCGTTGCGAAGCCGGGTTCGGACGACGGCGTGGCATCATCGGAGGGATCGCCCCCCGAACGGGGCGGCAGGCGCGAAGGGGGGGCATCGATGAACCGGGGAACTCTGACGACGATCGCCGTCGTCCTCGTCGCGCTGCTCGCGGGACTCGGCTGGTGGCTCCTCGGCGGGGAGGGCGCGGCCCCCCCGGCGCCGGAGGACCCCGCCTCCCGGAAGTCCGGCCCCGCCGCCGAGGGCCCCGCCGCCGCGGCGAAGCCCACCTACGGGAAGGCCTGGGTCCTCCGCGGCGAGGGCTCCGTCTCCGGCATCCTCCGCGAGTACGGCACCGACCGCCCCCTCGGCGGCGTGAAGGTCCTGCTGGCCGCCGGCGTCCCCGGCCCGGGGACCACCGTCGAGACCGCCACCCTCCCCGACGGCTCCTTCCTCCTCGAGAGGGTCCCCAACTTCGACGCCTGGACGCTCCGCGCCTCCGTCGCCGCCCCCCTCGCCGAGGTCGAGGTCGCGGGCATCGAGGTCCTCGAGACCCGCCTCACCGACCTCGGCGTCGTCTACGCCACCCCCGGCTTCACCGTCCCCGGCATCGTCGTGGACGAGGCCGGGGCCGCCGTCCCCGGCGCCTCCGTGCGGGCCATCCGCGCCCGCCCCGCGCAGGTGCGCATGGACTTCCTCCGCGTCATCCGGGAACTCCCCCGCCAGACCCCGGCCGTGGAATCCGCGGTCACCGGGGGGGACGGCCGCTTCGTGCTGAAGAAGCTCGTCCCCGGCACCTACGAGTTCGAGGTGTCGAAGAAGGGGTTCCGCCTCACCGTCGAGCGGGGGGTCATGGTCGGCCCCGACGCCGGCTCCCGCGAGGTGCGCATCGTGCTGGGGGCGGGGAACTCCCTCAAGGGCCGCGTGCTGCGCAAGTCCGAGGGCCCCATCGAGGGCCTGCGCATCGTGGCCATCCGCCAGCCCAGCAACGACGCCGAGATCTTCAACATCCTCGAGAAGTGCATGGCCGTCACCGACGAGCGCGGGGAGTTCCTCGTCGAGGGCCTCGGCCTCGGCACCCACGCCGTCGGCGTCGAGGTGGAGGGGGAGCCCTACCACCTCGCCCTCAACGTGGAGATCCCGCGGGACGGCTACCTCGAGATCGTCATCGAGGGGGACGCCTGGCTCGAGGGGAGGGTGACCGGCCCCGACGGCGCCCCGGTGCCGCTGGCGCAGGTCTACGTCACCAACTTCCGCAACGACACCCCCCTCATCGCCTTCGCCGTCACGGGGGAGGACGGGAAGTACCGCATCAACGGCCTGCGCAGCGGCCCGGTCCAGCTCTTCATGGTGCAGGCCGAGGGCTTCGGCACCTACCCCGAGGACTTCATGGCGGTCCTGCGCGGCGGCGGCAGCGAGCTGTTCCTCAAGCCCGGCGCCAACGAGAAGTCCGTCGCCCTCGGGGCCGGCGGGATCGTGAAGGGGAAGGTGGTGGAGGAGGGGACCGGCGAGCCGGTGGAGGGGGTGCGCGTCTCCCTCGTCACCCCCGCCGCCCTCTTCGGCGGCACCCGCTCCGACACCACCGACGGGGCCGGCGCCTTCGAGATCACCTCCGCGCCCCTCGGCGGCGCCCTGCTCGTGGCCTCCAAGGACGGCTGGGTCCAGCCCGGCCTCACCCCCGCCACCATGATGGGGGCGGGCATGCGCATGGCCATGGGCGGCGCGAAGGACGACCCCGGCGAGGGGATGTCCATCGTCGTCGAGGGGCCGGGGGAGGTGGTGGAGCGGACCCTGGAGCTCACCCGCGGCGGCGTGCTCCGCGGGACGGTGCTCGACCCCGCCGGGACCCCGCTCGCCGGGGCGCGCGTCTCCGTGGAGTTCGCCTCCACCCCCGGCGGCCCCATGCGGATGCTCTCCTCCTTCATGCCGCTGGGGGAGCCGCGCACCACGGGGAGCGACGGGACCTTCGAGGCCCCCTCCCCGCCCGCGGGGCAGAAGGTCGTCCTGCTGGCGAAGGCCGCGGGCTTCCTCGACACCCGGAGCGACCCCGTGGAGACGAGGGGGAGCGAGGGGGTCTCCGGCATCGTCGTGAAGCTCCGCCAGGGCGCCGTCCTCCGCGGGAAGGTCACCTCCGGGGGGAAGCCGCTGGAGGGGGCGCTGGTCCGGATGACGACGATGGAGGGGGAGAACGACTGGGGGAGGCAGTGGCGGCTGCGCAGCGCCACGCCCCACAGGACCCAGGCCGACGGGACCTGGCGCATCGAGAACGTCGAGACCGGGCGCCTGGTGGTGCAGGTCTCCCACCCGAAGTGCATCTCCGCCTCCCGGGACGGCCTGGAGGCGGCCGACGGGAAGGTCCTGGAGGTGGACGTGGAGCTGGCCGCGGGCGGCGCCGTCTCGGGGCGCGTGGTCGGCCCCGACGGGCGCCCCTTCGCGGGAGCCCGCCTCGACGTGAACGTCGAGGGGGAGCTGCCCGCGGGCACCGACCCCTTCTACCGTCCGCCCGACAACGTGGCCGCGGCCTCGGACGGCTCCTTCGCGCTCGAGGGGCTCGCCCCGGCGCGCTACCGCATCGTCGCGACGGCGGAGGGCTGCGCCGACAGCGACCCCGTGACGGCGGAGCCGGGGGGAGCGCCGATCACGCTCCGGCTCTCCTCCGCCTTCTCCATCGCGGGCACGGTCCGGACCCGCGCCGGGCAGCCGCTCTCCAACGTCCGCGTGCAGGCGGTCCGGAAGGTCGGGGAGGAGGAGGAGGTCGAGGAGTCGGCCAACACCAACCGGGAGGGGAGGTTCGAGATCCGCGACCTCCCCCAGGGGACCTACGAGGTGCGGGCCGAGGCGGGCTGGGGCACGGGCTCCTCCCGGCCGAACCTCGTGCCGGCGGTGGTGCCCTCGGTGGCGGCGGGGACGCAGGACCTGCTCGTCGAGGTCGAGGAGGGGCTCCGCATCAGCGGCATCGCGCTCCTGGCGGACGGGACCCCGGTGGCCGAGGGGTGGGCCAACGCCCAGCGGATCAAGGGCCCCGGCGACGAGGGGCCGGACATCAACCAGGGCTCCGCGCTGCTGGAGGGGAGGTTCGAGTTCACCGGCCTCCTGCCGGGGAAGTACCGGATCGGCGTCGGCGGGAACAACCTCGCCTGGAAGTCGGTCGTCGTCGAGGCGGGGGCGGCGGACGTGAAGATCCAGTACGGGGAGGGGGGCGGCATCGACGGGCGCGTGCTCCGGCCCGACGGCTCCCCCGCGGCGGGGGTCTGGGTCTCGGCCTCCTCGCCCGAGGGGGGGAGTTCCGGCGCCAACACGGGGCCCGACGGCCGCTTCGCGCTCCGGGAACTGCCGCCGGGGACCTACTCGGTGAACGCCTGGGCGCAGGGGGCGACCGAGGAGGGGCCGCCCCTCGTCGGGAGCAGCGGGGGGGTGCAGGTCTCCCAGGGGGCCGTGGCCACGGGGATCGAGATCTCGCTGGAGGAGCGGAAGTAGGGGGGAGGGGCCCGGCTCCGCCGCCGGACCCGGCGGGATCGGGCCGGGTGCGGCGGCCGTCGGGACGGGAGCCCCGCGCCTCCCCCCCGGGACGAAGCGGCCCGGGGCCTCGCGGCCCCGGGCCTCCCGGCCTTCCCTTCCCCGCTCTTCCGGGGTCTACTTCACGAGGAACAGCCGCAGCGGGCGCAGCCCCGCCGCGGGCGCCTGGTCCATCACCAGGGCGATGTCCGGCCTGCCGTCCCCGTCCAGGTCCTCCACGGCCAGGGCGTCCCCCCGCATCAGGTCGCCGCCCGAACCGTCGAGCCAGTCGTCGGTGGCGTCGGAGAAGGTCCCGGCGCCGTCGTTGAGCAGGACGCGCGTCGCCGCGCGGGTCCCCGCGTCGAGGATCCCGCGGCTCCCCTTGCCGCCGCCGGCGTCCGGGACGGTCGTCTCCCATCCCGTGACGAGGAGGTCGAGGTCCCCGTCCCCGTCGAGGTCGGCGGCCGCCAGGCCCCGCGCCCCGAGGATCGTCGGCCCGCCGCCCGCCCGGAACAGGGAGTCCGGGAGGAAGCCGCCCGTGTCCTCGCGGAAGGCGCCGCCGTCGTTGCGGAGGATCCGGAGGGCGGGAAGCACGCGGCTCCTCCCCTCCCCGTCCACCCAGTAGTTGAACTTCGGCCGCCCGACGACGAGGTCGGGATCCCCGTCGCCGTCGAGGTCCCCGAGGATCGCCGACTCCCCGTGGGTGAAGTCCGCCGACTCCGGGTGCCCGTCGGCGTAGGAGGAGGGGGTCGCCTCCGGCGCGAAGGCCAGGGACCCGGAGCCGTCGTTCAGGAGGACGCGGACCGCGGAGGCCGGCAGGACCTCGCCGTCGATCTCCCGGAGGCCCCGGGAGGCGCCCACCACCACCACGTCCCGGTCGCCGTCCCCGTC
>JAKLKS010000178.1:4578-8649 GCA_023150535.1 Planctomycetota bacterium
TCGCCCGCGGCGCAGGCGCTCCCGCGGAAGTCGTCGAGGATCGCCTTCCCGGAGTCCGTCAGCAGGCCCGGGCCGTTCCCCCGGTCCTCCAGGACGCCCTTGCCGGCGTTCATGAGGGGCCGCAGGGCCCCCTTCCGGGCGCTCTCCTCGGTGAGGTAGGACTTCTCGCGGACGTAGTAGTAGTAGTAGTAGGGCCAGTACCCGTACTTCATCTTCTTCTGGATCCAGTAGACGTCCGCGATGGTCCCTTCCCGGACCTCCCCGCCCGCGGCGAGGACGAGGTCGTCGCCGCCGTCCCCGTCGAGGTCGCCCAGGGCGGAGGCCGACGCCTGCCACCGCTCGCCGAACCCCTCGCAGGGAGGCACGCCGGGGTCGGGAAGCCGCGTTCCCCCGTCGTCGGAGAAGGTCCCGCCCGCGTCCGCCGCCAGGAGGCGCGTCGCGCGGAGGGTGGGGCGATCCCACGAGGTCGAGCTCGGGTCCACGCGGTAGTAGGCCGGAAGGCCCGCGTAGAGGACCGTGTCCGCGGCCGCCCGGGGGGGAGACGCGCGGGAGAGCAGGATCTCCGAGGCCCCGTCCCCGTCGAGGTCGCCGACCGACAGGGCGTCGGCCTGGCCGCTCTCGACCGCGGTGGGGGCGGGCAGGGAGAAGGTCCTGTTGGCGAAGCGGCCGGAGCCGTCGTTCACGAGGAGGGAGGTCGAGGGGGCGGTGGCCTTGGTGACGGTGTTGGTCCGGGCGACCGGGGAGGAGATCACGAGGTCGGGGAGTCCGTCCCCCGTGCAGTCGCCGACGACCAGGGCGTCGCCGAAGAAGTCGGCCCCCGTGGGCGCCGGGGGGAGCAATCCGGCGGCCGACACCAGGGAGGGCGTGAACTCCAGCAGCCCGGACCCGATCCAGGAGCGGCCCAGCGGGTCGCGGACCTCGATCTCCACGGGGCCCGCCGACCCCGCGGGGGCGGTGAAGGAGAGGCCGTTCCATCCCTGCACCGCGACGCCGGAGGCCTCGACCCCGTCGAGGAACACCCGGTCGCCGGGGACGAAGTGGGACCCGGCGAGGGCGACGGTCCTGCCGCCGTGGGAGGGAAGCGTCGCCGGCGTCGCGACGTCCACGACGGGCGGGTCGGCGAAGCGGAACCCGGGGATGGAGGCGCCCGGCCGCCCGAACTCGTCGAGGACCACGACGTCCACGACGTCCTCGGCGTGGGCCGGGGTCCAGCAGGTGAGGAGGCCCGGGGTGTCGACGTCGGTGTCCGGCGCCGGCACGCCGTCGAAGAGCACCGTGAACCCGGCGCGGAAGCCGGAGCCGTGGACCCGGATCCGCTCCCCGCCCTCCACGGGGGAGAGCAGGGGCGACGCCCCGAGGGGCCGCGGGACGCCGAGGTACTGGAAGGAATCCGCGGCCGTCCCGGTCTGCCCGTCGGGGTTGAGGACCGTCACGGAGACCGCCTCCCCCGCGTCGGACGCGGGGCAGGGGGGGCAGGTGACGGTGAGCGTGTCGCCCGCGAGCACGGCATCCGCCTCGTGGTCCCCGTCGAAGAAGACCCGGCTGCCCTCGACGAAACCGGTCCCGGTGAGCACCACCTGCGTGCCGTCGCGGCCGACGGTGGGGGAGAAGGAGCCCGGGCGCGGCTCCTCGCCGAGGCCGACCTTCGACCTCTTCACCTTCGGGAAGCGGAGGGAGACCTTCACCTCGACGGTGGTGGGGCCCGCGTCGGAGCCCCGGAGGACGAGGCCGTAGAGGCCGGGCCCGCGTCCCAGGACCGACTTCGGGCCGACGATGCGGGCGCCCTTCCGGACGCCCTCGGTGCCCGCGATGGGGTTCCGGTGGGGGCAGCAGAGGCCGGCCTCCGCGAGGCCCGCACCCCCGGCCTCCCTGGCGGACCACGCGACCTGGACGCCGTCCCAGGCGGTGAAGTCGCGGACGACCGTGCCCCCGGCGGGGACCTCCACCGTGGTCCGCAGCTTCCGGTCCACCTCCGCGCCGATGAGGGCCTGGTAGTCGCCCGCGGTGGAGCCCATGCCGCGGACCTCGACGGTCCAGGCGCCCGAGACGGAAACCCCGAGGTCGGTGACGGAGACGACGGGCCCGTTCTCGCCGACGACGATCCGCGACAGGTCCACGGCGGTCCCGTCGGGCCTGCGGACGGCGAGGAGGGGCAGGAGGGCGCTCTTCCGCCCCGCCTTCACCTCCACCTGGAGCCTCGACCCCGCGGGGGCCTCGATCAGGAAGGCGTCCGTGTCCGAGGGGCCGTCGATGGTCCCCGTGATCCGGTCGCCGCTCCCGACGGGGGTGCCGCCGGTGGTCGCGGCGGGGGAGGAGGAGGGGAGGAGGAGGGCGGCGAGGAGCGCCGCCGGGACGAGGCCTGCGGAGCGGACCATGGGAGAGCCTCCCGCGATCCCGCCTTCCGCACTTTCCCAGGGCGGCTGCAGTAGTGATACCCGATCGCCGGGCCGGGGGGCCGGCCGACCTTGATGCCCGGCAAGCGGGTCCCGCGGCCGGGCCGTGACCCGGCGGGGGCGGGGGCTACTTCGGGAGGGGGAAGAGGCGCTCCCGCTCGGCCTTCACCCAGTCCGGGTCCAGCTCCCCGGTGACGGTGACGGAATCGAACCGGGCCTCGCTCAGGAGGACGAAGAGCGCGGGGCGGACCCCGGTGATCTCGTACTTGTTGTCCCCGACGGCGGAGCCGTTGAGGGCCTTCCCTCCGAGGACGAAGCGCGCCCGCTGCTTCTCCTTGGCGACCTCGACCTCGGTCCACTGGAGGGAGGGGACCCTCGGCTCCTCGGCGTGGGCCGTCCGGACGAAGCCCACCATGCCGGGGTCGGTGTCCCTCCACATCCCCTTCCCGAAGACGACGATCATGTTCCCGGGGGCCGCGTACTCCTTCCCCCCCCGGCCGAGCTGGAAGAACTGGTTCGCGATGGTGAAGAAGACGTGGTTGGCGATGTCCTTCGGCTCCGCCAGGAGGGCGCCCATGTCCTGGGCCGGCACCCCGGGGCGGACGCGGAAGGTCATGGAGACGGCCTCCTTCCGGAAGGCCGCCCGCAGCATGAAGGCCGCCGCCCCCTGCCCCGAGAGCTCCCCCTTCTCCACCCGGAAGGTCCCCTTCTGCGGGACCGCGAACATGTGGACCGTCTCCCAGTCCGCCGCCTGCGCCTCGTCCTCGAAGTCGTAGGTGAGGGTGACGCGGCTCCCCTGGACCTTCAGGCCCCCGCGGAAGAGGCCCGCCACGCCGCCGCCCTTCTTCATCGCGTCGGCGAGGCGCTGGGCCGCCTCCACCCCGTAGTCCCTCACGATCCGGGTGTCCTGGAACTCCGTCAGCAGGCGGTGGAAGCCGCGCTCCGCCTCCCCGTACCGCCCCTCCTCGAGGGCGCCGCGGGAGAAGCGGAAGAGCTCCGTCGCCTCCTCCTCCCTGCCCGCGGCCTTCGGCGGCTCCCGGCGCGGGGGCTCCGGGGGTACCGGGGGCCCGTCCTTCCGGGGCGGGGCCTCCGCGGCCCCCGCCTCCCCGGGGCCCCGGGCCTCGGGCCCGGGGGCGCCGCCCCCCGGGACGGAGCGGGGGACGAGGGCCCGGATCCTCTCCCGCTCCCTCGCGGCCCTCTCCCGGGAGGTCCCGTGGCCCAGGGCCTCCGCGCGGGCCGTCGCGTCGAGGGCGGCCTGCCAGTCCTTCCTCTCGGCGGCGGAGCGCGCCGCGCGCAGGAGGTCGTCCACCCTGTCCGAGGCGATGCGGAGGACGGTCTCCGCCGCCTGCGCGGCGCGGTCCCCGGCCCAGGTGCCGGGGTGGGCGGAGGCGAAGGTGCGGAGGAGCTCGAAGGCCTCGCCGTTCCTCCCCTCCGCGGACAGCGCCTCCGCGCGGCCCTCGAGGGCGCGCAGCTCCTCGAGCGCCGCGTCCCGGAGGTCGCCCCTGAGTCCGCGGAGGTCCTCCCGGGCGAGGAGGGCCGCCCCGGAGGAGGGGTAGACGCGCAGCAGGGTGTCGAGCTTCTCCCGCGCGAGGGCGGCGCGCCCGGAGTAGGCCTCCTCGCGGGCGGAGTCGAGCAGGCGGAAGGCGGCCTCCTCGCCCGTGGACCGCTCCGCCCCGCC
>JAKLKS010000179.1 GCA_023150535.1 Planctomycetota bacterium
GTAGAGCCGGTTGCTGAAGGCGATGAGGCTCTCGTGGCGGCTGCGGTAGTGCCAGTCGAGGTGGAGGCGGGGCACCCTCGAGGCGACGCAGTCGTCGAGCACGCTCTCCAGTTCCCGCACGGGCCCGTCGAGCGCCTCCTCCGCCGGCTCCTCCGCCTCCCCCTTCTCGAAGAAGGTCGTGGGGGGGAGCTGCTTCGAGTCCCCCACCACGACGACCTGCCGGCCCCGGGCGATGGCGCCCACCGCGTCCCAGACGGGGATCTGGCTCGCCTCGTCGAAGACGACGAGGTCCACCTTCGCGAAGGCCGGGTCCAGGTACTGGGCGACGGAGAGGGGGCTCATGAGGAGGCAGGGCTTGAGGAGGGGCAGCAGGTTCGGCAGCCGCCCCACGAGCTTCCGGAGCGGCATGTGCCCCCGCTGCCGCTTCGCCTCCCGCAGGAGGATCCCCACCTCGGAGGTGTCCACGGCCCCCCCGCCGCCCGGGCGGGGGACGCGGGCCCCGAGGCGGGCGAGCACCACCCCGCGGGCCAGTTCGAGGAGGCGCGCGTCCAGTTCGCGGAACTCCCGGATCCGCTCCTCGTGGTCGGCGCTGAAGAAGTCCCGGAGCACCGGCTCCCCGTGGAGGACCCGCTCGAACCACCACTGGTGGAAGGAGCGGGTGAAGGCGTCGACGGCGAGCCTGGGGTGGACCTCCCCCCTCTCGCAGGCGTCAGCCAGGGGGCCGAGCCCGAGAGCGTCGGCGGCGACCCGGGCCCGCCGCCAGGCGCACCAGGGGCGGAGGAGGGGGCCGCCCGCCTTCCAGGGGGCGCAGGCCGCCCGGACGCGGCCGGTGCGGCCGGGGGCCGAGGGCTCCCCGAAGGCGGCGGCCTCGTCCAGGTCGAGGAGGGTCGAGAGGGAGCGCGTGCGATCGGCGAAGGACTCCAGGGCCTCGAGGAGCGCGCGGACGGGGCGGCCCGCGGCTCCCCCGGCCGCCGCCGCCGCCCAGGCGCGCCGGCCCTCCTCCCCGAGATCCGCGGCCTCCCCGAAGCGGCGGAGGAAACCGCGGAACTCCCCGGCCCAGGCGACCAGGGAGCGGAGGGAATCCGGGGCGGCCTCCCCCTCCCGCCAGTGGGCGCCGAGGAGCCGGGCCGGGGCGGCGGCGGCGGCGAGGTCCGCCTCGAGGTCGCGGAGCTCCCGCGCGGCGGCGAGGTCGGCGAGGAGGTCGGGGGCCCGCGGCAGGACCCCGGAGCGGGCGACCCCCTTGAGCGCGCTCCTCACCCGGAGGATGCCCACCCAGGAGAGGGGCGGCCAGGACGCAAGCGCCCCGGCGAGGCGCGCGTGGAGCCCGTCGAGGTCGAGGTCGAGGATCCGCCTCTCGAATCCGGCGAAGAGCCGCTCCCGCAGTCCGTTCCGCCGCTCCATCCTCCCCGCCGCGGCGAGGAGGTCCTCCCGGATCGCCTCCCAGCCCGGCTCCAGCAGGAGGGCGGGCTCCGGCCCCGGGGACTCGAGCAGCAGCCGGAGCCCGGCGGCGAGCGCCTCGAGCCCCTCGGCGCCGAGGGCGGGGCCGACGCCCGGCAGGCGTCCGGCGAGGGGCTCCATGGCCGCCTCCAGGGCGACGGCCCCCTCCTCGAGGGCCGCGGCGCCGCGCTCCGCGGCGGTGCCCACCGAGGGCTCCCACTCCCCGCGGCGGACGCTCCGCCAGGGGTGGGAGGGCAGGTCCCCGACCTCCACTCCCGTGGCCGCGAGCCGCCGCGCCCCCTCGGCGAGGCGGCCGAAGGCCTCCCGCGTCACGGGGTCGGGCAGGCCGGGGCCGAGCGCCACCCGGGGGGACTCCCTGTGGCGCACGAGGGTCGCCGTCGCCTCGAACACGCTCGCGCCGAACTCCCGCGGCCGGTGGAGAGCCCTCGCGAAGCCGTTGAGCTCCCGGCGCAGGGCCTCCAGCCGGTCCGCCTGCTCCTCCCAGGTGGCCGGGGCGAGGGCGCCGGCCGCGGCGAGGGAGGCCTGGAGCTGCTCCATGACCGCCCGCTTGTTCGCCTTGTTGGAGTGGAGCTCCAGGCAGAAGGGGCCGAGGCCGACCCGGCAGAGCCGGTCGTGGACGACGTTGAGGGCGGCCTGCTTCTCGGCCACGAAGAGGACCCTCCTCCCCATGGCGAGGCACTGGGAGATCAGGTTCGTGATGGTCTGCGACTTCCCCGTCCCCGGGGGCCCCTCGAGGACGAAGCTCCTGCCGTCGGCCGCGGCGAAGACGGCGGCGAGCTGGGAGGAGTCGGCGTCCACGAGGCAGAAGGTGTCCCCGGGGCGGCGGGCGTCGTCGAGGGTGGCGGGGTCCGGGAACGCGCCGCCCGGGTCGAAGGCCTCGTCCGGGGTCTCGACCAGGTGGTGGACGAGGGCGTTCTCCATGAGGTCGGCGGTCCGGCCCTCGAGGTCGTTCCACAGGAGGAACTTGGAGAAGGAGAAGAAGCCGACGGCGGCCTCCTCCGCCACGTCCCAGCGGGGCTGGTTGACGACGGCGGCGCGGAAGGACCGGAGGACCGCCGCCACGTCGATCCCCCTCTCGTCCTCGGGCGGCGGGCTCACCCCCTCCACGGCCACGCCGAAGTCCGTGGAGAGCATCTGCAGGAGGGTCACGTTGACCTGCGCCTCCTCCCCCGACAGGGTGAGCCGGAAGGCCGACCGCACGGAGGTCCGCTCGAGCGTCAGGGGGAGGAGGAGGAGCGGGGCGCGGCGCTCCTGCGTGCTCGCGTCCGTCTCGTACCACCGGAGGAAGCCGAGCGCGAGGTAGAGGGTGTTGGCCCCGGACTCCTCGATCCCGGTGCGCGCGGCCCGGTGGATGCCGACGAGCCGCTTCCCGAGCTCCTCGGCGGCGAGGCGCGTCCGGAGGCGGCGCTCCTTCACCTCCTCGAGGAGGTAGGCCCGGAGGGCGTCCTCCCCCGTCCGGGCCCTGTGGGCCCCGGCGTCCCGGGGATCCTCCCCCTCCATGAGGCCGGGGTTCGGGTGGAGGGCGAAGGACCTCCCCCCCGCCAGGGCGTCCTCGAAGGCCGCGATGTCGGGGCAGAGGAGGGGAATGGTCGCCCTGGTCTCGCGGTAGTTGAGGAGGCGGTTGCGGAGGGAGAGGTCGAGGAGGTGGCGCTTCCAGCGCTGGATCCGCTCGTGGGGGGTCTCCGGAGGGGGTACCGGCGGCGCGGGGGGGCCGGGAGGGGGCGCGGGGGCGGCCTCCGCCACGCGGAAGGCGGCGGATACGCGCGCGGGCAGGGGCCTGAGGAGCGACCGGCGCGCGGCCGCGATGTCCACCGCGTAGTGGAACCTCCCCGGGTCGTCGAGGCGGCGGCGCCCCGCGGCGACCGCCTCCGGGAACCCGGCGCTCCCGGAGCCGCCGAGGAGCGTGGTCTCGACGAGGAGGAGGGCGTCGAGGTCCACGCGCTTGCGGACCGCCAGGGGCTCCAGGACCGCGGGCTCGGGGAAGGAGGCGTCCGCGAGCCAGGCGCCCGCGAGGGCGTGGCCCTCGAGGATCACGACCAGGGAGTGGAGGCCGGCCTGCTCGTAGAGGGCGGCCAGCAGGGTCGACAGGTCGAGGCAGGTCCCGAGCCGGGTCTCCAGCACCTGGTCGGGGGTGCGGATCTTCTGCCCCGTCTTCTCGAAGCTCGCGGGGGGCTCGACGTAGGTGAGCCCCCTCTCCCGGACCGCCTGGAACAGCGCCCCCGCGACGGCCCGCACCCGGGCCGGGTCCCCGGTCTGGTAGGCCGCGAGGCTGCGGCTGCCGGTCGTCTCCTCGAGGATCTCCCCCGCCCGGCCGAGGAGCGGGGCGAGGGCGGGGTGGTTGGGCAGGACGAAGGCGGCGAGGATCTCCGGGAGGGAGCCGGTCCCGTTCCACTCGTTGTAGGCGAGGACCTCGACCGGGTGGTCCGCGGCGGCGACGACCGCGCCCGCGGCCTCGACCTCGACCCGGAGGAGGGCCTTCTCGCGCTCCACCTGCTGGACGAGCCGCTCCGGGTCCAGCGCGAGGGGCACCGCGTCGAAGCCGTGGACGGCGCCCGCCGGGATGGACTGGATGCGGCACTCCCAGGGGGCCGAGAAGGGCGGGCTCGAGCGGAGGCGGACGACCACGTCCGCGAGGGCCCCCGCGGTCCCGTTCACGATGCGCAGCCGCTTCACCACGGGTACGTCGTTCTGCTGCATCGCGTAGTTGACGCGGGGGTCGTAGTCGACCTCGACGACGACCCCTGCCCCGGGCGGACCGATCGGTTCTCCCACGCTCACCTCGTCCATGACGGATGCGAAGGAGCGGAGGATACACCGGCGGGCCCGGGACTTCGGGGCGGGAACGCCCGGGTCATCCTCCCGTCAGGACGGCGGCATTGGAGGGCAGGACCCGTGGCCGCACCGCCGCCGGCCCCCTCGGATCGCCGCAACCCCTTGCCCGTATCTGGTGCCCGGGGCGGGAGTCGAACCCGCATTCCGTTGCCGGAAGAGGTTTTTGAAACCTCCGCGTATGCCGTTCCGCCACCCGGGCGCGCGACCGTGATGCCCGTCACGTCACCGGCCGGACGGTCCTCGCCTCGCGCCGCCCTGCCGGTTCAGATCATGCCCGCAATCGGAAACGATGGCCAGGGTTGCTCCCAGGCGTAAAACTTCCCGCATTTCTCCACATTTCCCCTTTTCTCCGGAAGTTCCCCTGGCTCATCCCCGGAAGTAGACCCCGAGGCCCTTCAGCGCCTCCAGCGTCCTGTGGTCGGACAGGGTCCCCCGGAGCGCCGCCACCTTCGGCCCGAGGCGGGCCAGCAGCAGGCTCCTCACCGGCTCCAGCGTCAGGGCCCGGTCGAGCGCGTCCTCCCGGTCCACCTCCAGCAGCACCGCCTCCCGCTGGCGGGCGAACCGCACCCTCTCCCCCCACTCCCGCACGGAGAAGGAGACGTTCTGGGGCACCGCCGAGCGGCTCCGCTCCTCGAGGAACGCGAGGATCTCCTCCACCGTCATCCCCTGGACGACGGCCCGCTCCACCTCCTCCCGCTGGAGGCGGTAGCGCGTCACCTCGTCGGAGCGCACCCTCCGGGCGAACCGGTCCAGCGTGTGGGCCACCTCGTTCACGTCCCCCTCCGGGAGGAGGAGGACCTCGAAGTCCGGGTTGACCACGAGGGGGCGGGCCGCGAGGGAGGCCCCGTTCCCCCCCTCCGCCGCCTCCTCCCCGCCCGCCATGAGCCGCCGCCCCTGGTCGGTGAGCCGCACCGCCGCCGGCTCCTGCCCGGAGAAGCCCACGTCCACGAGCCCGAGCAGGTAGAGCCTCCCGATGGTCCAGTCCACGAGGGCCTCGGCGAGGTCGTTGGGCTCCTCCCGGGGCGGATCGAAGGTCTGCTGGAAGCGGTTGCGGTAGGCCGCCCGCACCCCCTCCTCCTCGAGGCCCGCGAGGTAGTCGTTCCTCGCGAGGAAGGGGAGCGTCCGGAGCCCCGCCCACTCCCCCGCCGGGAGCCGCGCCAGCCGCCCCGCCAGCAGCCGCCGGAGCGGCCGCTCGTGGAAGTCCCGCAGGTCGGCCCGCCGCTCGTCGAGGAACCGCTCGTAGACGGTCCGCACCTTCCGCGGCAGCGGGATCCCGTCCCATCCCTGCCCGAGGCGCGTGAGGACGAGCATCCGGTCCTCCCCCGCCTCCACGAGCCCGAGGGAGAGGGAGAGGTCGTAGACCACCTGGAAGACCTCGGTGCGCTCCACCAGGGCGTCCTCGCGGAAGGTGAGGCCGTCGAGGATCCGCCCGTAGGCGGCCCGGTGGATGGTGCGGCCGTGGGTCACCCGGATGGGGTGGGAGGCCACGTAGCGCAGGAAGTGGGAGAGGTCCGTGAGGAGGTCCACCCGGGCCGAGGCGGTCCGGTCGAGGAGGACGGGGTCCGGGGAGAGCCCCTCGAGGATCCGCTCCGCCACCTCGGCGAAGATGACCGTCGTCTCCCCCTCGAGCTCGACGCCGCAGTCGCCGAGGCCGAGCGTGGTCACCGTCCCGAGCCCGCCGTCCTCGAGGAAGCGCTGCCACCGCTTGCGCTGCCAGCGGAAGGGGGCGCCGAGGTCCCGCTTGTAGCGGGCGCGGGGGACGATGCCGCCGCAGTGGGTGCAGGCGGCGAGGATGAGGTCGCGGAGGTCCTCCCCCGGCACCGCCTCCAGCACCTCGCGACCGCGCCGGTCCCCGAGGAGCCGGGCCGCGAGGGAGGCCGGATCCTCCCCCGCCAGGGACTCGTCCAGGCCCCGGGCGCGGAGCAGGCGGCGCCGCCGGGGGAGGGGGAGGGCCTCGAGGTGCCCGCGCAGGGTGAAGACCTCGCGGGGCCCGCGCCGGTCCTCCATGAGGAGGACGGAGATGGCGTCGGCGAGCTCCCGGGGCACCGCGTAGACCTCCCGCCCGTAGCGGGTCCAGTGGCGGTCGCGGAGCACGTCGAGGAAGCCGCGGCGCCCCAGCGCCCGGGCGGCGGCCTCCACCTCGTAGCCCTCGAGGTGGGCCCCGTCGGAGGCCTTCACGAGGCCGGGGAGGTCGGAGGCGAACTCCCGGGAACGCACCAGCAGGTGGAGCACCGTCAGGGGCTTCTCCGCCAGGAGCTTGATTCGGCTCCCGACGCGGGACTGGTCCCGGATCATCCGGCCGAGCTCCTCCAGCAGGTCCTCGCGGCGGCCGGGCGGCTGGCCGTTCCCGTCGGACCAGAAGGTGTGGAACTCCTGCAGCTCCGAGACGCGCTTGGATTCGAGGAAGCTCTTGAGGTTCAGCACCGGGCGCCGTCCTCCGCGGGTTCCAGGGTGGAGCGGTCGAGGTCGAGGATGGAGTAGGCGTAGCCCTGCTCCGTGAGGAAGCGCTGCCGCTTCTCGGCGAAGGGGTCCTGCTCCAGGGTGTCGCGGGAGACCAGGGTGTAGAAGCGGGCCGTGGACCCGTCGCTCTTCGGGCGGAGCACCCGGCCGAGGCGCTGGGCCTCCTCCTGGCGGGACCCGAAGGTCCCGGAGACCTGCACGAGCACGTTGGCGTCGGGGAGGTCGATGGCGAAGTTGCCCACCTTGCTCACGAAGAGCAGCGGCAGCCCCCCGTCCCGGAAGGCCCCGTAGAGCCGGTCCCGGTCCTTCTGGGGGGTGCGGCCGGTGATGAGGGGGGCCCCCACCTCCCTCGCGTAGTCCTGGAGCTGGTCCAGGTACTGCCCGATGACGAGGACCCGGTCCGCCGCGTGGCGGGCCAGGAGCCGGCGGAGGGCCGGGAGCTTGGCCGGGTTCTCGGAGGCGAGGCGGAAGGCCTCCCTGCGGTCGGAGCCGGAGTAGCGCACGCGCAGGTCGTGGTCCATCCCGACCCTCATCTCGGTGCACTCCGCCGCCGCGATCCACCCCTGCCGCTCCAGCACCTTCCAGGGGACGTCGTAGAGCTTGGGCCCGATGAGGGTGAAGACGTCCTCCTCCTTGCCGTCCTCGCGCACCAGGGTGGCCGTGAGCCCCAGGCGCCGCAGGGCCTGGATCTCCGCGGTCACCCGGAAGACGGGGGCGGGGAGGAGGTGCACCTCGTCGTAGATGACGAGCCCCCAGTCCGAGGCCCGGAAGAGGTCGAAGTGGACGAAGGCCTCGGTGCGGGAGCGGCGGTAGGTGAGGATCTGGTAGGTGGTGATGGTGACGGGGCGGACGTCCTTCACCTCCCCGGTGTACTCCCCCACCATGTCGGGCGTCAGGTCGGTCTTGTCGAGGAGCTCCGATCGCCACTGGCGGACGGCCGTGAGGCTCGTGGTGAGGACGAGGGTCTTGCGGAGCGTCCGGCACATCGCCCCGATGCCCACCACGGTCTTCCCGGCGCCGCAGGGGAGCACGACCACCCCCGACCCCCCCTTGAGGGAGCCGTTGGCGTGGAAGACCGCCACCGCCTCCTCCTGGTAGGGCCGGATGCGGAGGGGGGAGCCGGAGAGGCGGACCTCACGGAAGGCGAGGTCGAGGCGGCCCCCCTCGACGTAGCCCGCGAGGTCCTCCACGGGGTAGCCGAGCCGGATCATCGCCTGCTTGACGTGGCCCCGCAGCGCGGGGTCGACCTCGAGCCGCCCCGCGGCCGGCTCCGCGAGCAGGTACTGGCGGACGTAACGGTTGTTCCAGGCTAGAGTTAGGATGGTCTCGTCGGCGCTCTCGAGGAACATCCGCTCCCCCTCCCGGCGGAGGCGGACGCGGCCGTAGCGCTCCACGGTGTCGTGGAGGAACCGCACCACGTTGCGGGGGGGCTCGTAGCGGGAGTGGGCCCGGAGGACCTCCTCCATGGCCGCGGCGCTCATCCCCGCGGCGGCGGCGTTCCAGACCGACAGGGGGGTGATGCGGTAGGTGTGGAAGTGCTCCGGGGACTTCTCCAGTTCCGCGAACCGCACGAGGGCGTCCCGTGCTTCCGGGTAGCCCGGCGAGGAGGTGTCCACGAGGAGGGTCCGGTCGGTCTGGACGATGAGGGGTGCTTCGGGGTTCGGCATCGAATCTCCCGGGGCGGAACCGTCCAAACCAGCAACGGTAGGACGGGGTCCGTCAAGGGCAAAGAGAATCGGGGGAGGGAGAGCCCCCCCGGATCCTCGCTGTTTCGTGCGGGTACTCCCGTT
>JAKLKS010000017.1:0-10047 GCA_023150535.1 Planctomycetota bacterium
TACCGTTCCGCATCCACGAGAGGGTGACCCTTGAACATCGATCGACGATGGTCCGTGGCCGCGCCCCTCCTGCTCCTCGCCGGCGCCGCGACGGCGCGGGCGGGGGAGGAGGGGACGACGCTGGAGGACCTCCGCCGCAGGATGGAGGAGATGGAGAGGAGGCACGGGGAGGAGATGCGAGCGGTCCGGGTCGAGCTGGACCGGCTGAAGTCCGGCGCCCCCGCGGCCGCTCCCGCGGGGAAGGACCTCGAGGCCCAGGTCGAGGAGTACCTCGATCGCGTGGAGGACCTCGAGGGGAAGGTGCGCACCCTGGAGGCCCCGCGGCCCCAGGCGAGGCTGCTCGACATCTCGCTCTCCGGCCTCTTCGCCGCCGGGGGCTCCACCGCAACGGACGAGGAGCTGGAATCGCTCCAGGGCGGCGGCCACGACCCGCACGGGCGGGGCTTCACCGTGCAGAACGTGGAGATGGCCTTCTCCGGGGCCGTGGACCCCTACTTCCGGGGCGACGCCTTCATCGTCGCCGGCATCGACGCCGGCGGGGAGTCCTTCCTCGAGCTCGAGGAGGCCTACCTGACCTCGACCTCGCTCCCCGCGGGCCTCCAGGTGAAGGCCGGCCACTTCCTCACGGAGTTCGGCCGCGTCAACGCCTCCCACCCGCACTCCTGGGAGTTCGTGGACCAGCCCGTCGTGAACACCCGCATGTTCGGGCCCGACGGGATGCGCGCCCCCGGGGCCAGGGTCTCCTGGCTCGCGCCGACGGAGTTCCCGCTGGAGTTCCTCGGGACCGTCCAGGACGGGAACGGGGAGACCATGACCTCCTTCCTCTCCTCCTCCGGGGGCCACTCCCACGGCGGCGGCGGGGAGGAGGAGGAGGAGGGCGGCCCGCTCCCCGGCGGCTACCACGCGGAGTACGGGGGCGGCCGCTCCCTCTCCGACATGGTCTGGACCGGCCGGGCGGCCTCCTCCTTCGACCTCGACGGGGAGACGGTCCTGATGCCCGGGGTTTCGGGCTCCTTCGGCCCCAACGGGTCGGGCGCCTCCGCCCGCACGCGCATCCTGGGCGCCGACCTGACGATCAAGTGGAAGCCCCTCGCGAACCAGGCCGGGTTCCCGTTCCTCTCCTGGACCACGGAGGCGATGAAGCGGACCTTCCACGCCGACGAGGTGAACGAGCCGGGCGAGCCCTTCCTCCCCCACGCGACCCTGGAGGACGTCGGCCTCTACTCCCAGGTCGTCTGGGGGTTCCGGCGCGGCTGGACCCTGGGTCTCCGGTGGGACCAGGCATGGGGCTCGGGCGGGGACGAGGAGGGGGACCCGATGCGGGACGACCGCACCCGGGCCTCGCTCGCCCTCACCTGGTTCCCCAGCGAGTTCAGCAGGCTCCGCCTCCAGGTGAACCGGGACCGGAGCGGCGCCGTCGGGGACGCGGTCAGCGTCTGGCTCCAGTGGGAGTTCACCCTCGGCGCCCACGGCGCCCACAGGTTCTAGGAAGGGGAGGACCATGAAGACGACGACCATCGCGACGACGGTCCTGCTGCTGGCGGCCGCGGCCCTGCCGGGCGCGGCGCAGGAGACGCGCCGGCTCAGGGTCCTCGCCACCACCACCGACCTCGCCGCCCTCTGCCGCGAGGTGGGGGGGGAGGCCGTCGAGGTCTCCTGCCTGATGACGGGGCCCGAGGACCCCCACTTCCTCGACGCGCGCCCCGCCTACGCGCGGAGGGCGGCCGACGCCGACCTCTTCGTGAAGACGGGCCTCGACCTCGAGATCGGCTACGAGGTCCCCATCGTCCGGGACGCCCGCAACGCGCGCATCCAGCCCGGGGCGGCGGGGTACTGCGACGCCTCGGCGGAGGTGGACCGCCTCGAGGTGCCCACGACGGCGGTGGATCGCTCCCAGGGGGACGTCCACTCCCTGGGCAACCCCCACTACCTGGCGGATCCCGTGCGTGCGGCGGTGGCGGGGAGGACCATCGCCGCCTCCCTCGGGAGGGTGGATCCGGCCCGGGCGAAGGAGTACGCGGCCCGCGCGGAGGAGTTCGGCCGCCGCGTGGACGAGGCCCTCTTCGGGGCGGAGATCCTCGGCAAGGCGCCGGCGCGGCGCCTGGCCCGCCTCCTCGCGGAGGGGAGGCTCGCCGCGTGGCTCGAGGAGAAGGACCTCGGGGGGAGCCTCGGGGGATGGGCGAAGGACCTCCTCCCGGCCGCCGGGAAGGAGGTCGTCGTCTACCACGCGAACTTCTCCTACCTGCTGGACCGGTTCCACATCGCCTGCGACCTCCGGCTCGAGGCGAAGCCCGGCATCCCCCCCTCGCCCTCCCACGTGCGCTCCGTGGTGGAGGCGATGAGGGCGCGGTCGATCCCCGCCGTCCTCTGCGCCGTCTTCCACCCGAAGGCGGTGCCCGAGGGCGTCGCCGCCGAGACCGGGGCGAAGGTGGTGGTCCTGGAGCACATGCCCGGTGCCCTCGGCAGGGCGGAGGACTACCTCGCCTTCGTGGACGGGAACGTGAAGGCGCTGGCCGCCGTCCTCGGGAAGGGGAAGCGGTGACCGGGAACGCCCTCGAGGCGCGCGCCCTCTCCGTCGGCTGGAGGGGGCGCCCGGTGGTGGAGGGGATCGACCTCGCCCTCCCCGCGGGGGAGGCGCTCGGCATCGTCGGGCCCAACGGGAGCGGGAAGTCGACCTTCCTGAGGACCGTCCTCGGGCTCCTCCCCCCCGTGGCGGGGACGCTCCGGCGGGGGGACGGCTTCCGCGCGGGCTACGTGCCCCAGACAGACTCCATCGACCCGGTCTTCCCCTTCCGGGCGCTGGACGTCGTCGCCATGGCGGCCAGGGCCGACGCGATCCTCCCCTTCACCGCGGGCCGGGAGCGGGAGCGGATCTCACGGGAGGCCCTCGACCGGGTGGGCGTCGGCCGCCTCGCCGGCCTCCCCTACCGCGACCTCTCGGGGGGCCAGCGGCAGAGGGTCCTCCTCGCGCGGGCGCTCGCCTCGCGCCCCACGGTGCTCGCGCTCGACGAGCCGACGACGGGGCTCGACCTCGAGGCGGAGGCGTCGCTGCTCGCGCTCCTCCGCCGCCTGCGGGAGGAGGAGGGGATGACGATCCTCCTCGTCACCCACGCGCTGACCACCGTCGCCGACGAGGCGACCCAGGTGCTCCTCATCCACGGGGGCCGCCACCGCGAGGGCGCCGTCGGGGAGATCCTCCGGCCGGAGGTCCTGGAACCGCTCTACGGGATGCCGGTGCGGGTGGACGAGGTGGCGGGGCGCCGCGTCGTGACGGGGCTCCCGGGGAGGACCGCGTGACGGACCTCCTCGAGACGATCCGGTTCTTCCGCACCGCCATCGCGGGGAGCGTGCTCGTGGCGGTCTGCTGCGCCGTCGTGGGCGTGCACGTCGTGGGGCGGCGCATCGTGCTCACGGGGCTCGCCCTCCCCCAGGTGGCGGCGGCGGGCATCGGGCTCTCCTTCCTCCTCTCCGGCTTCGCCTTCACGGGGGAGGGGAGCGGGCTCGGGTGGCTCCGGAGCCACGACCTCATGGCCCTGCTCGCGGCGGGGGCGGGGGCCGCCGCCCTCACGGAGCGGCCGGGGCGCCGGGGGGCCGGCCGGGAGGTGCGCACGGCGGCCGTCCTCTGCCTCGCCGGCGGGCTCTCCTTCCTCCTCGTCCAGGGGTCGGCGCTCGGGATGGAGGAGGTGCGCAACATCGTGGCGGGGGACGTGCTGGGGATCCACGAGGAGCGGCTGGCGCAACTCGCGCTCTTCCTCGGACCGGTGCTCCTGCTGACGGCGCTCCTCCACCGGAGGCTCCTCTTCGCCTCCTTCGACCCGGAGATGGCCTCGACGCTGGGGATCCGGACCGGCCTCCACGACCTCCTCTTCCACGCCTGCCTCGCGGTGACCGTGGCGCGGTCGGTGCACGCCACGGGGACCCTCTCCTCCTTCGCCTTCCTCGTGCTGCCCGGGGCGGCCTCCATGCGGCTCTTCCGGGGGCAGGGGGCGGTGTTCGCGGGCGCCGCGGGGCTGGCGGCGCTGGGGGCGGCGGCCGGGTTCCTGCTCGCCGCCGACGAGAGGCTCGACTGGCCCGTGGGGCCCACGGCCACGGCCGTGATGGTCCTGATCTTCGGTGCGGCCTGCGGGGTCCGGTGGGTGCTGGATCGGCGGGGGGGAGGGCCCGCCGCCTCCTCCGCGCCGCGGTGACCACGGCCGCCCACCTCGCCGCATCGGCCTCGAGGGCCTTGAGGCTGATCCGTACCGAACCGATCAGTACCGAACCCGACCCGAATTCGTCACGATCAGTACCGAACCCGACCCGAATTCGTCACGATCAGTACCGAACCCGACCCGAATTCGTCAGGATGACGAAAACGGGTCGGGTTCGGTACTGATCAGAACCCGACCCGAATTCGTCAGAGTGACGAAAACGGGTCGGGTTCGGTACGGATCAGGTGCTACTTCCGCGCCGCGGTGACCATGGCCGCGTACTTCGCCGGGTCCGCGTCGAAGGCCTTGAGGCAGCCCCTGCAGCAGAGGCGGACCTCGACGTCCCCGTGCTTCACGACGACGGGATCCCCCATGGAACCGAGCTTCTCCCCGCTGACGGGGCAGGTGTCGAGCGGGTAGGCGGCGGGCGCGGCGGGGGCCCCTCCCGCGGGGGTCGGGGGCGGCGGTGCAGGTGCGGGCTCCGCCCCGCAGCCGGCGAGGGCGGCGGCGGACAGCAGCAGCGCGGCGGCGATCCCGTTCCCCATGGTCACTCCCTCACCCCGATCCCGTGGTAGGTCCAGCCCTGCGCGGCGAGGCGGCGGCCCGCCCAGATGTTGCGCCCGTCGAAGAGGACCGGGGACTTCATGAGCCCCTTCATGCGGTCGAAGTCGGGGTGGCGGAACTCGTTCCACTCGGTGACGAGGACCAGGGCGTCCACCCCGTCCACCGCGTCGTAGGGCTTCGCGCAGTAGGTGATCCGGGCGCCGAAGATCTTCCGGGCCTCCTTCATCGCCTCGGGGTCGGCGGCCCGCACCTTCGCCCCGGCCGCCAGCAGGGCCTCGACGAGGACGATGCTCGGGGCCTCGCGCATGTCGTCGGTGCGGGGCTTGAAGGCGAGCCCCCAGACGCCGACGGTCCGTCCCTTCAGGTCCCCCTTGAAGTGGGCCTTCAGCTTCGAGAAGAGGACCGTCTTCTGGCGCTCGTTGGCGGCCTCGGCGGCGCGCACGGTGTGGAGCTCGAGCCCGTTCTCCTCGGAGGTCTTCAGCAGCGCCTTGACGTCCTTCGGGAAGCAGGAGCCCCCGTAGCCGACCCCGGGGAAGAGGAAGGCCGGGCCGATGCGGGAGTCGGTGCCGATGCCGCGGCGCACGGCGTCCACGTCCGCCCCCACCTTCTCGCAGAGGAGCGCCATCTCGTTCATGAAGGAGATCCGAGCGGCCAGCATGGCGTTGGCGGCGTACTTCGTCATCTCGGCGGAGGCGACGTCCATGGCGAGCAGCGGCTTCCCGGTGCGGACGAAGGGGGAGTAGAGCTCCTTCATGATCTCCGCCACGCGGGGGTCGTCGCAGCCGATGACCACCCGGTCGGGCTTCATGAAGTCGTCGATGGCCGCCCCCTCCTTCAGGAACTCGGGGTTGCTCACCACGTCGAAGGGGTGGGAGGTCTGCGAGCGGATCGCCTCGGCCACCTTCCGGGCCGTGCCCACGGGGACCGTGGACTTGTCCACGATCACCTTGTAGCCGTCCATGGCCTTCCCGATGGCGCGGGCGACGGCGAGCACCATGGAGAGGTCCGAGGACCCGTCGTCGCCCGGGGGGGTGCCCACGGCGATGAAGACGACGGTGGAGGCCTTCACGGCGGCGTCGGTGTCGGTGGTGAAGGAGAGGCGCTCCTCCGCGACGTTGCGGCGGACGAGCTCCTCGAGGCCGGGCTCGTAGATGGGGATGCGGCCGGCCTTGAGGTCCTCGATCTTGGCCGGGTCCTTGTCCACGCAGAGCACCTGGTTGCCCGTCTCGGCGAAGCAGGTGCCGGCGACCAGGCCGACGTAGCCGCTGCCGATGACCGCGATCTTCATGGGGGGGAATCCTCCGGGGAGGCGCCGGTGAAGGGGCGGATCCTAGCGCAGGCGGGGGTCGCGCGAGAACCCTTCCACCGTGACCGGCCCCGCCTCGCCCGCGGCGTCCGCGCCGAGGTGGAGCCGCAGCACGCCGGAGACGGCATGGGCCTCGTCCTCGGCGCGATCCAGCACCGCCAGGGCGAAGGGGATGGAGGCGAGCCCGTGGAGGTCGCGGTCGTCGGGCTCCCCGGTGCGCAGCGCCCGGGCGATCTCCACCGTCCACCGGCCGTCGCGCCAGGTCCCGCGGGCGAGGACGCTGCCGGCGCTCCCCGAGGGGGTCCGGGCCCGGTACCGGGGGGCCGGGGAGGCGGCGTCCGCCGCGGGCGCCGGCAGCTCCTCGGTCGCCGAGGTCCCCGCGTCCTCCGGCCGGGCGATGTGGACCTTCACGCCGTCGGGGAGCGCGTGCTCGGTCCGGCTCCCGCCCGGGTCCTTCAGGCTCATCCGGTGGACCTTGTCCATGGCGTGGCCCGCGGGATCGGTGCGCGCCGACTTCCAGTACCAGGCGTCCCAGACCGCGTCGACGGGCGAGAGCATGTTCGCCGTGAACTCCCCATCCATGGGGAAGGCGACCGAGAGGACGTCCTCCCGCTCCGGGCCGGTCGTCCACTTCCCGTCGGCGCCGCGGACCCAGGGCTTGTGGGACCGATCCTCGGTGGGGTCCTCCCAGCGGACGAGGAGGAAGAGCGTGCCGCGGTGGACCGCCGCCTTCACGGTGCAGGAGGAGGGGCCGGCGACGCCCTCCAGGGGGACCGTCGTCTCCGGGGCGAGGGCCCAGGCGGCGTCGGCGTCCCTCCCGTCCACGAGGAGGGTGTCGGCGGCGCGCACCGCGGCGACCTCGGCCACCGGAGCCACGGGGAGGGCCTCGGGGGCGCCGGGGGAGGCGCAGGAGGCGAGGAGGAGCGCGGGGAGGACGTGGCGCGGGAGGAGGCGGGCGGCGGGGCGGGTGGTCATGGCCAGAGTCTCCCCGACGGCGCCCCGCGACGGAAGATCCCCGCCGCGAGGGGATCCGCATAGGATCGCCCCGCGGCCGGGGCCGGGAACCGGCGTCCTGCGGAGGGCGCGATGGCGGCGGGGTCCGGTGGGGCGGGCGGGTCCGGGATCCTCGGCGTCGCGGGGCGCTTCCTGGAGGCGGTGAAGTTCGCCCACACGCTCTTCGCGCTCCCCTTCGCCCTCCTCGGGATGCTCCTGCCGCTGCGCCGGATCCCGGAGACGCGGACCGTCCTGTGGATCCTCGCGGCCATGGTGGGGGCCCGGACCGCGGCCATGGCCTTCAACCGCCTCGCCGATCGCCGCTTCGACGCCCGCAACCCCCGCACCGCCTCCCGGGCCCTCCCCGCGGGCTCCCTCTCCGCGGGGGTCTTCGCCGCGGCGCTGGCCCTCTCCGTCGGGCTCTTCCTGCTCGCCTGCCGGCAGCTCCAGCCGCTCTGCCTCCTGCTCGCCGGGCCGACCCTGGTGGTCCTCCTCGGGTACTCGCTCCTCAAGCGGTTCACCGCGCTGGCCCACTTCGGGCTCGGCCTCGCCCTCGGCCTCGCGCCCGTGGGGGCGAGCGTGGCGGTGACCGGCGCCCTGGACGGGAGCGCCGGAGCGGCGGCCGTCCTCGGCGGGGGGGTGCTCCTGTGGGTCGCGGGGTTCGACGTCGTCTACGCCTGCCAGGACCTGGAGGCCGACCGGGCGCTGGGACTCCACTCCGTCCCCGCGGCCCTGGGCAAGCGGCGGGCGATCCTCCTGGCGCGGGGGCTGCACGCCGGAGGGCTCCTGCTCATGGCGCTCTTCGGGGGCGCGGCGGGGGCCGGGGCGGCCTACTACGCGGGGCTGCTGGCGGCGGGCGCCTTCCTGGCCCGGGAGCACGCCGGTCTCCGCGCGGCCGAGGACGCGGAGATCCCGCCGCGGTTCCTGGACGCCAACATGGCGGTCTCGATCCTCGTCTTCGCGGGGTTCGCGGCCGACCTCTGGATCGGCGCGGCCTAGGTCAGGCGGGCCGGGGCGCGAACAGCGCCAGCGACGCCGTGAACCCGTGGAGGAAGTTGCGCGGCCCCACGGGGCCGATCTCCCCGTTGCAGAAGAAGCCCGCCAGCGGGAACTCCCCGAGGCGGCTCCGCAGGAGCGAGATGTCGTGGTCCGGCTCCGCGAAGAGGTGGGACCCGCGCCCGCCGCAGTTGAACAGGAGCCCCGCCGCCGGCCTCCCCGCCGCGGCCTCCAGCCCGAGCAGCTCCGCGAGGTCCTCCGCCGCCGTCTCCGCGTCCCGCAGCTGGAACTGGACCGTCTGCCCGACCCGCGCGTGGTCCCCGACCACGAGCGACCCGTCCTCCGGGACGATGGCCACGAGGTTGCGGATGAGGAAGTCCCCGCGGCGGAACTCGTCCCGCGCCTCGTGGGCGACACGGCCGAGGTGGAGGCTCGTGCGCGCCAGCGCCCGGTCCCTCTCGGAGAGCGCGGCCACGGTCTCCTTCAGCGCCTCGGCCGCCGGCTTCCCGGCCAGCGCGTGGATGCGCGGCCCCTCGGCCCTCGTGACGGCGTACCGCCTCCCCACGGGGCGGCATCCCTGGGAGACGACGGGGCGCAGCACCACCGATCCGCCGCGCAGGGCGACGCCGACCGCCCCCTCCCGGTGGACCTCCCCGTCGAGCCACAGCGCGTGCCCCCCGGGGCGGTGGGCGCCGCTGGCGACGCCGCCCATCACCGGTCGGCCGGGGAAGGCCTCGTTGAGGGCGGCGAGCAGCCCGTCGCCGTCCACGGAGAAGGGGTCGGGGAGGAGGAGGAAGGAGGGGGAGCCGGCCTCCTCTACGCCGAGGAGGCGCCGCACCGCCTCCGGCCCGTCGAAGGCGACGAGGTCGTCCTGGCGGAGGTGGAAGGGGAGGATCTCCGTGCCGGGGAGCCTCCCGAGGAGGAGCGCCGCCGAGCGCCCTCCCTCCCGCTCCGCCTCGGCGCCGATGACGCCGCCCCCGGAGCAGCCGAGCAGGCGGCGGGCCCCGGTGAGCGCGGCGACGCGCGGTCCGGCCCCCGCGGATCCGGGGCCGAAGTCGGGGGTGGCGAAGAGGACCGCGAGGTCCGGGGGCCCGCCGGGCCCGAGGGCGGCGAGCGCCCGGGAGGCGACCTCCCCGAGGAGGGGCTCCAGTTCCGGGCCGGTCGCGGAGGCGGAGGCGAAGGCGGGGGCCATGGGGGGGATCCTACGGGCCCCCCCGCCCGGGGGGGAGAATCCCGCCGGGCGCCGCCGCGGGGGGCGGGATGATGGCCCCGTGCGCTCGCTCCTCCTCCTCGACGTGGTCGGCCTGACGCCGGACCTCCTCCGCCACGCCCCGCGCCTCGCGGCGCTGGCGAAGGCGGGGTTCGCGGCGCCGGTGGTCCCGGCGCTCCCCGCGGTGACCTGCACCGCGCAGACGACCATGCTGACGGGGGCGCCCCCCTCGGTCCACGGCGTCGTCGGGAACGGCTGGTGGTTCCGGGACCTGGGCGAGGTGCTCCTCTGGAGGCAGTCGGACCGGCTCGTCGGGGCGGAGAGGCTCTGGACGACGGCGCGGGGGATGCGGCCCGGGCTCACGGCGGCGAACCTCTTCTGGTGGTACGCCATGGGGGCCTCGACGGACTGGCTCGTGACGCCGCGGCCCGCCTACCCGGCGGACGGGCGGAAGCTGCCCGACGTCTACGCGCGGCCCGCGGCGCTCCGGGACCGGCTGACGGCGGCGCTCGGGGAGTTCCCGCTCTTCCGCTTCTGGGGGCCGGCCGCGGACCTCTCCTCGACGGCCTGGATCGCGGCGGCGGCGGAGCGGGTGATGCGGGAGGAGCGGCCCGACCTCGCCCTCGTCTACCTGCCCCACCTCGACTACCCGCTGCAGAGGCTCGGCCCCGGCCACCCGGCCATCCCCGGGGAGGTGGCCGCGGTGGACCGCGTCGCCGCGCCGCTGCTCGACCTCGCGGCGGAGCAGGGGCGCGCGGTGCTCGTCGTGAGCGAGTACGGGATCGCGC
>JAKLKS010000017.1:10081-31945 GCA_023150535.1 Planctomycetota bacterium
TCTCGGGGGCGGTCCACCCCAACCGGGCGCTGCGGGAGGCGGGGCTGCTCGAGGTCCACGCCAACGCGACGGGGGAGCACCTCGACCCGCTGGCGTCGCGGGCCTTCGCGGTGAGCGATCACCAGGCGGCCCACGTGTACGCGGCGGATGCGAGGTCCCTCGCCGCGGCGCGGGAGGTCCTCGCGGCGCTCCCCGGCGTGGGGGTCGTGCTGGAGGGGGAATCCCGTGCCGAGGCGGGGCTGGATCACCCGCGGGCGGGGGACCTGGTGCTGCTCTCGAAGCCCGACCGGTGGTTCACCTACTACCACTTTCTCGACGACGCCCTCGCGCCCGACTACGCCCGCACCGTGGACATCCACCGCAAGCCCGGCTACGACCCGGTGGAGCTGTTCCTCGACCCGGCGAAGCCGGCGATGAAGGCGCGCATCGCCGCGAAGATCGCCGCCCGGAAACTCGGCTTCCGGAACCTCCTCGACGTGATCCCGCTCGACGCCTCCCTCGTGAAGGGGTCCCACGGCCTCCTCCCGGCGACCCCCGGGGCGGGGCCGCTCGTCATCGGCTCCGACCCCGCCCTCGGGGCCCCGTCCTTCCCGCAGGCGGGGATCCGGGACCTCGCCCTGCGGGCCATGGGGCTCGCGCGGTAGGATGCCGCCCATGGCGATCCGGCTCCGTCCCCACGAGGCCCCCCTCCCCACCGACACCTCCCCGGAGGCGGCGGCGGTCCAGGAGCGCCTCTTCCGGGAGATGGGGCCCGCGGGGCGGATGCGGGCGGCGCTCGACCTCTCGGAGGCCGTCATCGAGGAGGTGCGCCGGTCGCTCGAGCGCCTCCACCCCGGCGCCACGCGGCGGGAGATCGACCTCGCCTTCATCGAGACCTGCTACGGCGCCGACCTCGCGCGGGAGGTGGCGGACCACCTCCGGGACCGGTGACGACCGCCGGCCGGTTCCTTCCCGCGTTCGGCTCCGTCACGGGGGCCCTGGACGCCCTCGGCGTCGGGTGGTGCCTGACGGGGTCCATGGCGAGCGTCCACTACGGGGTGCCCCGGGCCACCATGGACGTGGACCTCGTCGCGGAGATGCGGCCCGCGCACGTGCGCCCCTTCTGCGAAGCGCTCGGGGCGGCCTTCTACGCTTCCCCGGAGGCCGTGGGGGGGGCCGTCCGGCGGCGGGGGTCCTTCAACGTCATCCACATCGACACGGCGATGAAGGTGGACGTCTTCGTGCTCGGCGACTCCCCCTACGAGCGGGAGTCCTTCTCCCGGCGTCGGCGCGAGGTCGTGGCGCCCTTCGGGCCCTGCTTCGTCCCCTCCCCGGAGGACGTCCTCCTCAGCAAGATCCTCTGGTACGAGAAGGGGGGCAGGGTCTCGGACCGGCAGTGGGGCGACGTGCTCGGGATCCTCCGGTCCCGGGGGCCGGGGATGGACGGGGAGTACCTGGAGAGGTGGGCGGCGGATCGGGGGGTGGGGGATCTCCTGGAGGCGGCGCGGAAGGCGGCGGTGCGTGCGGAACCCCCGCCGCGGGACGAACCATGAAATCCCGGAGCGTTCCTCCGGGATTTCATGGTCCGGTCGCCGGCCCCCCTCCCGCCTTCTCCTCCCGGCCGCGGACCCCCTTCTCGCGGTGGTAGGCCTTCCGCTTCTCGAGGTACTCCGCCTCGGTCGGCATCTCGAAGCGGGGGCCCCCCTCGAGGACCTCCCGGTGGATGGCCTTGAGGAACGGGATGCACCAGCCGCAGCCGGTGCCGGCCGACAGGCACTGGCTCACGAGCGAGATCACCTTCGGCTTCTCCCGCCGGCAGAAGGCCTCGACCTTCCGCCGCCGCACGTGGAAGCAGACGCAGACCTCGGCGTCGAGGGGGTCGGCGGACTTCCCGTGGTCGTGTCCCATGGGTAAAGCCTAGCGCCGGCCCCCGGGGCCGCCCCAGGATGGGGGGCCGTGCCCGGTGATTCCCTCCTCGAGTTCGTCCTGGACCAGCTCGCCCCCCTCCGGGGGGTGGAGAGCCGCCCCATGTTCGGCGGCCACGGGCTCTACCTCGACGGGGAGTTCTTCGGCATGGTCTTCGACGGCCGCGCCTGGTTCCGGACCGACGATCGGACCCGCCCGAGGTACCGGGAGGCGGGGGCCCTCCCCGTCCCCTTCGGCGGCCCCGGGGGGGAGAAGCGCTACTGGTCGGTCCCCGAGGACGTGCTGGAGGACGGCCCCCTCCTCGTCGAGTGGGCGCGGGAGGCGGCCGCCGTGCCGCGGGGGGCGTCGCGGAAGGGGGCGGCCCGGAAGCAGCGTCCTCAACCGGTCCGCGCCCGCTCGCGCTCCTCCCGCCCCCCGCCCGGCGCCCAGGGCGGCCCCACGATGGACTCCCGGGTCACCGGCGGCCGGGACTCGAAGGGGGCGGTGCGCACCGCGCAGTCGGACAGCGGGCAGCGGGCGCAGTAGGTCCGCCGGCAGGGATCCAGGTGGAAGAAGATCTCCCCCTCCCGCTCCCAGTTCGCGATCACCCATCGCTCCATGGCCTCGGCGGCGTCGTGTCCCCGCTGCACGCTCCAGAACTCCGGCACCACCACGTGGGCGTCCACGTGGGCGAAGGAGCCGCTCCGGATGGCCCGGGTCTCGTGGACCTCGATGGCCCCCTCCGCCGGCATCCGGGCGAAGAGCGAGGCCAGCTCCTCGAGGAGCTGGGGATCCTCCTCGTCGAGTAGACCGCCCGCCGCCTCCCGGACGAGCCGGACGCCGGCGTGGCAGAGGAGGCCGCCGAGGAGCACGGCCACGAGCGGGTCGATCCAGGTCCTGCCCGTCAGCTTCACGAGCAGCAGGCCGACCACCACCCCCGCGCTCGTCCAGAAGTCGGAGAGCACGTGCTTCCCGTCCGCCACCAGCGCCGGGGAGCGGGTCCGCCGGCCCACCCCGACGAGGTACCAGCCGAGGAGCGCGTTCCCCGCCCCGGCCCCGAGGATCATGAGGAGGCCGCGGTCCAGTTCCCGGACCTCCACGCCGTGGACGAGGCCGTGGATCCCCTCGTAGAGGATCATGACGGCGGCGAAGGCCACGAGCCCCCCCTCGAAGACCGCGGTGAAGAACTCCATCTTCCCGTGCCCGTAGGGGTGGTTGGCGTCGGCGGGGCGGGCGGCGAAGGCGATGGCGCCGAGCGCGAAGACCGCCGCCACCACGTTCACGATGGACTCCATGGCGTCGGAGTACACCGCGGCGGAGCCGGTCCAGTACCAGGCGAGGAACTTGACCGCGAGGAGGAGCGACCCGGCCCCCAGGGACACGAAGCCGGCCCGGAGCCGCTCCCGGGCGTGGGGGGGGAGCGGGGGGTGGTCGTGGTTCCGCTCGTCCGCCAGGGAGGCCCGCTGGTCCATGGGGGTCATCCTCCGGGAGAATCCCCGGTTCCATGTACGGAAACCCCCTTTCAGGGGATCTCCCGGTCACCCGCATATGATTCCCGCGGGTTCCGAGGAACCGACAGGAGGAGCGCCATGACGCCCCGTCACGCCCGCCTCGCCCGCCTCGCCCTGCTGCCCGCCCTGGCCCTGGCGGCCGGCTTCCCCCTCATCGCCGGGGGGAGCCTCCCCGCCGCCGCGCAGGAGGGGGGCGCCGCCGGGGAGAAGCCCGCCGCCGAGGCCCCCGCCGCCGAGAAGAAGGGGGTCGTCTACCACTTCGGCGTGACCGAGCAGAGGACCAACATCCTCTTCGAGTCGGAGACGACCGTCGAGACCATCCACGGCATCACCCACTCCGTGAAGGGGAAGGGGACCTTCGACTTCGACGCCGGGACGGGGGAGGCGGACCTCGTCGTCCCCGTGAACTCCCTCAAGACCGGCATGGAGGCCCGCGACGGCCACATGTACGGGGAGGACTGGCTGGACGCGGCGAAATACCCCGAGATCGTGCTGAAGGCGAAGTCCCTCAAGCGCGTCAAGGTCCTCGACGAGAAGGCCATGAAGGAGACCTGGGCCTACGAGGGGACCCTCACCATCAAGGGAAAATCCAATGACGTCAAGGGCGAGGCCCTGGTCCAGCGCATCCCCGAGGAGCTGGGCAAGAAGCTCGGGCGCGGACAGTGGCTCAAGGTGAAGGCGGAGTTCTCGATCACGATCAAGGACTACGGCATCGAGGTCCCCGCGGCCTCCGCGGCCAAGGTGAGCGACGTCTGGGACATCAAGATCGACCTCTTCGCCACCACCGCCGAGCCGGCGGCGAAATAGGCGGTCGGGGAGAGGAGGCGGCCATGGCGCGTCCCTGGAAGGTGCTCGGCCTCGGGGCCATCGTCGTCGGCCTCCTCGTGCTGCCCGGAGTCTGGGTCGTCGATCGGACGGCGGGGAGGGACCTGCTCGTCGTGGAGGCCCACGCGCAGGATGTCGTCGAACTCAACCGCGCCCTGTGGGAACAGGACAAGGAGGGAGTCCCCGCCATCTACGGCACTCCCCGCACGGTGGAACGTCTCGCCTTCGTCCCCGAGGGGAAGGTCGTGAAGCCCGCAGAGGACCCCTCCCTCGAGATGTATCTCAAGAGGGGGGACGACCATCCCCTCCAGGTCCAGACCCTGTGGTACTTCGGCGTGCCCACCGCCGTCGGGGGCGTCCTCACCGGCCTCGGCTTCCTCCTCCTCGCCCGCCGGAAGGGGAGCTGAAGGGGCGGGTCGGTCCGGCCCTCCTTCATCACGGGGGCTTCCCGGAATCGGCTGGGGGCGGGATTCGGGCTGGCTACCATGGCGGGATGAACCCCACCGCCCCCGCCGCTTCCGCGAAGAAGGGCCTCCCCGCCCCCGTGCAGGAGGTCTTCGACTGCATCGGCCGCCAGGAGGAGTGGCGCTCCCACTGCCTCAACATGATCGCCAGCGAGAACGTGCTCTCCCCGCTCGCGCTGCGCGCCCTCTGCTCCGACTTCATCGCCCGCTACGCCGAGGGCCACCCGGGCGCCCGCTACTACGAGGGCACCCGCTACATCGACGAGGTCGAGACCCGCCTCGAGGAGGAGGTCCGCGCGGTCTTCCGCTCCCGGAGGGCCGACGTCCGCCCCGTCTCCGGCACCGTGGCCAACGACGCCGTCTTCCACACGGTCATCGAGAAGGGATCCACCGTCCTCGCCCACGGCGTCCCCGCCGGCGGGCACGTCTCCCACCAGCGCTTCGGCGCGCTCGGCAAGGTGGCCGGGACCATCAAGCGCATCCCGCTCGCCGCCGACGGCATCCGCGTGGACGTCGCGGCGACGAAGGACCTCCTCGCGAAGGAGAGGCCCTCGGTCCTCCTCCTCGGCCGCTCCCTCTTCCTCCACCCCGAGCCGGTGAAGGAGCTGCGGGAGGCCGCCTCCTCCACGGGGACCCTCATCCTGTTCGACGGCGCCCACGTGCTCGGGCTCATCGCCGGCGGGGAGTTCCAGGACCCCCTGCGCGAGGGAGCCGACCTCATGATGGGCTCCACCCACAAGACCTACTTCGGCCCCCAGCGCGGCGTCATCGTCTCGAACACGGAGGACGACGCCCTCTGGAAGAAGGTGGACCGGGGGGTCTTCCCCGGCGCCACGAGCAACCACCACCTCTTCACCCTGCCGCCCATGCTCGTCGCCACCCTGGAGATGAAGGCCTTCGGCGCCCGCTACGCGAAGGACACCGTCGCCAACGCCCAGGCCTTCGCCCGCTCCCTCGTGAAGCGCGGCGTCCCCTGCATCGGCGCGGAGTTCGGCTACACCCGCTCCCACCAGGTGGCCGTGGACGCCTCCGGGTTCGGCGGCGGCGGCCCCGCCACGCGGAGGCTCTGCGCGCAGAACATCGTCGCCAACATGAACACCCTCCCCGGGGACGACCCGAAGACCGCCAAGGACCCCCGCGGCATCCGCTTCGGCGTCCAGGAGATGACCCGCTTCGGCGCCACCCCCGACACCATGGACGCCATGGCGGAACTGGTCGCCGTCTGCCTGAAGCAGCAGCGGGACGTGACGGAGGAGGTGCGGAAGCTCCGCGTCCTCCTCAAGGACGTGAAGTACACCTTCGGGGAGTAGGGCGCCGTCAGGCGGGGCCGCCGTCCATCTCCGCGAAGGAGGCGGGGGCGAACCCCGCCGCCGCCACGGCCTCCCGGAAATCGTCGGAGAGGAGCACCTTCCGCTCCGACTCCCTGGCCGGATCCCGCGCGAAGGACGATCGCGCGCGGGGGTCGCTGCGCCCCGGGTGGACCATCAGCTCGACCACCCCCCCCTGCACCGTGCGGAGGCCCGCCTCCAGCGCGGCCGCGGACCCCGAGCAGGCGAAGGCGAACCCGAGGAAGGAGTCGGCGAAGCGCACGCGCGGGGGGAGGGTCATCGCCGTCCTCGTGGCGAGCGCCCGCAGCGAGGCGAGGGCCCGGTGTCCGTACCGGAGCATCCGCTGGCCGGTCTCGTCGAGGTCCGCGGCGTGGAAGGGCATCGCCGGCCCGTCCACGGGGCCCGTGGGGGAATCCGGGGGAGGCTCCGGCTCGGCGGGGATGCGCACCCAGCCGATGCCGAGGTCCCGGGCCAGGAGGTCCCGGACGCCCTCCCGCACCCCCGGGAGGACGTGGACGTGGTTGTGCCCGTTGAGCCCCGCGGGCTCGAGGCCGAACTCCCGCAGGAGGGCCACCTGCGCCGCCGCCTCCCGGGCCACCTCGGCCGGGTCGACGCCGCCCTCGTGGGCCCGGTCCCAGAAGGCCCGCTTGTCGCCGAGGAACAGGCCGTCGGGCCCCGTCAGGGTCGCCGCCGGTCCGGCGAGCGGCCTCCCCTCGGTGAGGTTGAGGTGGAGGACCACGGAGACCCCGGGGAAGGCCCGCAGGGAGACCGCCAGGGAGGCGGCGTGGGCCCCGTTGGCGACGACGGAGACGTTCCTCACGAGCCCCGCCTCGAGGACCTCCAGGATGCCCTGGTCCCGGGGGCCGTCCATCCCCCCGTCGTCGGCCACCACCAGGAGCGACCTCGTCTCCGCCATCCCCGCCCGTCCCTTTCTTCGGCCCGGAGGCCCGCGCACCGATTCTCTCCCCCCGACCCCCATGAAAGCCATCTTCCTGGACGCCGGTCTCACCCTGCTCCGCGCCGAGCCCTCCCTCGGCGGGGTCTACTCCCAGGTCACCCGCCGCTTCGGCCGGGAGATCCCGCCCCGGGAGTTCGACCGGGCGGCGGTGTCCGCCTTCCACGCCCAGGCGCGGGAGCACCGCGAGGCGGGGGAGGAGGGGATGCGCACCTCGGAGTCCCTGGAGAGGGAGTCTTGGCACCGCCACGCGCGGAGGGTCATGGACGGGGTCCCGGCCATGGCGGGCCTGGACTTCGAGGCCTGGTTCGAGGACCTCTACCGGGACTTCGGCTCCGCGGCGGTCTGGCGCCCCTTCGACGACGCCGTCCCCGCCCTGGAGCGGCTGCGGGCCCGGGGGTTGAGGCTGGCGGTGGTGTCGAACTGGGACCGCCGCCTCCACGGGATCCTCGAGGAGGGGGGCCTGCGGGAGTGGTTCGACGCGGTGGTGGTCTCCTCGGAGGTCGGCTGGAGGAAGCCCCACCCGGGGATCTTCCGCGAGGCGCTGGCCGCCCTCCGGGTGGCGCCGGGGGAGGTGCTCCACGTCGGGGACTCCGTGGGGGACGACCTCGCGGGGGCGGCCGCCATGGGCATCCGCGCCGCCCTCATTGACCGCGGGGGGGGCGTCGCCCCCCCGGGCCACCCGGTCCTGCGGGACCTCCGCGAGATCGAGGGGCTCCTCGACGGGGCGGTCCCCGGGGCCGCCTCAGGCTGAGGACCCCCCGGGGCCCGGATCCCCCCGCACCGGGACCGGCGCCGGCCGGGGATACCCCTCCTCGACGCGCGGGTGGCCGCAGGCCGCCCCGCCCCCCGGACCGTCGCTGACGACCCCCTCAGTAATGAAGAGGGGTGAGGCCGGTGGCATGTCCACGGAACTCCTCCTTCCCCCCGGGCTCCCTCCCCCGGGAATCCATCCCCTCCCCGCCCTCCCCCCGCTCCTCCGGGCCCCTCCCCGGCGGCGGCGGGGCGCACCGGGCGAAGAGGTCCTCGTAGAAGGACTCCACGCCGGGCAGGTGGATCACGTTCAGGAAGGAGGAGATGGCCATGTGCGCGGTGAGCCAGTTCTTGTCCCTCACCCAGGGCGGCAGGAAGCGGGGGCGGCGGATCTCCCCGGACGCCAGGTGCTCCCCCAGGACCGGGAGGTCCTTCAGCGTCACCTTCCCCACGAAGAGCAGGTCGAGGAGGTCCATGCGCCCCCGCTTGGCGGCCACGCGGACGAAGTTGAAGATGCGGAGGAAGTCCCCGAGGTAGGAGGCATCCTTGGTGAAGGGGGCCCCGCCGCGGAGGTCCCCGCCCCGGAACACCCGCCGCGCGATGTCGAAGGCGGCCTGCGGGTCCTCCCCCCGGTGCAGGAAGGCCCTGTAGACCTGCAGGAAGTCCGCCCCCTCCTCGGCCATCCGGATGGCCAGCACCCGGTCCACCAGGCGGCGGACCCTGGGCAGGGTCAGCGTGTGGGAGGCCCACTCCCCGAAGACCGCCAGCCCCTCGTTCACCCGGACCGTCCGCGGCGAGGCCTTGCCGAGGATGGGGAGCCAGGGCTGGCGGCGCCCGTTGAGGGTCGTGGCGATGTGCACGTAGCCCTCGTGGTGGAGGAGGTAGGCGATGGTCTCCCGCCCGAAGACCCTCCCGCGCTTGATGCGGATCCTGCAGGCGCCGGCGGCGGCGTCCGCCGTGAGGTGGCTCGACACCTCCACGGGGACCCGGGCGCCCGGGAAGGCGCGGAGGAGGCGCTTCTGCAGCATCGCGGCGGCCTCCTCGGCCGTGAAGACGCGCGCCGCCGCCTCCACGTGCTCGAGGCCGGACCCGCTGCCCACGAGGCGATCGAGGTGGAGGGCGAGGTCGAGGCTCGTCGTGGTCTGGCCGGCGAAGGGCTCTAGGGGGTGCCCGTAGAGCGCCCGGGAGACGGCGTGGAACCGGGAGGTCTCCCGGGCCTCCAGCATCCGCACCACGTCGGCGTACTGGCGGGCGGTCTCCCGGAGGATCCCCTGGAGGGGATCCCTCGGGTGGAGCACCCGCTCGATGGCCCGGAACTCGGCCACCTTGCGGGCGGGGTCGAAGTCGAGCGGGGCGTAGGTGATCCGGGGCAGCTCCCGGGCCCCCCGGGCGAAGAACTCCCGGGCCACCCCGTCGGGCCAGTCGAGGGACTTGAGGACCCGGATCTCCCTCTGGGCCTTGAGCAGGGCGGCGGAGACGCGGCGGAGCCAGTGGCGGTAGGGGGAGCGCCGGCCCCCTCCCACGGGGGTGAGGACGCAGACCGAGGCCCAGCGGGGGCCGGCCGCCTCCTTCAGGCGGCGCCCTCCGGGGGAGCGGACCTTCCCCCTGCGTACCTTCCCCGACCCCGGGGAGGCGGGACCGGCTGCCGACGGCGCGTCCATGGGATCGGGGGAAGAGTAGGACGGGGCGGGGACGGTGCCGGGCCCCCCGCCCTCCCCGCGCCGGGTTCCGGCGTCCCCCGCGGCCGGGGCGGGCCCGGCCGGCGCCCGTTCATCCACATCGCTCCGATTTTTGTCCCCCGCCTCCGTAGAATGCGGGTCCGTGAGCGCCTCCTCCCCCCTCCGCCTCCTTCTCCCCGCCCCGCGGCCATGAAGATGATCGAGGCGGTGGTGGCGCCGGAGCGCCTGGGGGACGTGAAGGAGGCGCTGAGCCGGGTGGAGGTCTTCCGGCTCACCGTCTCCGACGTCTCCGGCCTGGAACGCGCGGCCCCCGGCGGAACGGGTTCCGACGCGGGAGCCGGGGCGGCCTTCGAGGCCAGGCCCCGGGTGCGGCTGGAGATCGCCGTGAACGAGAACTTCGTCCGCCCGACGCTCGAGGCCATCCGGTCGGCCTGCGGGGACGCCGGCGCCGGGGGCGGCGGCCGCATCTACGTGATGGAGCTGAAGGACGTCATCCGGGTCCGGACGGGGGAGCGGGGACCCGAGGCGATCTAGGGGGCGGACTTCGGGGCGGGTTCGGGAACGGGTCAGGGAACGGGTCAGGGAACGGGTCTGGGAACGGGAGGGGAGGAGCGGCCATGAACGCGAAGCAGGTGCTGGGCCTCATGAAGGAGAAGGGCGTCCGGATGGTGGACTTCCGGTTCTGCGACCTCGTCGGGGTCTGGCAGCACTTCTCGGTGCCGGCCCACTGCCTCACCGAGGCGGTCTTCGAGGAGGGGCTCGGCTTCGACGGCTCCTCCATCCGCGGGTGGAAGAGCATCCACGAGTCGGACATGCTCGTCATCCCCGACCCGACCTCCGCCTTCATCGACCCCTTCATGGTCCACCCGACCATGGTCCTCATCTGCAGCGTGAAGGACCCCATCACCCACGAGGACTACCCGCGGGCGCCGCGCAACATCGCCCAGCGCTGCGAGGCCTACGTGAAGTCCACGGGCCTCGCCGACACGGCCTACTTCGGCCCCGAGGTGGAGTTCTTCCTCTTCGACGACGTCCGCTTCGACCAGACCGCCCGCAGCGGCTACTACTTCCTCGACTCGGAGGAGGGGGCCTGGAACACCGGCCGGGACGAGGGGCCCAACCTCGGCTACAAGATCCGCCACAAGGAGGGCTACTTCCCCGCCCCCCCCGTGGACAAGCTCCACGACATCCGCTCCGAGATGCTCCTCACCCTGCAGGACATCGGGGTCGAGATGGAGTGCCAGCACCACGAGGTCGCCACGGCCGGGCAGTGCGAGATCGACATGCGGTTCGACAGTCTCACCCGCATGGCCGACAAGGTCCTCATCTACAAGTACGTCCTGCGCAACGTCGCCGTGCGGCACGGCAAGACCGTCACCTTCATGCCGAAGCCGCTGTTCGGCGACAACGGGACCGGCATGCACTGCCACCTCTCCCTCTGGAAGGAGGGGAAGCCGCTCTTCGCCGGCGACGGCTACGGCGGCATGAGCGACATGGCGCTGCACGCCATCGGCGGCGTCCTCAAGCACGCCCGCGCCCTCAACGCCTTCACGAACCCCACCACCAACTCCTACAAGCGGCTGGTGCCGGGCTACGAGGCGCCCATCAACCTCGCCTACTCGAGCCGCAACCGCAGCGCCTCCATCCGCATCCCGACGCTGGGCTCCTCGCCGAAGCAGAAGCGCTTCGAGATCCGCTTCCCCGACCCCTCCAGCAACCCCTACTTCGCCTTCTCCGCCCTCTGCATGGCGGCGCTGGACGGGATCCTCAACCGCATCGACCCCGGGGAGCCCCTCGACAAGGACATCTACGACCTGCCGCCCGAGGAGCTGGCGAAGGTCCCGCGGGCCTCGGGGAGCCTCGAGGAGGCCCTCGACGCGCTCGAGAAGGACCACGACTTCCTCCTCAAGGGGGACGTCTTCAGCCGGGACCTCATCGACGCCTGGATCTCCTACAAGCGGACGAAGGAGGTGGACGCCCTCCGGATCCGCCCGCACCCCTACGAGTTCTACCTGTACTACGACCTCTAGTCGTGGCGAGCGGGAGGTGCGGGGCCCCGACGGGAACGGTCCCATGACCGGGCCGGGGGCCCCCCCGCCCTCCCGTCCACCCACCACCCCGCCCTCGCTCTTCCTCCGGACCGCGGTCCGGGAGGGGGGGAGGGCGGTCCGCGAGGCCCTCGGCGCGGCGCGCGAGGCCGTCCTGGCGGAGCGGGCCGAGGCCGGCGGCCTCGCCACCGCCCGCGGCCTGGCCGCCTGCGCCGACGCCGTGGTGCGGGCCTTCGTGGACCACCGCGCTCCCTCGGGGAGGGGCTTCACGGTCCTCGCCCTCGGGGGCTACGGGCGCGGCGAACTCTGCCCCTTCTCCGACCTCGACCTCCTGGTCCTCGCCCGGCGCCGCACGCCCGCCGTCCGCGACCTCGCCGCCGACCTCGCCGCCCTCCTCTGGGACGCCGGCGCCTCCGTCCACCTCACCCTCCGGACGCCCGGGGGCACGGCCGCCGCCATGGCGAAGGACCACGCCTTCGCCTCCTCGGTCCTCGACCACCGCTTCCTCGCGGGGGACCGGACCGCCGCCGAGGTCCTCCGCACGAGGGTGCTGCGCCCCTTCCTGAAGCGGCACGGGGAGCGGTTCGTCGCGCTGAAGAGGGCCGAGGCGATCCGCCGGCGCGCCGCCCGCGGGGGGACCGCCGCCCTCCTGGAGCCCGACGTGAAGGAGTCCCCCGGCGGCCTGCGGGACGTCCACGCCGCGGGCTGGCTCTCGGTCCTCTCCCCGGCCCCCCCCGACGGGCGCGCCCTGGAGAGGGCGCTGGACGCCATCCTCCGCTTCCGCATCGAGATGCACCTGCTGGCGGGGCGCAAGCAGGACCTGCTGGACCTCGGCACCCAGCGCGACCTCGTGCCCAGGCTCCTCCCGGAGGGCGCCGACCTGCCCCCCGAGGAGCGCCACCTCCGCGCCCTGGCCCCCTGGTTCGCCGCCGCGCGGGACGCCTCCCGCGCCTGCGAACGGGCCCTCGGGGAGGAGCCGACCGACGGGGATCCCCTCCCCGGCGACGCGGCGGGCCTGCGCGCCCTCCTGGAGGCCCGGGCCCCCGCGGGGCCCGCGCTGCGCGCCCTCCACCGGCGGGACCGCCTCGAGCGCCTCCTCCCCGAGTGGGGGGCGGTGGTCGCCCTCCCCCAGGCCGACCCCTACCACGCCTTCACCGTGGACGAGCACACCCTGCGGGGCCTCGAGGCCCTCGACGGGTGGATCGAGGGCCGCGGCCACGGCTGGAAGCGGCTCGCCGAGGAGGCGGCGGCGCTCCCCTCCCTCCTCCCGCTCCGCCTCGGGCTCCTCCTCCACGACGTGGGGAAGGTCCGCGGCTCCCGGGGCCACGCGGCCCGGGGCGCGGAGGAGGCGCGGGGCGCCCCCGAGCGGCTGGGCCTCCCCCCGGCCGACGCGGGCGCCGTGATCCGGCTCGTGGAGCACCACACGGTCCTCGGGGAGGCCTCGGCCCTCTCGGTCCACGGGGACGAGGAGGCGGTGCGCCGCGTGGCGGCGGCGGCGGGGACGCGGGAGGGGCTGCGGCTCCTCCTCCTCTGCACCGCGGCGGACATCGCGGGCGTGGGGAACGGCGCCTGGACCGCCTGGCGGGCGGCGCAGCTCCTGGAGTTCCACGACCGGGTGGAGGCTGTCCTCCGCGGGGCACCGGCCTTCCCGCCCGACCTCGGCGGCGCCCTGCGGGAGGTCCTCCCGCCTCGGCGCGCCGCCGAGATCGACTCCCTCCTTGCCCGGGCGCCCCACCACTACGCCGCGAGCGTTCCGCCCCGCCGGGCGCGGCTCCACCTCGACCTCCTGCGGCGGCGGAGGCGGCGCGGCGGGGCGGTGGCCGGGCTCGAGGAGCGCCCGGGAGCGGTGGACCTCTCGCTGGCGGCGGGGGACCGACCCCACCTCTTCGCCGACCTCGCCGGGGCGCTGACGCTGGCGGGCTGCGACATCCTCTCCGCCGACGCCCACACCCTCTCCGACGGCACAGCGCTCGACGACTTCACGGTCCGGGCGCCGATCCCCGGGAGGGCAAGGGTGCTCGGCGCCCTGGAGGAGGCGGCCCTGGCCCCTCCCGGGAGCGCGGTGCCCGCCCTGCGGGCCTTCGCGCGCCGCCTCCGGGCGGGGGTGCGGCCGCCGGGGGACCGATCCGTCCTCGCCCGGCGGACGGACGACGGGAGCGGGCCGGCGGCGGAGGTCCGGGTGGAGTGCCCCGACCGCCCCGGGCTCCTCCACGACCTCGCGCGCGTGCTCTCCGACGCGGGCTGCGACCTCCGCCAGGTGCGCGTGGCGACCCTGGGGCCGAGGGCGCTCGACGCCTTCCGGATCTCCCGCGGGGGGCGCCCCCCCGCCCCGGGGGAGGAGACCGGGGCCCTGCTCGAGGCCCTCCGGGAGGCGGCGGTCCACCCCCCGGGCGAGGGATGGTGACGGTACCGAACCTGATCCGTACGGAACCCGACCCGTTTTCGTCAACCTGACGAAAACGGGTCGGGTTCCGTACGGATCAGGTTCGGTGGTGAGGGGCCGGGGGCCGGGTTAACCTGTGGCGATGGACCTCCGCTCCCTCCCCGCGGTGAACGAGGTGCTCGGCTCCCCGGGCGCCGCCGCCCTGCTCGAGGCGCACGGCCGGGAGCCCCTCCTCGGCGCGGTCCGCGCCGTCCTCGACGGCCTGCGGGCGCGCCTGCGGGCGGGCGAGGCCCCCCCGGACGGGGAGGGGACGCCCGCGGGGATCCTCGCCGCGGCGGCGTCCTCGCTCCTCGCCGCGGACCGGCCCGGGCTCTGCCGGGTGCTCAACGCGACGGGGGTGGTCCTCCACACCGGGCTCGGCCGGGCGGTGCTCCCGAAGGCCGCCATGGACGCGCTGGCCGAGGAGGCCCGGGCCTACTGCCTGCTGGCGGTGGAGAGGGACTCCGCCGAGCGCGGGCGCCGGGAGCGCTTCTGCGAGGGGATCCTCCGGGAGCTCACGGGCTGCGAGGCCGCGACCATCGTCAACAACAACGCCGGCGCGACGATGCTCGTGCTCAACACCATGGCGGAGGGGCGCGAGGCCGTCGTCTCCCGGGGCCAGCTCGTGGAGATCGGCGGGGCCTTCCGGATGCCCGACGTCATGGCGAAGGCCGGGGTGAAGCTGGTCGAGGTCGGCTGCACCAACCGGACCCACCTCTCCGACTACCGCGCCGCCGCGAACGAGCGCACCGCCGCCCTCGTCCGGGTCCACCCCTCGAACTACCGGATCTCCGGCTTCTCGGGGACGCCGGGCATCGCCGAGCTCTGCGGCCTCGGGAAGGAGCTCGGGATCCCGGTCTTCGACGACCTCGGGGCGGGCGCGCTCCTCGACCTCCGCGACCTCGGCATCCCCGAGGAGGAGCCGCGCGTCGCCGACTCCATCGCCGCGGGGGCGGCGCTCCTCTCCTGCTCCGCGGACAAGCTCATCGGCGGGCCCCAGGGGGGGATCATCCTCGGGACCCGCGACTGGGTGCGGCGCTGCGAGGACAACCCGCTCATGCGGAGCCTGCGGGTGGGGAAGCTCGACCTCATCGCGCTCGAGGCGACCCTGCGGCTCTTCCGCGACCGGGAGCGGCTCCTCCGCGAGCACCCGACCATGCGCATGCTGGCGGAGAAGGAGGAGTCCCTGGCGCGGCGGGCGGCGGCCCTCGCCCGGCGCCTGCGGGCGTCCCTCGGGAAGGCGGCTGCCGTCTCCACCGCGCCCGACACCTCCACCGTGGGGAGCGGGGCGGTGCCGGTGCATCCGCTCCCGACGCGCGTGGTGGTCGTGCGCCCCGCGGCGCTCGAGGCCGGCGAGGCGGCGCGCCGGCTCCGGCTCCTCCCCCTCCCGCTCTTCCTGCGGGTGAAGGAGGGGGCCCTCCTCCTCGACCCGCGCACCCTCCAGCCGGGCGAGGAGGGGGAGGCGGCGGCGGCGCTGGCGGCCGTGCTGGCCCCCCGGGGGTAGGCGGCGCCGGGGCGCGGCGGGGGGGCCGGGGGGCGTAGAATCCGGGGAGCGGGGCGCACCGGCGGCGCCCCCGCGCCTCGGAGGCGACCATGCGCCCCCTCGCCCGGCTCGCCGGCCTCGCGGCCCTCCTCCTCCTCGCCGCCCCCCTCTGCGCCTCGCTCCCCGGGGACACCTCCTGGTCCCTGCCGGGGACCGTGAAGGCGAGGGCCTCCACGGCCTTCGGCTCCCGCACGATACGGTCGCCCGACGTGATGGAACTCCATCTCGACGGAGAGGGCGGGTTCTCCTACTCCTACGCCTCGGACCCGGGGTTCGTCTTCCGCGGGACCCTGCAGGAGGAGGGGAAGTGGACCCTCCTCGTCCTCGACGAAGAGAGCATGGAGGCCTACCGGGACACCGTGGTGGCGGGCCTCGGGGCCGAGGGCATCGAGGTCCTCGACTTCGGCGACCCGCGCTGGGACCTGCGGGCGAGGACGAAGGAGAGGCGCGGGGAGGCGGAGATGCGCGTGAAGGTCCTCCTCCGCACCCGCATGACGGTGTATTACGCCGGCCGGGACTTCCGCCTCGGCCTCGTCATGCGGGGGGGGTTCCGCGGAGGGGAGGCGGGGGCTTGAGCGGGGACGGGGGCTCCATGGTCGTCGTCGGCTACGCCCTCGTCGCGGCGGGGGCGGCCGACCTGCTCGTGGCGGTGATGCTCCTGCTCACGGAGAAGCCGGCGGACCGCAGGACGAGGCTCGTGATGGCGGCGGCCCTCGGCTTCGCGGGCGCGGCGATGATCGCCGTCGGCGCCCTCCTGTGGCTCGGGGTCCTCGGCGGGGGCGGGGAGTAGAGGGGCTACCGCCCCTCCAGCGCCCGCCGGTTCTCCCGGAACCACTTCTCCCAGGTCTTCCGCTTGTCGTCCTTCGGCTTGGCCCCCGTGATCTGGCGGAGCAGCTCCGCCGTCCAGACCTGGTTCTCCTTCTCGTCGAGGACGGGGATGAGGTACCGGACCGCGGGCTTCCCGAGGGAGGTGATCGCCTTGACGGCCGCCTGGTGCTGGGTCCGTCGCGCTCCCTGCGGGTTGACCACCAGGAACCGGGCGAGGTTCCCCGCGACGCGCGGGTCCCCGGCGTTCCCGAGGTGCTCGATGTAGGCGGGCTTGCGCTCCACCGGGCACGACTCCACCAGTCCCGAGAGCCCGAGCGCGCCCGCGGGGCCCGCGGCGAGGAGGGCCTCCGCCGTCTCCGCCCGGGCCGCCTCGTTCATCCCCGCGGCGAGGGCCGCCGCGGCCTCGCCGGCGATGCGGGCGTTGACGCCCCCCTTCTTCACCATGAGCAGCAGGAGGTCGAGGACGACCCCCGACTTCTCCGAATCCGGCTTCACCTTCGCCAGCCGGGCGCAGACGCGCCGCCCGCCGATGCGGGCCAGGGCGTCCTTCATGGCCTCGAAGGCCTCGGAGTCGCTCTCCGCCAGGAGGGCCGCCAGCAGGGCGTCCGCGGCCTTGCCCGACCCGAGGCTGCCGAGGAAGCGGGCGGCCCGGGCCCGGACGTTGGGCTCGGCGCTCAGGAGGTCGCCGGCCAGCTGGTCCACGAGCTTCAGCACCTCGGCGGGATCGGCGTCGGCCAGGGCGTCGGGATCGTCGTCGCGGGCCTTCCGGTAGACGTCCTTGAGCCTCCCGTCGAGCTCCTCCACGCGCTTGAGGGCCTCCCCGTACTCGGCGGTGGAGCGGTCGGGGAACTCGGCGAGGAACCGGCTGTAGCGCTCGTGGGCCCCGGGGACGTCGCCGGGGTGGGCCTTCTCGTAGTCCCGGATCCCCGCGAGGACGTCGGCGGGGTCGGGGGGCTTCGGGGGGGCGGGGGGGGCGGCGGGGTCCGGGGAGGGCGGGGGCGCGGGGGCGGGTGCCGGGGGGGCCGGCTTGACGCCGCCGAACTCCCCGACGCCGCCCTCCTTGCGGAGCCAGAACATCGTGATGGCGATGTCGCTGTAGAGGGCGTCGAGGCGCTCCGCGTCCCCCGGGTGGGCCTCCAGCCAGGCGTCGAGGAGCTTCTTCGCCCTGTCGAGGACGGCGTAGGACTCCTGGCGGGCCTTCTTCCTCTCCTCGCGGGAGAGGTCGGTGTCGGCCGCGGTCTCGAAGAGCTTCTTCCCCTCGTCCCGGAGCTTCGTCGCCTGCGCGACGGAATCCGCGGGGGGCGCCTCCTGGGCGGCGGCGGGGGGGAGCGCCCGGGCGGGCGCGGCGGGACACGCGGCCAGCGCCGCGGCGGCGAGCAGGAGGAGGGAGGCCCGGTTCATTCCGATTTCCCCTCGGCGAGCTTGACCATGACGGCGAAGTCCAGGAAGTCCCTGCCCGGGTCGATCTCCTTCGCGAGGGCCAGCACCTTCTGCGCCTCCTCCGGCTTCCCCGCCTGGTGGAGGACGAAGGCGAGGGCCTCGCGCACGCCGGCGTCGAGGGGATCGAGGAGGACGGCGCTCTCCGCCATCCGGACGGCCTCCTCCTTCTCGTCCTTCCCGAGGAGGCAGATGGCGTAGCGCACGCGGACCGCCGTGCGGGTGCTCCCCTTGTCGATGGCCTCCTTGAGGAGGCGCGGCGCCCGGAAGCGGACGCTCCCCTCGGCGTAGGCCCGCAGCCCCGCCTCCTCGAGCGCGCGGACGTCCCCCGCGGGGAGCGCGTCGATCCATGCGTACCACTCGGCCTGGAGCCCGTCGAGGTCCTTCTCCCGGAGCCCCATGCGCGAGAGGAAGGTCTTCAGGCACTCCTGGCCGTCCTTCTGGACCGTCATCCCCTGGAAGGAGGGATGGGGCCGGCGGTCCACGTCGCGGGCCGTGGCGAGGTCGACGAAGAACTTCTCGAACTTCTTCGAGTACTTCGGGGACTCCATCAGGAAGTGGACGAGGGACCAGCCCCAGTAGTAGTGCATGTAGGCGCCGCTCTCGTCGGAGACGAGGTCGCGCAGCAGGACGTTCTTCCCGACCTCCCGCTCGGCGCGGAGCTCCGCGAGGCGGCCGTGCTGGATCGCGCCGAGGGCGAAGGCCTTCCTCCCCGGGTCCCACTCGCTCGCGCCGAAGTACTCCGCCATGGCCTCGTTCAGCCAGTGGGGGTACTGGAAGGCGGGATCGACGAGGTCGATGAGGTAGTGGGTGGCCTCGTGGAAGAGGCAGTCCACCGAGGACTGGGGGTCGAGGCGGTCGTAGTAGAAGTTGAGCTCCCGCGGCTCGACGAAGCGGTAGTAGGCGAGCACCCCGCCCCCGGCGCCGGAGGTGCGGAGGAAGTCCTCCCGGCCGCCGTAGAAGCAGACCTTGAGCTTCCCCCAGTCCCGCGGCACGGAGACCTTGAACCTCTTCGCGAAGGCCTGGAAGTAGCCCTCGAGCCTCTCCGCGAACTCCCGGTTCATGGATTCCGGCTGGGTGGATTCGATGGCGAAGTTCTTCGTCGCGAAGGAGTACCGGTCCTTCCACTCGGAGTGGCTGCGGGCCTCCTCGAGCTCCTTCCGCTTCCTGTCGAGCTCCTTCCGGGCCTCCTTCTCGCGGACGGCCGCGGGGACCCACTTCCCCTTCCACCGGACCTTCCCCTCCGCCGCCCTCGCCCGCTCCTCCTCGTCGGCGGGCGGGGCGGGGGGGGAGGACTCCGAGAGGAAGTCCTCGACGAGGGAGAGGGGGAGCCGGACCTCCCCGCTCGGGTAGCGGAGGAGGAGGGCGTCCGCCTCCTTCGTCACGGGGATCCCCTCCACGACGCGGCCGTCCTTGAGGATGACCATGTCCGCGCCGGCCGCGGAGGCGGCCGCCGCCAGCAGGATCGCCGTCGCCCAGGGAACGCCGCGCATGCCCCCTCCCCCCGCTACTTGAGGAACTGCCGGTAGGCCGACTGGAAGACGTCCCAGTCCCTGTCGGTCCACCCGGCGAAGGTCTTCTCCATGAGCCTGTCGAGGACCTCCCGCTCCTTCCGGCGCCAGGCGTCCCGCCGGGCCTGGGCCTGCCGGGTCTCCTCCTCCTCGTTCTGCGGCGCCTTCGCGTCGGCGTCCGCGGGCCCGTCGGCCTCGGAGTCGAGCAGGAAGATCATGTTCTTCAGGTAGTCGGTGAAGACCGGCCGGAGCTTCGGGCTGCGGGCCGCCGCGCCCCCGAGGAGGAACTGGACGAAGAACTGGGTCTGGGTCGTCGCGCTGTCCACCTTCCAGAGCTCCTCGCTCGTCAGGGAGAAGAAGTCCCTCACGGTCAGGAGGGACTCGGCGCGCCGGAGGTTCTTCATCTCCACCGACTCCCAGGTGTCGGCCTTGAACTCGATCCTCCCCCCCTTGAGCCGCGCCCCCTCGACGTAGTCGCCGAGGCCGAACTCGATCCACCGCGGGAGCCCCCAGAGGAGCCGCTCGTTCTTGTCCCGCATCCAGATCCGGTAGATCTCCCGGTTCACCGCCTCGATGTGCCAGTCCGACCAGCCGTCGCGGTCCTTGAAGGTGAGGATCTCGGGGGCCTCCCAGGACCAGTTGCGCACGCCCTGGATGGCCTCGTGCTCCTTCTGGTCCTCGCAGATCCGCAGGATGACCTTCCCCGCGTAGCCGCTCCCCGCGAACCCCAGCTCCTTCTCGAGCCAGGCCCGCAGGGCCTCGGCGTGCTGGAGCGTCTCCTTCGTGAACTTGGCGTCGGCGTGGCTCACGGCGATGAAGTTCGGGCTCTCGGAGACGGTCCACCCCCTGGGCAGGTTCTCCTTGAGGCGGTCCAGCGCCCGCGCGACGGCGTCCTGGCGCTTCTTCTTCATCTCCTCGGGGGTGATCTCGCGGGCCGCCTCCTTCTTCGGGTCCACGATCTCGATCTCCTCCCCGGTCCGGGTCCCGGGGAGGGCTCCCTTGCGGGCGAAGGTCCGGAAGGTGGAGAAGGAGCCGAGGATCTCCGGCTTCAGGCGCTTCTCCTCCTGGACGAGGATCTCCGCCACGAGCCCGTAGTAGGCGTCGTCCCCCGCGAACTCCCAGCCGAAGATCCGCCTCTCCCCCTCGACGAGCTTGTCCACGGTGATCTCGAGCATGCGGACCTTGAGGCCGCCCACGGTGCCGGCCTCCTCGCCGGAGAAGTGGAAGCCCCCGATCCGGCGCTCCTGGTAGACCTTGTCCATGTACTCCTTGAGGTCCTTCCAGGGGGCGCTCCTCGTCACCTTGATGCCCGTGTCGGTCTTCTCCACGACGGCCCCGGCGGCGTCCTTCGCGGCGTAGGGGATGACGACCACCTCGATGTAGGGGCGGTGGCGGGTCCAGGAGTTCCCCTTGACGTCGTTGAACTCGTACTCCCGGTTCGACTGGAAGCGGGCCGCGAGGAATCCGCCCGGGTCCACGGGGATGGAACTCCACTTCGCGGGCGCCTGGAAGGAGTAGCCGAGCTTCTCGTCCCGGTGGGAGTCGGCGCGGGCCCCGGGGGGCACGCCGACGAGGATACCGACCGCCAGGATCGAAGCCGCGGCGGCTCGCGCGATTCCCTTCATGGCAACTCTCCCGGCGGCGGAGCCGCCGTCCCGTCGGGGTCGGGCCCTGCGGAGGCCCCGCCCCGATCCCCGACCATCCTAGTGCCCCGGCGCGGAATTGGAAGCCCCGGCCCCGATTCCTTGGACGCCGGGGGGCGGATGGAAGTTCCGGGTTTCCCCGGGTAGAGTCCCGCCATGCCCTCCATCGATCCCGACTCCCTCTCCCCGGCGGACCGGTACCGCCTCCTCATCTCGGCCATCGTCCCGAGGCCCATCGCGTGGGTAACCTCCCTCTTCCCCGACGGTTCGGTGAACGCCGCCCCCTTCTCCTACTTCAACGGGGTCTCCTCGACCCCTCCCCTCGTGTCCGTGGCGGTCGGCCACCGGGGCCGGATCCCGGAGGGCGTGGACCGGAGGAAGGACACCGCGATCAACGTGGCGAGGACCGGGGAACTCGTGATCAACCTCGTCCCCGCCGAGGCGGGCGCCGCCATGGTCGGCTCCTCGGCGGTCTCCGAGGTCGCCCGCAACGGCCTCGCCACGGTCCCCTCGGAGACCCTCGCCACCCCCGGCCTCGCGCTCGCCCGGGTGCGCCTGGAGTGCCGGGTCCACACCCTCCTCGAACTCCCCGAGGCGCGCACGACCCTGGTCCTCGCCCGGGTCCTCCGCCTCGTCGCGGCCGGGGGCGTGCTCGGCGCGGACGGCCTCGTGGACCTCGCCGCCCTCGACCCCCTCGGCCGCCTGGGGGGGGAGTCCTACTGCCGGGTGCGGGAGCCCTTCGCCCTCCCCCGGCCCGGCTCCTAGGGGGATTCCGCTGGAAGGCGCCGGCGCCCCCCCGCAAGATGTCCCCGACGCGGCGGCGGGTTCCGTGGGGGGTGGCCCATGTCCCAGCCGTGCCCCCCGGGGGCGCGGGCGGCGCGGAGGTTCCCCCGTCCGCTCCCCGCCCTCCTCGGCGCGCTCCTCTCCCTCCCCTCCTGCGACGCCGGACCCCGGCCCGCCGTCCCGCCCTCCCCTCCGCCCGCCCCCTCCGCCACTACCGCCCCCTCCCCCTCCCCCTCCCCCTCCTCCCACG
>JAKLKS010000180.1 GCA_023150535.1 Planctomycetota bacterium
GCCGCCGGCGCCGCGGCCGGGGGGGCGGGGGCGGCGCGGGAGGCGATCTCCGGCGCCTCGAAGGCGAGCACCGTGGTCCCGATGGAGATGCGGTCCCCGTGGTTCAGGCGCCACCGGGTGACGGGGGAGCCGTTCACCTTGGTCCCGTTGCGGCTGTTGAGGTCGATGACGAACCAGTCGCCGTCCTGCTGGAAGACCTTGGCGTGCTCGCGGGAGGCCCCGATGTCGTCCACGAGGACGTCCACGCCCTTCTGCCGCCCGAGGATGGCGGCCCGGGTGATCGCGTGGCGGGTCCCCTCTGCCTTCCCCGCGGCGAAGACGAGCGTGGGCATGGCGGCCATCCTACCAGCCCCCCCGGCGGCCGTCTTCCATCCGCGGGGCGGCGGGCCGGGGGGTATCCTGCCCCGGTGACCGGAGCCGGCACCACCCTCACCATCGGGCCGGACGACGCCGGGCAGCGGGTGGATCGCTTCCTGCGGAAGTACCTCCCCCGGGCCACCTTCTCCCTCGTCTTCAAGCTCCTCCGCACGAAGCAGGTGACCCTGAACGGGCGGAGGGCGGGCCCCGAGGAGCGCCTGGCGAAGGGGGACCGGGTGACCCTCTTCCTCGGGGAGCGGCTGCGGGACCTCCGCGGCGGCGAGGGGAGGCCGGGGGGGCTGCGGCCGCCGGGGGGCGCGGCGTCGCCGCCGCTCGCCGTCCTCTTCCGGGACGACCACGTGCTCGCGGTGGACAAGCCGGCCCGGCTCCTCGTCCACGAGGGGGACGCGGGGGACGAGCCCACCCTCATCGACGCGGTCCTCAGGGCCTTCCCCGGGCGGCGGGGCCACACCTTCCGGCCCGCGCTGGCCCACCGGCTCGACCGGGACACCTCCGGCGTGGTGCTGGCCGGGCTCTCGGCGGAGGGGCTCCGGGGGCTCGAGGACGCGCTGCGGCGGCGGGAGGTGGAGAAGGTCTACCTGGCGCTGGTCGTCGGCGTGCCGGACCCCCGGGAGGGGATCGTCGACGCGCCGCTCCGGAGGGAGGACCTCCCCCGGGGCGACCGGCCCAAGGTCTCCGTCGGGGGGGCGCGGGACCCGGAGGCGGTGACGGAATACCGAGTGGTGGGGGAGGGGGGCGGCTGCGCGCTGCTGGAGGTGCGGCCGCGCACCGGCCGGACCCACCAGATCCGCGCCCACCTGCGCTGGATCGGCCACCCGATCCTCGGCGACCCGACCTACGGGGACCGGAGGCGGAACGCGGTGGTGAAGGCGCGCCACGGCCTCTGGCGCCAGTTCCTCCACGCGGCGCGGGTCGAACTGGACCACCCCGTGACGGGGGAGCGGCTGGTCGTGGCGTCCCCGCTGCCGGGGGAGCTGGCGCGGGTGCTCGAGGGGCTCGGGATCAGCGCTCGAAGCGGAGGAGGCGCCAGTCGCCGGGGAGCGGCCGGCTCCCGTCGACGTGGCGGCGGGGGAGATCCCCGAGGGCCCGGAGGTGGCGTTCGCGGATGAGGAGCCAGCGCTCCCCCGGTGCGTCGAGGAACTCCGAGAGTTCCTGCAGGGTGTGCGGCCAGGCGACCTTCCTCCCCGTGTAGAAGGAGAGCGAGGGCAGCCGCCTGCGGTAGACCGCCAGCGGCGCCGGCGGGCGCCCCTTCTCGAGGAGCGTCACCATGCCCGCGGCCTCCCTGAAGGGCCGCAGTTCCCCGTCCACGGGCACCGCCGTCGGGATGGCCACGAGGACCGGCAGCACCCCCGCCAGCGCCACGGCCGCGAGGGAGGGGGCCGGGGATCGGAGGACGGAGACCCCCGCGAGGAGCAGGAAGAGGAGGAGCCCCAGGGCGAGGGCGCCGAGGCGGGGGGCCTGCAGGACCTCGGAACCGAAGGGCACGGAACCGGAGGAGAGGAGGATCCCGGGCAGGACGGCGAGCGCGAGGAAGAGGACCGCCAGAACGAGGACCGCCGTCCGCGGCCTCTCCCCGAGCGGCGGCCGCCCCCCCTCCGGCGCCGGCCCCGCGAGGTGGATCCCGAGGAGCCCCGAGAGCGGCGGCAGGAAGACGAGGCCGTAGCCCGGGAGCTTGCTCGTCGAGAAGGACCAGAAGAGGAAGGAGGTCCCCGCTGCGAGCGCGAGGAGGAGGCGGAGCCGCGCCGCGGGGGAGGGGGCGCGCCGCCGCAGCCCCCGCAGGGCCCCCGGCAGGAGCACCACCCAGGGGAACAGCCCCCCGACGAGGACGGGGACGAAGTAGAGGGGGTGGTTCCCCGCGTGCTCGTAGTCGTCGGCGGTGTAGTGGCCGAGCTGCCCGAGGGCCGTCCCCCAGAACGCCCCCCCGTGGCGGGCCCCCATCCAGAGGAACCAGGGGGCGGCGAGCGCGCAGGCGAGGAGCGCCGCCCCCCCGAAGACCCGGCCCGCCGCGGGCCAGGAGGGGCGCTCCCCCCGGGGGACGAGGAGCATCCCCGCGAGGAGCAGGAGCGCCGGCATCGCGAGGGCGACGGGCCCCTTGGCCAGGAACCCGAAGCCCATGGCGACCCCCGCCGCCCAGGGCATCCAGCGGCGGCGTGTATCATTATGTGATACAAACCAGAGGGCGAGGAGGATCTGCGCCGCGGCGGTCCCGAGCACGAGGGCCATCTCCGGGTGGGCGGCCCGGCCCATCACCTGGTGGCCCAGGGTCGAGGCGAGGATCACCGCCGCGAGCAGCCCCGCCCTCCCCCCCGCGGCCGCCGCCACCGCGAGGCCGAGGATCGCGACCAGCGCCGCCCCCTCGATCGCCGAGGGGAGCCTCGCCGCGAACTCGCTCCTCCCGAGGGCCAGGAAGGAGCCCTGGATGAGGGCGTAGGCGAGGGGGGGCTTGTTCCACCGGGGCTCCCCGTTGAGGGTGAGATCGAGGGGGTGGCCGTGGTCGAGGCTCTCCGCGGCGGCGGCCGGGTAGAAGGCCTCGTCGGGGTCGAAGAGCGGCAGCGCCCCGAGGAAGGGGAGCGAGAGGAGGAGGGAGGCCACCGCGACGGCGAGGATGGCCCGGCGGTACCCCCGTTCGCTCACGCGCACACCGTAACCGGGAAGATCATGAAATGGGGACGGGTTCAGTCTTCTCGTCGCCCCTCGCCGGCGCCGGACCAGCGGGTGACGAGGTGGCGGGTGAGGAGGTTGTAGGCCTTCTTCACCGTCGCCCGGTGGAGGCGCCCGAGGGGGCCGCGCCGGGCCACCCGGCGGCGGTCCTCGTCGGTCCCGTCGGCGGGGGCCCGCCGCAGGCGCATCTTCGACAGGTGGTAGAGGTCCTCCCGCTGGAACCGGTCCACCAGCGCCCGCAGCGGCCCCTCCCGGGCGAGGGAGATCTGGAAGTCCACGAGCCAGGCCCTCCCGTCCGCCCCGACGAGGACGTTCTCCTCCTTGGCGAGGTCCACGTAGGCGACCCCCCGCGCGTGGACCGCCCGCAGTACCTCCTCGAGGGAGGCGAAGAACCCGGGGGGGAGGGGGGCGGTGTCCCGCACCGTCGCCCCCTCCACGTACTCCCGCAGGAAGGCGTCGGGCCGGGGACGCGCCGCGAGCCGGGGGATCCCCGGGACCCCGGCGAGGCGCTCGTAGAGGTCGGCCTCGTGGCGGGCGAGGAGCGCGGCGAGGGGGGGGACCCGCACCCCCGGAGGGAGGCGCATCACCGACTCCTTGAGGACGAACCTCCGCCCCCGGCGGTCCTCCAGGACCGTGGACCGGGCGTAGCGGTCCTCCTTGAGGACCTCCCGGACCCGGTACTCCGCCCCCTCCAGCAGCAGGGTGTGATGGGGGCCGGACATGAGGTCGATTTTGGTGGTCCGACCCCCCCGGGGCCCCTAGATTTGACGGGCGATCACGTTCTTTGCCGGTGAAGGGTCACGGCGGAATGGCCCCCGGTCACACCCCCGGGGGCGCCTCCCGCCCCCTCCCCGGCGTAGGATGGGACGAACGCAGGGATCCGAGACGCCGGCGCGAAGTCCGGGTCCAGGGGCAGGAGCGGGACAGGAGAGGACGACATGGCCGAAGAATCCATCACCGTGACCGACAACCGGACCGGGAAGCAGTACACCATCCCGATCAAGGACGGCGCCATCCACGCCGCCGACATCAACAAGATCAAGACCGGCCCGGACGACTTCGGGCTCATGCCCTACGCCCCGGCCTTCGTGTGGACGGCCTCCACGAAGAGCAAGGTCGCCTTCATCGACGGGGACAAGGGCATCCTCGAGTACCGGGGCTACCCGATCCAGGACCTCGCCGAGAAGAGCACCTTCCTCGAGACCGCCTGGCTCCTCCTCAAGGGGGAGCTCCCGAAGAAGGACGAGCTCGCGAAGTTCACGGACGAGGTCACCCACCACACCTTCGTCCACGAGAACGTGAAGAAGCTGCTGGACGGCTTCCACCACGACGCCCACCCCATGGGCATCCTGGTCTCCACCGTCGCGGCCCTCTCCACCTTCTACCCCGACGCGAAGAACATCCACGACCCCGAGGTCCGCTGGAGCCAGTCGGTCCGGCTGCTGGCCAAGATGCCGACCATCGCCGCCTGGGCCTACAGGCACAGCCTCGGCCTGCCCTACGTCCACCCCGACAACGAGCTCAACTACGTGCAGAACTTCCTGCACATGATGTACAGGATGACCGAGCAGCGCTACAAGCCGCACCCGGCCATCGAGCGGGCCTTCGACGTCCTCTTCATCCTCCACGCCGACCACGAGCAGAACTGCTCCGCCAACGCCATGCGGGGCATCGGCTCCTCCCACGCCGACCCCTACGTCACCATGGCCGGCGCCGCCGCCGCCCTCTACGGCCCGCTCCACGGCGGGGCGAACGAGGAGGTCCTCAAGATGCTGGCCGAGATCGGCCACGTGGACCGCGTCCCGCGCTTCATCGAGAAGGTGCGCAACAAGGAGGCCCTGCTCATGGGCTTCGGGCACCGCGTCTACAAGAACTACGACCCGCGCGCGAAGATCATCAAGCGGATCGCCGACGAGGTCTTCGAGGTGACGGGCCGCAACCCGCTGCTCGACATCGCGCTCGAGCTCGAGAGGATCGCGCTGCAGGACGAGTACTTCATCAACAAGAAGCTCTACCCGAACGTCGACTTCTACTCCGGGCTCATCTACCAGGCCATGCGCATCCCCGTGGCGATGTTCCCCGTGATGTTCGCCATCGGGCGCACCGCGGGCTGGCTGTCCCAGTGGAACGAGCTGCTCACCGACCCGGACCAGAAGATCGCCCGGCCGCGGCAGCTCTACATCGGGCACCGCGAGCGGAAGTACGTCGCCATGGCGCAGAGGTAGCCGCCGCCGCACCCGCCGCCGACGGACAGGGGCGGCCCCGGGCGACCGGGGCCGCCCCTTCGATTCGCCCGCCGCCGGGCGGGGGTAGGATCGGGTCATGCCCCTCCCCCGCCCCCTCCGCCGGATCGCCCTCGGCCTCGGCTTCGCCCTCGCGCTCGCCGCGGGCCCGGCCTCCCCTGCCGCGGCCGGGGACGGGAAGCCGGACCTCCCCGCCGTGGTGAAGGCGGTCGCCTCCTTCATGAAGAAGAAGTCCCTCGGGAAGCGGGACCCCGCCGACCTCGCGAGGAAGCTCGACGGCCTCTCGGGGGACGACCTCTCCTGGGTGCTCGACCGGCTGGAGGAGGTGCCGGAGAAGGAGCGCGGGGAGGCCGCGGGCGAGGTCCTCGGGAGGGTCCGGGACGCCGTCCTGACCGACCGCTACGGCGCCGCGGTCCTGGAGGTCCCCGACGCGTGGAGCCGCCTGAGGGACCCCTCCGACGCCGTCCGCGCGGCGCTCCTCTCCGACCTCGCCCGCCTGGAGGACGCCGAGCCGGGCACCCGCTTCGCCCTCTGGGCGATGGAGGGCTCGACGGGCGCCGTGCGCCTCCGCGCCCTCGACACCCTGGCGGACCTCGCCTCCTACGGGGGCGACGAGGCCCGGATCCTCCCCGCCCTGCGGAAGGCGCTGGAGGACCCGTCCCCGGCCGTCCGCGACCTCGCCCTGGAGAGGCTCGCCAACCTCTCCGACCCCTCCGTCCTCGACTGGGCCCTGGCCCGCGCCGGGGAGCCGGCCTCCGAGGAGGCCGAGGTGCGCGGCGTGAAGGAGGTGCGCTGCCCCGGGGACCGGGCCCTCCACCTCCTGTCGCGGGTCTCGAAGATCCGCTTCGGGCTGGAGGGGGAGGCCTTCCGGGCCCTCCCGGCGGAGGAGCGGGGGGCCCTCCTCGAGGAGTGGCGGAAGTGGCGGGCCTCCGCGGGCCCCAACCCGCTGCGCAACGGGGACGACGGCCCCTTCGACCCCCTGCCCCGGACGACGTCCGTCGTCGTGGACCCCGCGAAGGCCACCACCGCCACCCTGCGCTGGTGGTCGGAGGTGGACCGCGCCCAGTTCCGCCTCGATCTCGAGGACCTCGAGGTGGTGGCGGTCACGAAGATCGACTGGACCGCCAACTTCCGCCTGCTGGTCATCGCCAGCGGGGCGCGCCAGGGGGACTGGGAGGCCTTCGCGCGGAAGATCCCCTGCGGCACGCGCCACCGCCTCCCGAGGAAGGGGTTCGGCCTCGTGGAGACCACCGTCCAGCCCCTCCTCGGGGGGAAGTGGAAGGTCTGGGTGAGGGCCTTCGAGTCCCGCGGGAAGTAGGCGCTACTTCGGCTCCCCCTCGGGGGCCGCCGGCCCGGGAGGCGCGGCCGGCCCGGGCTCGCGGGCGGCCGGCGCGGGCTTCTTCGCGGGGCCGTCCCAGAGGGCCTTCTCGGGGAGGGACTGCCCGGCGGGCATCCGGAAGCGGACCTGCATGCCCTTCATCCCGCCGTCCTTGCCCCCCATGGAGGCGGCCATCATGGTCCCGAAGTCGAGGTTCCAGGTGACCTTCCCCTCCTCCTTCTTCGCGCCGGCGGCGGGCTCGAAGTCGAGGATCTCCCCGGGGACCTTCAGGGCGACCGTGAACCGCAGCCTGGAGGCCTCGCCCATCATCTCGCCCATGATGGCCATGACCTCCTGCACCTTCTTCGCCTCGGCCTCGGGATCGGCGGGCTTCGCCTCCCCGGTCCCGGGGGCGGCGGGAGCCGGCTCCCCCCCGGACTCCATCTCCCCACCGTCGTCGTCCCCGCCGTCGTCCTCGCCGTCACCGTCGTCCTCCTCGCCGTCCTCGCCGTCGTCCTCGTCGCCGCCGTCGTCGCCCGGCTCCATGGAGAGGGAGAGGGTGTAGACGCCCTCCGCGTCCCGCGTCAGCCGCATGTCGTCCGCCGGGGAGTCCCCCTTCCCCTTCGACGCCTTCTCCCTGTCGTCCTTCGTCCCCACGAGGCGGTCGAAGCACTGGAGGGAGGCGAGCGTGGCGAACTCCACCTTCGCCTTCGCGGACATCCGCTTCTCGTCCCGCACGCTCTCGAACTCCAGCAGCTTCATGCCGGCCTTCTCGGCCTCGGCGATGGCGGCGGCGTCGGGCCTGTCGAACAGCATCCCCGAGGCCTCCTTCAGGGTGTCCTGGTCGGGGTCGACCTTCTCCAGGCGGCGGAGGATCTCCACGAACTTCTCCGTGAACTTCATGGACACGCCCATGGTCCCGGAGCCGTCGGCCCGGATCTCCGTCTCGACGTCCGCCTCGATGCAGGCGGGGAGCAGGCAGGCGGCGGCGGCGAGGAGGCCGGCGCGCAGGAGGTTTCTCACGGGGGGAGCCCCTTCCCGGCCGGTCTCCCGGCCGAACCGCGGGATGGATCGAAAGGGGGCCGGCCGCCCGCGGCGGCCGGCCCCCGGTGTCCCTTCCGTTCCGCTAGCCGAAGACGTTGTCCAGCGCGCCGCCGGACTGGGCGCCGAAGGTGTCGGAGATCTTGTCGTCCTCCCCGGGCTTCGCCCCCTCCCCGCGCTCCATGGCCGCGAAGTACTCCTCGAGCTTCTTCGTGGTCTCGGTGGCGTAGAGCTGGATGGCCCCCTGGGTGGTGGTGTCGTCGAAGAGGACCGTGAGGAGCGTCTTCTTCCCGGCGAGCCCGATGTAGACCGACTCCTTCTTGCCCTTCTGGACCGTCAGGGCGAAGTCCTTCTCCTTGAAGACCTCGAAGAGCTTCTTCGTGGCGGCGAAGGCGCCGGAGACCAGGGCGCCGACGGTGTCGGTGTCGAGCCTGTCCACGAGGCCGACCTTGGTGATGATGTGCCCCCCGGTGTGGATCAGGAGGGCGCACTTCGCGTTGGACTTCTTCAGGAAGGCCTCGAGGATCCCGTTGAACTTCTTCACGTCCCCGCTGTGCACGAAGGAGAGGGCCGCGTCGCGGAGGGCCTGGTCGTCCTTGCCGATGGGCCTCGCCGCGGGGATCTCGTCCGTCCTCTCGCCGTCGGGGCTCTTCTCCGGAGTGCTCGCCATGATTGCCTGCCCCCTCCTAGAAGAGACCGAACTGCTTCGCCAGGAACACGCCGATGCCGATGACGACGACCACGATGATCCCGATGAGGAGGCCCTTGCCCGGGCCCTCCTTGATCTCCACCTTGGCCGGGGCCTTCCCGCCGGCGGGAGCGGCCGCCGGGGCCGGGGCCCCGGGCTTGGCGGGGGCGGGTGCCGCCGCGGCGGGGGCGGCCGCCGCG
>JAKLKS010000181.1 GCA_023150535.1 Planctomycetota bacterium
GAATCGGCCCGCCCGGGAAGGGTAGGATTCCCGCGGACCCCCGGAGCCCCCCCTTGCCCGACAAGAACATCGCCTGCGTGGACTGCGGACAGACCTTCGTCTTCACCGAGAGGGAGCAGGAGTGGTACCGCGAGAAGGGGCTGAGCCACGAGCCCCGGCGCTGCCGCGACTGCAGGGCGTCGCGGAAGACCGGCGGCGGCGGGCAGGGCGGCGGCGGCCAGGACGCCGGGCACGGCGGCGGGCACGGCGGCGGCGGCCAGGGGGGCGAGGGCGCCGGCGGGGAGCACGGCGGCGGGGGCGGCGGCCACCGGCGTCCGCGGCCGAAGGGGGAGTCCTTCCAGACGACCTGCGCCACCTGCGGGAAGCCGACGGAGGTCCCCTTCCGGCCCGACCCCTCGCGGCCCGTCTACTGCCGGGACTGCTTCGTCGCCCGCGGGAAGAAGCGGTAGGCCGCCTCGAGGATCGCCGCCGGCAGGGGCCGGGGCTCCCAGGCCTCCCCGCGGAGCGCCCGGTCGTTCAGGACCGCGGCCCGCTCCAGGACCGCCGCGAGCCGGTCCCCGTCCTGGTCGCAGCCCCCGTCCCGGACCGGGGTGAAGGTGACGCAGCCCAGGGGCTTCGCCCCGTGGACCCCGCAGCGGCTGCCCGCCGTGAGGAAGGGGCAGGTGTAGGTCCTGCCCGGCGCGTCGTCCCCGAGGCGCCACCGTTCCACCGCCTCCCGCGCGCGGTCGAGCCCCTCCTCGAGGCCCCCCCGCTCCTCGAGGAGGCGGAGGATCGCCTCCGCCTCCAGCGGGGTCGCCCGCATGGAGTTGAACCCCTCCCGGCAGCACCAGGAGACGCAGCCGTCGCAGGAGAACCGCCCCGCCCGCTCCCGGTTCCCGGAGTCGCGGAGGGAATCCCGCAGCGCGGCGAGTTCCAGGAGCGCGCGATCGGTGTCGCCGGGGCGTTCCACGGCCGGATGGTAACCCGCCCGTAGGATGGCCGCCCATGGACCGCGCGTCCCCCGATCCCGCCGCCATCGGGATCCGCCCCCTCCTCCCCTCCGATTCCCTCGAGGAGCTGACGGACCTCCTCCACCGCGCCTACGCGGAACTGGGCGCCATGGGCTTCAACTACACCGCCGTGGACCAGGACGCGGCCGCCACCGCGCGCCGCATCGAGGGGAACCACTGCCTCGTGGCGGTGGAGGGGGGCCGCCTCGTCGGCACCGTGACCCTCTCCCCGCGATGGCCGAAGCCGCTCCCCCCCTGGCGGGAGGGGCTCCGCACCGCGTTCCTCAACCAGCTGGCGGTGGACCCCGGCCGCCGGGGGATCGGCCTCGGCGCCCGCCTCATGGAGGCCGCCGAGGGGAGGGCGCGGGAGCTCGGGTTCCCCTCCGTGTCGCTGGACACCGCCGAGGGGGCGGTCCACCTGGTGCGCCTCTACGAGGGCCGGGGGTACCGGGCGGTCGGGTTCCACTCCTGGCCGGGGAAGACCTACCGGAGCGTGGTCCTCGAGAAGCGGTTCTGAGCCCGCCGGCGACGGGAGGCCGCGCTACTCCGGTTCTACGATCTCGTGGATCCGCCCCGCGGGGAGCGGCGGCAGCTCCTGGACCGCGCCCGAGGGCCAGCGGAGCACGATCCGCTCCGCCTGGGCCGCCTCCCCCAGGCCGAAGCGCAGCACCGGTTCCGAGGAGGAGGCGAAGGAGTCCCCGATCCGCAGCTCCCGGGTCCGGGTCTCCCCCCCCGCCACGAGGGTGAGCCGCGCCCCCGCCGGGTCCCGCGGCGACCGGGTGCCCCGCAGGCGGAAGCCGATCCACTGCCGGCCGGCCCGCGGGGTGCGGTTGAGCAGCAGCGCCGGGCCGCCGCCCAGCGTCGTCGCGAGGAGGTCGAGGCGGCCGTCCCCGTCGGCGTCCAGGAGGGCGAGGCCCCGGTGGACCCGGGGCGTGCCGTTCCCCTTCACGGCGCCGTCGGCGGCGTGGGCGAAGTCCCCTCCCCCGAGGCCGCGGAAGAACTGCAGCCTCTCCGCGAAGGAGACGCCGAGGTCCGGCATGTCGGCGACGTTGGGGTAGAGGTGGCCGTTGGCCACGACGACGTCCTCCCTCCCGTCGAGGTCGAGGTCGGCGAAGGCCGCCCCCCACCCGAGGTAGCGGAAGGAGGCGGGGCCGACGCCCGAGGGGTAGGAGCGGTCCTCGAAGGAGGGCTTCCCGGGCCTGCCGCGGTTCGCGTAGAGCGTGAGGTGGTCGTTGCTGAAGTTGGTGACGAGGAGGTCCGGGAGCCCGTCCCCGTCCGGGTCCCCCGCCGCCACCCCCATGCCGGCCTGGGCCTTCCCCTCGGCGTCGAGCGCGCAGCCCGCCTCCAGGGCCTCGTCGCGGAAGCGCATCCCGCCGAGGTTCCGCCACAGGATGTTCGGCTGCGTGTCGGTCGCCACGTAGACGTCCACGAGGCCGTCCCCGTCGGCGTCCGTCGCCACCGCCTGGAAGGAGTACCGGGGCTCCTGCCCCTCGAGCCCCGCGGTGGCGTCCTCGAAGCGCATCCCCCCGAGGCCGCGGTAGAGCCGGTCCCCCTGGGGCTCCAGCGGGCGGGGCCCCGCGAAGACCGGGAGCCCGCGCCAGATCCCCTCGCGTCCCGGCTCCGTCGAGAGGCGGCGCATCCCCTCTCGGTAGGACTCCTGGTCGGCGTAGCGCGTCACGAAGAGATCCAGGATCCCGTCCCGGTCGAAGTCCGCCGCGGCCGCGCAGGTGAACCACGAGGTCGGCTCCGCGGGGAGGCCCGCCGCCTCCGTCGCGTCCTCGAAGTCCGCGCCCCCCCGATTGCGGAGGACGCGCACGCGGCCGTAGCCCGCCAGGACGAGATCCCGGTTCCCGTCGCCGTCCAGGTCCGCGGCCAGGACGCCGCAGACCCTTTCCGGCACGTCGGGGCAGCGGCCCTCCGTGGCGTCCTCGAAGGTGCCGTCCCCGCGGTTGAGGTAGAGCCGCCCCCCCGCCCCCTCGGGCCTGCCGGAGTCGAGGGCCCAGGCGTCGGCGAGGTAGAGGTCGCAGTCCCCGTCCCCGTCGAGGTCCGCGGCGGCGGCGCCGCTCCCGACGGATTCCGCCATCCAGCGGAGGTCCCCGAGGGGGGCGTGGTGGCGGAAGCCGAGCCCCGCCGCCGCGGTCCCGTCCACGAAGGCCGCGAACTCCCCCGCCGCCGGGTCCGCGGGGGCGGAGGGCCTCCGTTCAAGCTCCCACCACCACTTCCCCGAGAGGACGGGGCGCACGCCCGCGGCGAGGAGGAGGACCGCGGCCGCCGAGGCGGCGGCGATCCAGCCGGCGCGCTTGCCGGCGAGGAACCCGGCGCGGGATCGCCCGCCGGGGAGCGCGCGGAGGGGCGGTCCGCCCGCCTCCCCCGCGCGGATCCGTGCGAGGACCGGGCCGGCAATGTCGGACGGGGGCTCCACGGCCCGCAGGGCCTCGGCCACCCGCCCCTCCGCCGCGCGGAGCGCGGGCTCCTCCGCCGCGCAGGAGGGGCAGGAGGTCCGGTGGGCGGCCGCCCGGGAGGCGTCCGCAGGCTCCGCCTCCCCCGCCGCGACGAGGAGGAGGAGCGCCTGGCACTCCTCGCAGGGGTCCGCGGGGGGGCGCGGGTCCGAGGGAAGGAGGTCGGGGGTCGGTCCGCCGGTCACGGGAGCCTCTCCCGGAGGGTGCGCAGGGCCCGGGTGAGCCGCATGGCCATGGCCGCGGGGGAGTCGCCGAAGAGGGCCGCGATGTCCTTCACCGCCATGCCCTCCCGGTAGCGCAGGACGACGGCCTCCCGGCTGCGATCGTCGAGGGTGCCGAGGGCCTCGAGCACGCGGGAGAACTCCTCCCGGACGAGGAGGCCGTGGTCGGCCCCGGGGAGGTCCGCGGGCGGGTCGATCCCGCCCTCGTCGAGGGAGGCGCCCCGGGGGCGCACCGCCGCGCGGCGGCGGTGGTCGAGGGCCGCGTTGACGGCGATGCGGGCGAGCCAGCCCGTGAACCTCTCCGGCTCCCGGAGTTCCGGGAGGCGCCTCCAGGCCCGGAGGAAGACGTCCTGCGCCAGGTCCTCGACATCGCTCCGCCCCCGCACGCGGCTCGCCACCAGGGCCGTCACGAGCCCCTGCCGGAGCCGCACCAGCCGCCCGAAGGCCTCCTCGTCGCCCTTCTGGGCCGCCAGCACGTCCCCGAGTTCCGCGGGATCCATGGGACCCTTCCCGCTCGAAGAGAGGGACGCACCCCCCGGGGGGGATGCAACGCGGCTCCTGCGGGGGTCGGGGGGGGGTGCCACGGACCTGATGGTACGCTCCCGGCGTTGGATCGGACGCGCCCGAGCGTCCCTCGGTCATGAGACGGCCGATCCGGGCCCCGGCAACGGGGGGAAAGGGGATTCCGTGGCCTTCGCCGACCTGGGCACAGGGCTCCGCATGCACTACGAGGTGCGGGGGGAGCGGGGGGAGCCCTTCCTCCTGCTCGGGGGGACGGGGAGCGACCACGGCCTATGGGCCGGCCACGCCCCGGAGCTGGCCCGGGACTTCCGCGTGATCACCCCGGACCCCCGGGGGACGGGGCGGACGACGCGGCCCCCGGACCCCTCCACCTGCACCATGCGGCTCATGGCGGAGGACGCGGCGTCCCTCCTCGACCACCTCGGCATGGGGCCGGCCCACGTGGCGGGGCTGTCCCTCGGGGCGGCGGTGGCCATGGAGCTGGGGGCGGCGAGGCCCGACCTCGTCCGCAGCCTCCACCTCCACGGGGCCTGGGCCCGGAGCGACCGGTGGTTCGTGGAGATGATGGAGATCATGGAATACCCGGCGCGACAGGGGGATCTCCGGCAGTTCCTGCGCCTCGCGCTCCCCTGCATCCTCTCCCGGACCTTCCTGAACGACGAGGCGGCGGTGGCGGCGATCTTCAGGGGGTTCTTCGACGACAACCCCGCCCCCCCCTCGAGGGAGGGGGTGCTCGGCCACGTCCACGCGGACAAGGTCCACGACGCCGCGGCCCGCCTCCCCTCGGTGAAGGCGCCGACGCTGGTGGCCACGGGGGAGAACGACATCCAGGTGCGCCCCGAGTACGGCCGGGAGGTCGCCGACCTCGTCCCCGGGGCGGAGTTCCTGCTCTTCCGCGGGCCGCGGGCGAGCCACTGCGCGCTGCTCGAGATGCCGGAGGAGTTCCTGCGGGTCACCCGGGAGTTCATCGCCCGCCGCTGCGGATGACGGGCGTCAAGGCCGCACCTTGCCGGGGATCGCCTGTTGCGGGATGCTCCGGCACATCCGGAGGTGCCCATGTCCCGCTACCACCTGAAGCACGACCTCACCATCGACCAGTTCTACGAGGACCTGGTGAAGATCGCCGTCGCCGGGGGCGCGAAGGAGGCCGCGGTCCGCGAGAAGATCCGCGACTGCATCAGCCGGCACATGCTGCAGGCCGACATCTGCGGCATCTTCAGCAACTGCGACGACGTGAAGTTCTTCGACCCCTTCGTCAAGATCCCGGAGTAGGGGGCCTTCCTCAGAGACCCCGGAAGGGGATGGCCCGCACCCCCTCCCCCAGCGGGAGCTCCCCGTCCCCCGCGTGGACGACGAACCCGGGCCTCACCGCGGCCCCCAGATCCCGCCGCAGGGAGCGGAGGGCCTCCCCCATGGCCGGCCTCGGCGTCGACGTGAGCTTCACCTCGACCGGGACCAGCGCCCCCTCCACCTCCACGAGGAGGTCCACCTCCACTCCCGTTCCCGTCCGCCAGAAGTGGAGGCGCGGCTCCTCGCCCCGGTGGAGCAGGGACTTCCAGACCTCCCCCACCACCGCGGTCTCCAGCAGAACTCCCCCGAGGGGACCCTGCATCGCGTGGAGCGGATCGCGGAGCCCCGTGAGCCAGCAGAGGGTGCCGGTGTCGGTGAAGTACACCTTGGGGGACTTCACGAGGCGCTTGCCGACGTTCCCGTGCCAGGGACGCACCACCACGACCTGGAAGGTCGCCTCGAGCACCGAGAGCCAGGCCCGGGCCGTGTGGAGGGAGATGCCGAGATCCCGGGCTAGGGCCGCCATGTTGAGGAGCTGGCCGCTCCGGGCGGCCAGGAGGCGCAGGAAGGACTGGAACATGCCGAGGTCCCCCACCTGCCGGACGAGGCGGACGTCCCGCTCCAGGTAGGTGGCCGCGTAGGAGGCGTGCCACAGGGCCTCCTCCTCTCCCGGGCGGGCCCAGAGGTCGGGGAAGCCGCCGCGGAGGAACCTCTCCCCCACCGGGGCGCCGCCGCGCGGCGCGATGGTCTCCCCTCCCCTCTCCCAGGGGAGGGGGGCGCCGGGGACGCCGTCCACCTCCCGGCCGGTCAGGGGGAGGAGGCGGAGGACGGCGGCCCTCCCCGCCAGGGACTCGGTGACCGCCTCCAACAGGAGCAGGTTCTGGGACCCCGTCAGGAAGTACTGCCCGGGGACCTCCCTCCGCTCGTCGATGCGGTCCTTGATGTAGGGGAGGAGTCCGGGGGCGCAGGAGATCTCGTCGAGGATGACCGGGGGAGGGTGGGCGTCGAGGAACCCGCGGGGGTCCTCGGCGGCCGCGAGGCGGACGTCGGGAGTCTCGAGGGAGCGGTAGCCGGCCCGATCCCCGAGGAGTCGGCGGAGGAGCGTGGTCTTGCCGGACTGGCGGGGGCCGGTGAGGACGACCGCGGGGAAGCGGCGGGCGGCCCGCTCGAGGGTGGACTCGAGGGTGCGGTGGAAGTAGGGGGCGGAGGGAGAGGGCGGCATGCGTGCAATTATACTTTTGGAAAGTATAATTGCACGAAATCATCTTAAGTCATTTAAATACAGCATCTTATAGATGCCCATGGAACCTCGCCCACCCCTGCCACTCCCCCTCCGCCCGCTACGCCGCCTCCCCGGGAAGCTCCCCCCCTCCTTCCCTGGTTGCCGCCGCCCCGTCGGCCCCCACCGCCCGATGCACGGGTGGACCCCCCGGTTCCCGGTGGGTCCCGAGTCCCGGCCGCCTCCTCCTCTTCTCGATTTCCGCACTTGGTGGGCCCCATCCGGGTCCCGGGGGAGTACAACGGACGGTGGAAACCACCGAAAGGAGCGGACATGATCCGCATCGACCCCGATCGAAGACTCATGAAGGAGATGCTGAGCATCGCGCTGGACGTGCGGTCCCGCCGGTCGGGGATCGCCGCCGCCCAGAAGGAGAAGCCCGCCCTCTTCAACCATGAACTGGTGAAGGGGATGATGGAGTTCGGGGAGGAGGGGCTCCGCCAGAGGGGCGGGAGCGTCAACGAGGCCCCCATCAGCAGCAACTCCGCGCAGGTGGCCGAGGAGTTCACCGGGCTCGCGGCGCGGGTGGACACGCTCTGCGCGAAACTCCGGCGGGGCCGGTTCTCCCGGAACCCGCTGGTGGTGGCGGGGCTCGCCATCCACGGGGGCGGCGAGGACTGATCGCGGCGGCGCGCGGGGCGCCGGGCCGGGGGCCGCGGGGGGGGCGTGTTAGGCTCCCCGCGCATGGAGCCCCGCGCCGATCCCTCCGAGGTCTGCCCGGTCTGCGGGTTCGAGAGCGAGCCCTTCCGGTGCAAGATCATCTGCCCCCGCTGCCGGACCGTCGTCGAGTCCTGCTCCGACGGCGGGGAGGTGCCGGTGAAGAGGGAGGCGGTGGAGGGGCCGGAGGCCTCTCAGCCGCCCTCCGCCCGCCGGGGCGGCAGCGCCCGGATCCCCTCCTCGGCGAGGTAGTCCCTCGCCCTCCCCCGCTCCCGGTCGCCCTGGAACAGGTACCACTCCTCCACCATCCCCGGCCGCGCCCCGAGGGCCGCCTTGAAGCGGCCGAAGGCCCCCTTCCCGCGAATGGAATCGAGGAGGTGGTTCCGCAGGTGGTCGTCGTCGACCGATGCGGCGAAGCGCTCCATGTCCCGCCAGGCCTCGCGGCTGTCCTGCTCGATCCAGAGGACCCCTTCGCCCTCCTCTCTCTCCTCCACCCACTCGTCGAACTCGGGATCGTCACCGGGGATCCTCGGGCGGACGTCGCCGGTGGCGAGATCGATGCAGGCCTCCGCCCCGAAGTCCCCGCCGGACATCGCGAGGGCCACGTCCTCGAGGTCGACGGGGAGGGGGCGGCCCTCCGGCGGCGGGGCGGTCCCGAGGGCGGCGGCGATCTCCGCGGCGAGGAGGTCGTCCCCGGGTCCGTCCCGCTCCTCGAGCGCGGCGGCGACGCGGGCGGCGGCGGCGGGGTCCACGCCGGGGACGAGGGCGGCCTCGCCGAGGAACTGGAGGGGGGCGCCGTCGAGGGGGCGCGCGAGGAGGCGGGAGAGGGAAGCGGCGTCGGCGGCGTGGAGGGCGGCCTGGAGGGCTCGGTGGTCCCTGTCGGTCCAGGAGGGGGCGGTCATGATGCGGTGATGTTCCCTCGCGCTCCTTCCGGCGGAAAGCCAGAACTGCGAGGGGCGACCCCCGCCCCCTACTTCACCGCGCCCTCCTTCGCCAGCCGCAGATCCCGGATCCCCCGCCCCTCCTCCACCGGGTCCACGAAGTCCGCCCTCCGCCCCGGCGCCGTCCCCGTCACCCGCCAGGGCCCCCCCGCCGCCGGCACC
>JAKLKS010000182.1 GCA_023150535.1 Planctomycetota bacterium
TCCGCGGCGACGTCCGCGCGCCGCATCACCGCGGGGAACGCCTCCTCCCCGTCCGCGAGCCAGGCCCGGGCGAGGTCGAGGTCGAGCGGGTCCGCCGCCAGGGCCCCGCGCCACCCCTCGAGCCAGAGTTCCGCGTCGCCGACGGACCTCCCCAGCGACGCGAGGTGCCTCCAGGGGTAGACCGCCGTCGGGTCGGCGTCGATGGCGGCGTCGTAGAACCGCTCCGCCCCCCTCCGGTCCCCGGCCCGCGCCCGGAGCGATCCGCGGAGGTCGAGCACCTCCGGGTCCCTCGGGAAGGCGCGGTCGACCGCCTCGAGCGCCCTCTCCGCCGCCGGCATCAGCGCCTCGAGCCCGTCCACCCCGTCCACCGCGAGCCGCGCCATGGAGAGCGCCGCGTGCCGGTCGAGCCCGTCGGGCGCCGGGAGCGCCGCGATCCCCTCGAGCGCGAGGAGGAGCAGGGTCCCCGCGTCGTCCCTCTCCCGGAGCACCCGCCGGCACTCCCCCTCGAGCCAGGGCCCGAGGGGATCCTCCGGCCGGTCCTCCTGGTAGCGCAGCGCCGGCGCCAGCCCCTCCCGCTGGTCGGAGCGGCTCTCCGCCGTGAGGAAGGCCCCGAGGAGCGCCGCCCCCGTCGGGCCCGGCAGGGCGGGGAGGCGCGCCGCGAAGGCCGCCGCCACCGGGTCGGGCCGCGCCTCCGGGAGCCTCCCCCGCCGCGCCCGCACCCGGGCGAGGTTCGCCGGGTCGAGGTCGAGCGAGCGGGGCTGGTCGGAGTCGTAGGTCATGAGCCCCGGCATCCCGTAGCCGGGGTGGCCGCGCCGGTAGTCCTTCGCCCCGAACAGGTGGGCCGCCTCGTGGAGCAGGTTCCGCTCGAGGTCGGTCCCGTCGGCGCAGAGGAGGAGGCGCAGCGCCGGCTCCGCCGCCCCGGCGCGATCGCCGCAGCGCGCGCCGGTCACCGCGACGACGGCGTCGCACCTCCCCCGCGCGAGGCGGAGGCGCGCCTCCCAGAGGAGCCGGAGGTCGTCCCGCACCCCCGGGGTCGCCTCGAGGAGGACGGCCCCGCCGACGCGGAAGCGGAACCCCGTCTCCGGCCCGAGGACCCGGTCCGCCGCCGCCACGGCCCGCTCGAGCGAGGGGATCGCGTCGGCGCCGGCGGCCTCGAGGAAGGCCGCGTCCGGCGCGAGGAGGAGGTCCACCGTGGCCGGGTCCCCGTCGGGGGAGGATCGGGCGGCGAGGGCCCGGAGGTCCCGGAGCCCCGCGGCGAGCGGGTCGGGCGCGGGGCCGGAGGCGCAGCCGAGCCCGGCGGCGGCGGCGAGCAGGAGGAAGGCCGCCGCTCCCCCCCTCATCCCTGCACGTTCCTCGCCCGGAACTCCTTGCGGGGCACGATGGCGAGGGAGATGGCGAGCCCCAGGAGGGCCACGGACAGGAGCACGATGATGCACACGCCCTCGGGGTCGGGAGGCTGGAGGTAGAAGGCCCCCTCGAAGGGCTCCTTGTCGGGGGCGTGGGGCTCCAGCAGGGACCGGAGGAAGTAGCCGAGGGAGAGGCGCTTCGCGGAGCCGGGGAAGACCCACACGACGAGCTCGTACCCGTAGGCGTAGATGAGCCCGGCGAGGAAGCCGCGGCGGAACAGGGTGCCGAGCAGGGTGAAGACCCCGAGGTAGGCGGGGAACCCGAGGAGCACCGCCAGCCAGGAGGCCCGCACGAAGGGGCCGAGGTCCTCCAGCGGGGTCGCCGAGAAGGCGAAGGTGAGACCCAGGGAGACGAACCCCACGGCCCACCCCGAGACGAGGGCCGCCGCCCACTTCCCGAGCACCACCGCCGACTTCGACACCGGGGTCGCGAAGAGGAAGGTGAGCGTCCCCTCCTCCGCCTCGTCGTAGAGGAGGCCGGAGCCGAGGCTGACGGCCACCAGGGGGAGGAGGAAGGGGAGGAGCAGGAGGACCACGAGCCGCTCGAGGACGACCGGGTCGGGGTCCCGCACGAGGAGGGACAGGAGCGGCGCCAGCCCCGCCAGCGCGCAGGTGACGAGGAACCGCTTCCCGCGGAGGGAGGCCGCGAGCTGGCGGACCAGGATCTGCCCGGCGCCCTCGGCGACGGTCGGCGCCTCGGGGCGCTCCCCGGGGGGGAGGGGGGGCGGGAGCGGGGAGGGGGTCATCCGCGCACCAGGTAGCGGAAGACCGCCTCGAGGTCGTCGTCGGGGGATTCCATGCGGGTCACGGCGTGGCCCTCCTCGACGACGGTGCGCACGATGGCCGGGTAGAGGGCGGCCGGGTCCCGGCTCTGGACCACGATGGTCCCGTCGCCGGCCACGCGGACCCCCTCCACCGCGGCGTGGGCGAGGAGGGACCGCGCGAGGTCCCGCGGCCGGTCGCAGGAGACCTCCACGCTGCGGGGGTGCTCGTCGAGGAGGTCGCGGATCTCCTGCACCGTCCCCTCGGCCAGCAGGCGCGAGCGGTGGAGGAGGAGGATGCGATCGGTGGTGGCCTCGACCTCGTGGAGCACGTGGGAGGACAGCAGGATGGAGGTGCCCCGCTCCGCGAGGGAGCGGAAGAGGGTGCGCAGCTCCCGCCGTCCCACGGGGTCGAGGCCGGTGAGCGGCTCGTCGAGGAAGAGGACCTCGGGGTCGTGGGCGACGGCCTGGGCGATGCGGACCCGCTGGCGCATCCCCTTGCTGTAGCCGCCGACCTTCCGCCCCCAGGCCTCCGCGGGGAGGCCGCAGGCGGCGAGCGCCGCCTCGGAGCGGGTCCGCGCCGCGGCGGGGTCGAACCCGCGCAGGCGCATCATGTAGGAGACGAAGCCCGGGGCGTCCATCTCCTCGTAGAGGGCGTCCTGCTCGGGGCAGTAGCCGACGCGGCGGAAGAGGCCGGGGTTGTTCCAGGGGTCCTCGCCGAGGACGAGGACGCGGCCGGCGCTGGGGCGGATCTCCCCGGTGAGGAGGCGGAGGAGCGTCGATTTCCCGGCCCCGTTGGGTCCGACGAGGGCGGTGAGCCCGGGGCCGAGGGCGAGGTTCATCGAGTTCAGCGCGATGACGGGGCCGTACCAGCGGCTGCAGCCGCGGACCTCGAGCAGCGGGGGGGCGGGGGGGGTCACGAGACGATCTCCACGGCGCGGACCCGCCTCCAGAGGACGCCGAGGAGGGCGAGGGGCACCCCGAGGGCGAGGACCCAGTGGCGCTTCCAGGGGAAGTTGGACGGGACCGGCGTGCCGAACAGGTCCCGTCCGCAGGCGGCCAGCGTGGAATCGGGGGCGAGGGCCCGCCACTCCGCCCTCTCGCTGGCGCTCCCGATGGGGTCCAGGGAATCGGAGAGGCGCTTCAGGGCCGCCTTCGTCTCCTCCTCCGTCCTGGCCTCCGCCAGGGCCTGCTTGATCCGCCTCTCCTCCATCCCGCTGCCGGTCCACCCCGTGGGAGGGGCGACGACCAGCGCCGTGAACCACAGGCCGAGGAGCACCGCCGCCGAGGCCACCGTCGCCCAGCGGCGGCGCCGCGCGACGGCGCCCACGCCGAGGACGAAGCCCGAGGCGAACAGGGAGACGAGGAGGGAGTACCCCAGGGCGGCGAAGGGGATGGCCGCGTGCTCCGCCAGCCACTCCCACCTCCCCTCGAAGACGGCCTGGACGGTGAAGAGGAGCAGGGTCGGCAGGAGGGTCACGAGGAGGACCGCCACGGAGACGGAGACCACCTTCCCGAGCACGTAGTCGAGCCGCGTCAGGGGGCGGCCCAGGTAGAAGACGAGCGCCCCCGTGCGCAGGTCCTCGGCGATCTCGCCGGCCCCGACGGTGATGGCCATGACGAGCGCCCAGAAGGTCTGGGTCGCCATCATGTCGGGGTAGAGGTTGGGGTGGTTGGCGAAGGCGGTGAAGAAGGGGTTGTCGTCGGTGAAGCCGAGGGCCCTCGGGACGTAGCAGGCGAGGACGAGGAAGTACTCCTTCGCGCTCCCGAAGAGGAGCGACAGCAGCAGCAGGACCCATGCGTACCACCGCCGGTTCCGCCGGAGCGCCGCACCGGCGATGGCGAGGAAGTTCCCCCGGCCGCCGCCCACGGGCCCGCGGTAGGGCTCGTAGCCCTGCTCCAGGATCGGCATCAGGCCCCGTTCCCGGAGGCCACGGCCTCCACGAAGACGTCCTCCAGCGAGACCTCCTCGGGGGCGACGGCCCGGAGGTCCCACCCGCTCTCCGCCGCGGCGCGGAAGACCGGCGCCGTCCCCGCGCCCCCGGGGACCCCGACGACGAGGTCGGCGCCGGCCCGCGCCACGGAGCAGCCCGCGGCGCGGAGCGTCGCCTCGAAGCCGGCGGACTCCCCCCGGCCCCGCACGCGGAGGAAGTCCTTCCGGCCGCCGCGCACCTCGGCCATGGTCCCCTGCCTCGCCACCCGCCCCGCGGCGAGGAGCACGACGTGGTCGCAGGTCCGCTCGACGTCGCGCAGCAGGTGGCTGCAGAGGACGACCCGCTTCCCGTGGCGGGTGGAGAGGTCCCGGATGACTTCGAGGATCTCCTCCCTCCCGTCGGGGTCGAGCCCGTTGGTCGGCTCGTCGAGGAAGAGGAGATCGGGGTCGTGGACGAGGGCCTGGGCGAGTCGGACCCGCTGGCGCATCCCCGTGGAGAACTCCTCGACCTTGCGGTAGCGGATCTCGCCGAGGCCGACGTAGTGGAGGACCGCGTGGGCCCTCTGCATGGCGGCCGATCGGGGGAGGCCGGAGAGGACGCCGGCGTAGGAGACGGATTCGACCCCGGTGAGGCCGGTGATGTAGGCGTCCACCTCGGGCATGTAGCCGACGCGGCGGCGGACCCCGCGGGGGTCGCGCACGGGGTCCACGCCGAGGACCGAGGCCTCGCCGCGGGAGGGGGGGAGGAGGCCGAGGAGGATCTTGAGCATGGTGGACTTCCCGGCGCCGTTGGGGCCGAGGAGGCCCACGGAGCCGGGGGGGAGGTCGAGGGTGACCCCGTCGAGGGCCCGCACCCTCCCGAAGTCCCGGCCGATGCCGCGGAGGGACACCACGGGAGCGGAGCCGTCCGTCGGGGGCGGGGAGGGGGCCGGGGCGTCCATGGGGATCCGGGAATCTAACCGGATCGGGGGGGAGGGGTTCGGAGGGACCGTCCTAGAACCGGAACGTCACTCCCCCGAAGGGCCCCGACATCGCCGTGCGCACGGCCAGGTCGTCCGGTTCGTCCCCCTCCCGGTACCGCTGGGTGAGGATCGCCCACCCCAGTTCCAGGGAGACCGCGGCGGAGGTCCTCCAGTGGAGGCCGCCCTGGGCGTACCAGGACTGGTCGGACCTCCCCCCGAACCCGCCGACGTCGCCCCGGAGGACGAAGGCGAGGGTGGGGGAGGCGTCCAGCCGGGCCCGGACGCCGACCACCGGGTCCACCCAGTCGAGGCCGCCGGTGGCGCTCCCCGCGGCGGCGGGGTCGAGCTTCGCGTGCAGCCTCGTGTAGCGGGCCCCGGCGTAGCCCTCGAGGGAGGCGGGGAGGGCGGCGCCTCCCCCCGGGGCGGCGCCGTCCCCGAGGAGGCGGTACCCGAGGTTCAGGTTCGCCACCGCCTGGGTGAAGGAGAGGTCCACCTCGCCGCCGAGCGGCCCGGTCCCGTCCGCCCCCAGGTCCACCCAGAGGAACTCCCCGAAGGCCGACCAGCGGCCCCTCGAGGCCTCGAGGTGGAGCATCCCGGCGACGTCGAGGTGGTCCCAGACGTCGCCGAAGGAGAGGGTCGAGGCGGCGGAGCGGCCCTTGACCTCGAGGGAGGCGTCGAACCGCGCCGCCCAGAGGAAGGGGGTGGCCGAGAAGCGCCACCGGTCGTCCTCCTTCCCCGCGGGGGAGGCGGCGGCGACGGCCTCCTCGAGCCCCCCCGGGGCGGGGGAGGGGGCCGCGGCGGGGGCGGGTTCCGATCGCAGGCCGAACTCCTCGAGAGAGGTGGCGGCCCTGCCCGGTCCGGAGGGCCGGGCGGCGCAGGCGGCGAGGAGGAGGGGCGCGGCGAGGGCGAGGAGGCGGCGGTCCATTGGTGTCGGTCCTCCGGGGCGGATCTCCAGACTAGGAGAGGCCGGCCGCTCCGGGAAGTTGTCCCCGCCGTCGGAACGGTCCCCTATCCTCTCCGGTCGGGACGCCCGGCGGAACCGGCGCCGCCGTCCGTCCCCACCAGGAGGAAGAACCCCCCCATGAGACCGACGACCCTCGCCGCCGCCCTGCTCCCGGGGCTGGCCCTGCTGGCGGCGCTGGAGGCCCGGCTGGACGCGCCGCTCCTCGCCGCGGAGGGGGACGCGCCGCCGCCCGCCCTCGACCGGACGGTCCTCCCCATCCCCGAGCCGGCCACGACCCCCATCACCGAGCTCGACGCCCGCAACGCCAAGGCCCCGCCCCGCTTCGAGGTGAAGGCGCCGAAGGGGGCGCCGAACGTGGTGATCATCCTGCTCGACGACTTCGGCTTCGGGCAGGGGAGCTCCTTCGGCGGCCCGGTGCGGATGCCGACCCTGGACCGGCTCTCCACGGGAGGGCTGCGCTACAACCGGTTCCACACGACGGCGCTCTGCAGCCCCACCCGCGTGGCCCTCCTCACGGGGCGCAACCACCACGTGAACAACGCCGGCGCCATCATGGAGCTGGCCACGGGATTCCCGGGCAACACCGGGGTGCGGCCCCTCTCGGTGACGCCGCTGGCCGAGATCCTCCGCCAGAACGGGTACAGCACCGCCGCCTTCGGGAAGTACCACGAGACCGCCCCCTGGGAGGTCTCGGTCTCCGGCCCCTACGACCGCTGGCCGACGCGGTCGGGGTTCGACAAGTTCTACGGCTTCATCGGCGGCGAGACGAACCAGTGGGCGCCGGGCCTCTTCGACGGGACGGTGCGCATCGAGACGCCGACGACCCCGGGCTACCACTTCACGACGGACATGACCGACCAGGCGATCCGGTGGGTGAGCGCCCAGCAGTCCCTCACGCCGGACAAGCCCTTCTACATCTACTTCGCCACGGGGGCCACGCACGCGCCCCACCACGCGCCGAAGGAGTGGATCGAGAAGTACAGGGGGAGGTTCGCGGGCGGCTGGGACCGGCTCCGCGAGGAGACCTTCGCCCGGCAGAAGGAGATGGGGGTCGTCCCCGCGGACGCGAAGCTGACCCCGCGCCCGAAGGAGATCCCCGCCTGGGACGGCATGACCGCCGACCAGAAGCGGCTCTTCGAGCGCCAGATGGAGGCCTTCGCCGGCTTCGCGGAGCACACCGACCACGAGGTGGGGCGGCTCGTGCAGCGGCTGGAGGAGATCGGGGAGCTGGACAACACGCTCCTCTTCTACATCGCGGGGGACAACGGGGCCAGCGCCGAGGGCGGCCCCGAGGGCACCTACAACGAGATGATGGCCCTCAACGGGATCGTCGGACGGGCCGACCAGATGATGGGCCACGTGGAGGACTGGGGCGGCCCCTCCACCTTCCCCCACTACGCCATCGGGTGGGCCTGGGCCGGGAACACCCCCTTCCAGTGGACGAAGCAGGTCGCCAGCCACTTCGGGGGCACGCGCAACGGGATGGTGGTGCACTGGCCGAAGGGGTTCGAGGCGAAGGGCGGGCTCCGCTCCCAGTTCCACCACGTGATCGACGTGGCGCCGACGGTGCTCGAGGCGGCCGGGATCCCGGAGCCGAGGGTCGTGAACGGGATCGGGCAGAGGCCCATGGACGGCGTCTCCATGCTCTACGCGGCGAAGGACGCCGCCGCGAAGGACCGCCGCCGGACGCAGTACTTCGAGATGTTCGGCAACCGGGGCGTCTACCACGAGGGCTGGGTCGCCTGCACCCGCCACTCGATCCCCTGGCTCATGGGGTCCACCCCGCCCCTGTCCGAGGACGTCTGGGAGCTCTACCACGTGGAGGAGGACTTCAGCCAGGCCGAGGACCTCGCGGCGAAGGAGCCCGCGAAGCTGAAGGAGCTGCAGGAGGTCTTCCTGAAGGAGGCGGTCCGCAACCACGTCCTCCCCATCGACGACCGCCGCTCGGAGCGCTTCAACCCCGCCGTCGCCGGACGGCCCGACCTGATGGGGGGGCGGACCTCGCTCACCGTGTACGAGGGCATGACGGGCCTGATGGAGAACGTCTTCATCAACGTGAAGGGGGTCCGCCACACCGTCACGGCGGAGATCGAGGTGAAGGACGACGCCGCGGGGGGGGTCATCATCGCCCAGGCCGGCTTCTTCGGCGGCTGGACCCTCTACATGAAGGAGGGCCGCGTCCACCACGAGTACAACTGGTTCGCCCTCGAGCGCACCAACATCGCCTCGGAGGCCCCGCTCGCCCCGGGGAAGCACACCGTGGTCTACGAGTTCACCCCCGAGCATCCCGGGAAGCCGGGGACGGGCGGGACGTCGGTCCTCTCGGTGGACGGGAAGAGGGTGGCCGAGGGGAGGATCCCGAAGACCCAGCCCTACGCCTTCTCCGGGGACGAGGGGGCGGACGTGGGGGTGGACAACGAGACCAACGTGTCGCCCGACTATCCCGCCGGCAACAACCGGTTCACCGGGCGCATCCT